>NZ_JAESPG010000018.1:0-160563 GCF_016756915.1 Pseudomonas sp. HB05
CGAAGGCGGCGTGCCAGTTAGCGATTCTGTCGACTGACACGCCGCCTTCGCGAGCAAGCCCGCTCCCACAGGGTGTTGTGCAGGTCGAGCTGGCACAAAAAAGCCCCGGCAACCGTAAGGCTGCCGGGGCTTTGTCAGGCTCGCACCCGCTTACTGCTCGGCAGGCTTGCTCTGCCGCTTGTTGATCTCATCGATCAACCGCTTGGCCAGGGCCGGGTAGTTTTCATCGAAGTGGTGGCCGCCCGGCAATTTGATCGCCTCACCCACGGCCGTCTTGTCGGTGCAGCCGCTTTCGTCGGCTTCTTCGCCGCCATAGATGCACACCACTTTCTCGGCGGGCAGCTTGGCCATTTCCGGGCCCGTGGCGGCTTCGGTGCCGGCGTTGCCGAGCCAGCCCTCGACCTCGATCTCGAAGCTGCCGGTACGGGCGAAGGCGAGCAGGATAATCGCATCGACCCGCTGTTGTTCGGTAGCGGGCAGGCGGTTGTAGATCGCTGGCAGCACATCGGCGCCGAAGGAGTAGCCGGTCAGGATGAAGCGCTTCGTGCCCCAGATCTGCCGGTAGTGCTGCATCAGTTCGGTCAGGTCGGTCGCGCTCTGTTCGGGGCTCTTGTGCTGCCAGTAGTAGCGCAGGGTGTCGATGCCGACCACCGGGTAGCCGAGCTTGGCCATTTCGTCGGCCACGTCGCGGTCCAGGTCGCGCCAGCCACCGTCACCGGAAAGGAACAGCGTCACGGTATCCCGCGTTTGGCTGGCAGGCACTTCCACCACCGGGATGCTCAAGCCACCCTTGCCCTTTTCGGTACCGACCAGAATCTTGCGCAACTCGTTGTTCAGCACCTGCGGCAGGTTGATGTCGTAGTCGCTGATGCTGGTTTCGGCGTTGTGCTGGTCCCGCACGAAACCGGCACTGGTGTCGTCGGGGTTGTCGTTCCAGGCCACCAGCCAGCGACCGTGGGCGGCGCTTTTCGGTAGCAGGTGCGTGCAGCCGGGCTTTTCCAGGGCCAGGTCCACCGAAACGGCCTGGGCCTTGTCGTCCTTCTGTTCCGCCAACCAGCGCCAGGCCAGCACGGCGCCAGGGCCGATGCCGCTGACCAGCGTGGCCGGCCCATGAAGCTGTCTCAGGCCAGCCTGCAAGGCGCGGCCCTGCAACATGCAGTCCTTGGGCAGGATCACCTGGACGATCTCTGCCGAGCCGCTGCGGCTGAGGGTCGTCAGTTGGGTGTCGCTGAGCTTCTGGTCGTCATTGACCGCCACCAGCACATGGGCACGCGACTTGGAGCCAGGAATGACCCGGGTCATCGGCGCGCCGTCGGCGGGCTCCAGTTGTTCCAGGGTCGGTTGCGGGGCGGGGCGGTTCCAGTACCAGTAGCCGCCACCAAGAATCACCGCCAGCACCAGCAGGCTGGCTACCAGGTATCGCCAAAAGCGTTGCGTCATCAGCGTTTCACCAATCCAGTCAGGCCGCCTGCAATCAGGGCGGCGGTATCGGCCAGCGCGACCAGCGGATCGAGTCCGGCGGGCACGGCCATGTAACGAGGTTCCCAGTCAGGCTGGAATTTGTCTTTGAAACGGCGCAGCCCCTGGAAATTGTAGAGCTGCTCGCCACGGCGAAACACCATCGAACCCAGGCGTTGGGTCAGCGGTGCGCCACGACGCGGTTGCAGGCCCGAGAGAGGGACCATGCCGAGGCTGAAGCGTGCGTAGTCATGGTTCTTATAATGTTGGATCAGGCCGACCATCATGAACTCCATGGTCAGTTTCGGGGCTTCGGGGTGGGCGCGCATCAGGTCGAGGCTGGCCAGTTCATGGCTGTGGGTTTCCAACAAGTTGGCGAACGCGACTGGCTTGCCCTCGAAACGAATCACCGCGATGCGGAAATGCTTGAGGTAGTCGTCGCTGAAGCGGCCCAGGGAAAACCCTTTTTCCCGTACGTTCTTGCCGGTCAGCCAGGCATCGGAAATGACCTTGAGCTCATCCATCGGCGCCTGCCCCGGCTCGTGGATCTCCAGCGACAGGCCATCCCGGGTGCCGCGGTTCCAGGTGTAACGCAGGTCCTTCATCTCCTTGCCCTTGGCCTCGAGGTCGAAACGCTTGAGGTTGACCCGCGCTTCTTCGCCCAGCTTGATCGCGGTCAGGCCGATGTCCATGTAGTACGGCAGGTTTTCGGCACGTACCTGATAAAACACCGGGCGAGCATGATGAATGTCGCAAAGGTCGCGGAACTGCCAGATCATTTCCGCCCGTTGCTGGGTCGGTCCGATCGGATCATACAGTGCCACCAGGCTGCGGCCGCGACGCGCGTACATCAGGAACGCTTCGTCGTTAGGGTGAAACAGCAGCGCCTTGTCACCGGTCAGGGCCAAGCCACCGTCCGGTTGCGAGGACGCCATGAGAATGGTCTTGGCACGCTCCAGCTCTTCCGCCGTGGGCTGATGGATCACGGGGCGCGCCGTGCGCAGCAGCCAGGTCAGGGAAACCACCACCAGCAGGACGGCGGCGCCCAACAACGAGCGCAGGCCTCGGGGGGCATCGGCATCCAGGGTGAACTGCCACCACAATTGGTGACTGTAGGGCACGTCCTGATAGGCAAACAGCAACAGCCAGATCGATGCGCCCAGCACGCAGAGGCTGGCGATAAGGAACAAAGGCGAAAACGGCAGTTCGGTCAGGCGACTCGGACGGTAGAAAGAGCGTCGGAACACTGCCAGCAGGGCAGCGGTCAGGGTCAGCAGCGTGGCTTCTTCCCAGTCAAAGCCCTTGAGCAGCGAGAGCAGGGCGCCCACCAGCAGCAAAACCGTGGTCAGCATCCAGGCGGCGGACAGGCGCCGGCGCAGGCCTTGGGCCAGCAACAGGCAGAGCACGCCCACCAGGCTCGCGCCGAAGTGCGAGGCGTCCACCAGTCGATGGGGAATCAGGAAGCCGATGTGCTCCAGGCGTGTGTCGATCTCGGGGGTGACACCGGAAAACAGCAGCACCACGCCAGACAGGAATACCAGTACGGCCAGGATCGGCGCCGCAAAACCTGACGCCGCACGCAGGGTCTGGCGCGTCTGGAACAGCCGTTGCGCCTCGTTGATCAGCAGCAGCACGCAGGCCACCAGCATCGGCAGCAGCACGTAGATCAAGCGATACAGCAACAGGGCGGCGGCAAGCGGTGCGGCGCCCAGCTTGTCGGCAAACGCGGCCAGCAGGATCGCCTCGAACACCCCGACGCCACCCGGCACATGGCTGAGTACGCCGGCGGCCAGCGCGAGCAGATACACCAGCAGGAATGGACCGAACGGTGGCGCTTCAGGCAGCAGCAGGTAAAGCACCGTAGCGGCTGCGGCGACATCCAGCGCGGTAATGACCAGTTGCAGGAATGTCAGGCGCCGGCCCGGCAGGCGCAGCGTACGGCGACCGGCCTTGACCAGCAGGCTGTCCCGGTAGGGTTGCTCAGGCAACCGACGACGATAGATGCCAACGGCCAGCACGCTGGTGAGCAACAGGACCGCCACGGCGATCGAACCCAGCAAGACGGCGGGAAGGTGCAAGGCGGCAGACGCGGCGGGCAGGTTGCTCAGGGTTGCCAGCGCGGCCAAGGGGGGCAGCGCGCAGCCCAGGGACAGGCTGGCGAACAAGGTCATATGGGCGACGTCGGCTGCTCCCAGGCCATGCCGCGCATACAAGCGATAACGAACCGAGCCGCCCGACAGCAATGAGAGGCCGATGGCATTGCCAATGGCAAACGCAGTGAAACCGCCGAGGACCATGGTTTGAGGCGGCAGCGTTACGCCCGCGTAGCGGGTGGCGGACCATTCATAACCCAGCAGAATCACGAAGCCGGCGACGGTGGCGACAATTGCGCCGAGCAGCGCCGGCCTCGGCACGTCGAGGATCGAGTCATGCAAGGCGTAAAGATCGAGCTCGCTCAGGAGGTGGCGACAGGCGATCAACGCGATCGCAAACAGCAGCAGCGTGACGGCGAGACCGATAGGTTGGCGGTACTGGCTGATCCGGTCCAGCCAACGCAGTCGCTCGGCCTTGATCGGTTGTGTCGCAGTAACGGGGTCTTGCGGGTCAGACGAGTGGGCGCGCATCAATCACCTCTTGAGCTATGCGCGACAGGATGGGGGTATCCAGCCAAGTTACCAATCCCTGCGGCGGAAAATAATTACAAAATATTTGTAATGCGGCTTTTTCGACAGACACAAAAAAGGCCACTCTTTCGAGCAGCCTTTCTTGATATTTGGTTGCGGGAGCCGGATTTGAACCGACGACCTTCGGGTTATGAGCCCGACGAGCTACCAGACTGCTCCATCCCGCGTCTGTGTGGCGGCATTCTACAGGCGAACGCCAGAGTGTCAACCGTTAATAAGGCAAAGGGGCAAATTAACGGTCGTTCGCCTAAATGCTCGAAAAACAAAAGGAAATTGTCCTACAACTCAGGGCGCCTAGCGGCGACGTCTGTCGGTTGGTATAAAACTGGCGCCCACAAAAAAGGCCACTCTTTCGAGTAGCCTTTCTTGATGTTTGGTTGCGGGAGCCGGATTTGAACCGACGACCTTCGGGTTATGAGCCCGACGAGCTACCAGACTGCTCCATCCCGCGTCTGTGTGGCGGCATTCTACAGAGGATTGGCGCACTGTCAATCCCTTATCCGGAAAAACCTGTTCCGCTTCAATTGGTTAGCCTTCCGAAAGGTAATATGACAGCGCTGTGACGCACGGCTGGCAAGGGTTCGCGCTCTATTACCGGGTTCGGTGCGATTGAGGAAATAAATTTACGTAGGCTTTTTCCAGGTCTGCTGCAGGATATTTCAAACTACTGGTGCTATATACAGGTCCGAATGCGATACTGGCGCTCCGATTGGTCCCATATGCCGCTTCTTTTATGACGCAACGCAAAATCATCCACGTCGACTGCGACTGTTTCTATGCCGCTATCGAAATGCGCGATGATCCACGGCTGGCCGGCAAGCCCCTGGCGGTTGGCGGTTCGGCGGACCGGCGAGGCGTGATCGCTACTTGCAACTACGAAGCGCGGGCCTACGGCGTGCGTTCGGCCATGTCTTCCGGCCATGCCCTGAAACTCTGCCCTGACCTGACCATCGTCAAGCCGAGGATGGAGGCCTATCGGGAAGCGTCGAAGGAAATCCAAACAATCTTCAGCGATTACACTGACCTGATCGAGCCGCTGTCCCTGGACGAGGCGTACCTGGACGTCTCCGCCAGCGCGCATTTTGGCGGCAGCGCCACGCGTATCGCCCAGGACATTCGTCGGCGTGTGTCCAATCAACTGCACATCACCGTCTCCGCAGGCGTCGCGCCGAACAAGTTTCTCGCCAAGATCGCCAGCGACTGGAAGAAACCCAACGGCTTGTTCGTCATAACCCCCGATCAGGTGGACGATTTCGTCTCGGCGCTACCAGTGAGCAAGCTCCACGGGGTCGGCAAGGTCACCGCCGATAAACTGAACAGGCTGGGTATCGTTGATTGCCTGCACTTGCGCCAATGGGACAAGCTCGCGCTGGTGCGCGAATTCGGCAGTTTCGGTGAGAGGCTCTGGAGTCTTGCCCGTGGGATCGACGAGCGCCTGGTGCAGAACGACAGCCGGCGACAGTCCATCAGTGTGGAAAACACTTACGACGTCGATTTGCCCGACTTGAAAAGCTGTCTCGACAAGCTGCCGGAGCTGATGCAGACCCTCAGTGGGCGGATGGCGCGGATCGACAGCAGTTACCGGCCGGGCAAGCCGTTCGTTAAAGTGAAATTCCATGACTTTACCCAGACCACCCTGGAGCAAGCAGGAGCAGGACGGGACTTGGGCAGTTACCAGTTGCTGTTGACCCAGGCATTCAACCGGGGCGGCAAGCCGGTGAGATTATTGGGGATAGGGGTACGGTTGGAGGATTTGCGGGGCGGGTTTGAGCAGTTGGAGTTGTTCGAGCGTTGAGCGCTCGCCAAAGGGTAACGCTGTTCATTAAGGTCCTCTGGACCCTTGTGGCGAGGGAGCTTGCTCCCGCTCGGCTGCGAAGCAGCCGTGAACCGGCGAGTGCGGTGTATCTGGAGCTCCGCATTCGGCAGTTTTTTGGGGGTCGCTTCGCGGCCCAGCGGGAGCAAGCTCCCTCGCCACGGGGGGAGCATCCGAACTGGAGTCAATTGGCGCCAGGATCCGCCACCAACCGCCCGCCATCCTTGGTCAAGGCTTTCATGAACTCGGTCTGCAGCTCCGGATCGTTGCGGGTCAGCTCGATCAGGCTCTGTTCCAGCTCGCTGGCTTCTTCTTCAAGCCCCAGTTCCGACAGGCGTTTGACCCGGTGGACCCACTGGCTCACTTCGTCATCTTCCAAATCGTCGTAGATCAGCCCATGGGCCTCCACCAACTTGCTGCGCAGCGTGCTGCTGATGCTCAGGGATGAATCGGTGTGCACCTCGTCCTGGGCATCGGTCACGCTGATCTGCAATTTCCCGAATTGGCTCAGGTCATGTTCGGCGAAGGGGCTTTCCAGCAAGTTCAAGCGCAACACGCCATTGCGGTCTGTGCTCATCTCGAACGTCTGGCGAGCGGCTTTCACTTCGACCGGGCGCTCGCTCCAGGGCAGGCTCGAGTGTTCCGTGCGCTTGTCACGCTGGACTTCGTCGATACCGGCAAGGTTCTGTTGCGCCCGACCGTTGGAAGGTACGTTCATGAACGGGTTCAGCCCGGCGAAACCGTAGCTGATCCAGTCGCGGGTCGCGGAGTCGGGGAGGCTGCCCAAGGCGAATACGTTGACCACGTTCGCGCCGACGCCAGCGACCACCGCTACCGCGCCCAGCGGGATCTCGTAGATCTCCCGCCAAGGCTGGTAGGGCGTGTAGCGATCGTAGTGGCGGGTGACTTCGAATTCGGTGACTTCGAAAGTCTTCTGCTCATTGATCCGTACCCGACGCTGCGGCAGATCGAGCACCTTGGGTTCGCCCACATCGATCTGCAGGCTATGGTCGAGCAGCTTTCGCTCGATCCGTTCTTCGTGCTCGTTGCGTTGCGACATCTGGTTGGCGCAGCCGCTGACCAGCAGGGCGCCGCACAGTGCGGCGCCCCCGAGGCCTAAGGTGTTTCGCTTGAACATGACGTCTCTATCTGGTCTCAGCGGCGGATACGGGCCTGGAGGAAGGACAGCACGTCGGCGACCGGCAGCGCTTGCGGCTCGGCCTCGGTACGGCTCTTGTATTCCAGGTTGCCTTCGGCCAGGCCTCGGTCGCTGACCACGATCCGGTGCGGGATGCCGATCAGCTCCATGTCGGCGAACTTGATGCCGGGGCTGGTTTTCTTGTCGCGATCGTCCAGCAGCACCTCGAAGCCGGCGGCCGTCAATTCGGCGTAGAGCTTGTCGGTGGCTTCGCGAACCTGTTCGGTTTCATAACGCAGCGGCACCAGGGCGATCTGGAACGGCGCGAGTGTGTCGCTCCAGATGATCCCGTTCTCGTCGTTGTTCTGCTCGATGGCGGCGGCCACCACGCGGGACACGCCAATGCCATAGCAACCCATCTGCAGGGTGACTGGCTTGCCGTTCTCGCCCAGCACTTCGCATTTCATCGCCTTGCTGTACTTGTCGCCCAGCTGGAAGATGTGACCGACTTCGATGCCGCGCTTGATTTCCAGGGTGCCCTTGCCGTCCGGGCTTGGATCGCCGGCCACGACGTTGCGCAGGTCCGCGACGGTTGGAACCGGCAGGTCGCGCTCCCAGTTCACGCCGAAATAATGCTTGTCATCGATGTTGGCACCGATGGCGAAGTCGCTCATCAATTCCACGGAGCGGTCGATGATGATCGGCAGCGGCAGGTTCAGCGGGCCGAGGGAGCCGGCGCCAGCGCCGATGGCGTCGCGCAGCTCGGCATCGGTGGCCATGACCAGCGGGCTGGCGACGCCAGGCTGGTTGGCGGCCTTGATTTCATTCAGCTCATGATCGCCACGGATGATCAGGGCAATCAGCTTGCCTTCTTCTTCCGCACGCACGATCAGTGTCTTGATGGTGCGCTCGATGGGCAGGTTGTAGCCTTCCACCAATTGGGCAATGGTCTTGGTGTTCGGCGTGTCCACCAGGCGCAATTCTTCGGCCGGCGCGGCGCGGGATGTTTCCCGTGGCACGGCTTCGGCTTTCTCGATGTTTGCGGCGTAATCGGAGCCGTTGCTGAAGACAATGTCGTCTTCGCCGGATTCGGCCAGGACATGGAATTCATGCGAGCCGGCACCGCCGATGGAGCCGTTGTCGGCTTCTACAGGACGGAACTTCAGGCCCAGGCGAGTGAACACGTTGCAATACGCCTGGTGCATGCGGTCGTAAGTGACCTGCAACGACGCCAGGTCGGCATGGAACGAGTAGGAGTCCTTCATGATGAACTCGCGACCGCGCATCAGGCCGAAACGCGGACGGATCTCGTCACGGAACTTGGTCTGGATCTGGTACAGGTTGATCGGCAGCTGCTTGTAGCTGCTCAACTCGTTGCGCATCAGGTCGGTGATCACTTCTTCGTGGGTCGGGCCTGCACAGAAGTCGCGACCATGACGGTCCTTGATGCGCAGCAGCTCGGGGCCGTATTCCTCCCAGCGCCCCGACTCCTGCCACAGCTCGGCCGGTTGGGTGCTCGGCATCAACACTTCCAGGGAGCCGGCGGCGTCCATCTCTTCGCGAACGATGGCTTCGACCTTGCGCATCACCCGCAGGCCCATCGGCAGCCAGGTGTACAGGCCGGAGGCGAGTTTGCGGATCATGCCGGCACGCAGCATCAGCTGATGGCTGATCACGACGGCGTCGGAAGGCGTTTCTTTCTGTGTGGCGAGCAAAAATTGACTGGTGCGCATGGTTGGCCGTTGTCGGTTGCTGATGACGAGAAGTGACGCAGCATTGTACGGGCGAGATGCCCTGGCGTACAGGCGCGTGGCCTGTTGCCGGATCCAGGCGCCGGTTTCTTCGGCGCCTGCTGAGCTTTCCTACGACTCTTGGGCGGGCCGGGTTGGCGTTGATTCCGGCTCCGACTCCGATTCTGGCGTCGGGCCTTGGCGACTATTTTCCTGGTACCAATGCAAGGCGATCAGGAGCAAGGTCGGCACGCCGAGCAGGGCGGTGATCAGGAAGAAATCGTGATAGCCGAATTTCTCCACCATCACCCCTGAGTAGCCGCCAATCAGGCGTGGCAGCAGCAGCATGATCGAGCTGAGCAGGGCATATTGGGTGGCCGAGAATTTCAGGTTGGTCAGGCTCGACAGGTAGGCGACGAATGCCGAGGTGGCCAGGCCTGAGCTGAAGTTGTCGAGGGAAATCGTGACAATCAGCATCTTCAGGTTCGGGCCCATGTCGGTGAGCATCAGGAACAGGATGTTGGTGGCGGCCGAGGAAACACCGCCGATGAACAGGATCGGCAGGATTCCGAAACGCACGATCAGCAGGCCGCCCATGCCGGCGCCGACCAGTGTCATGATCAGCCCGAAGATCTTGCTGACGCTGGCGATCTGGTCCTTGGTAAAGCCTTGGTCGATGTAGAACACATTGGCCATGACGCCCATGACCGTGTCGGACATCCGGTAGGTGGCGATCAGTCCCAGCAGCAGGAGCGCCTGCCAGCGGTAGCGCAGGATGAAGTCGTTGACGGGCGTCAGTACCGGCGCCAGGCCTCGACGCCCCATGGACGACAGGCACAGGGCGGTCAGGAGGATGTAGAGGATGGCCCGCAGGAACGCGCGATCTTCGAGCAGCAGGTCGAGCAGGCTGACGCCTTCGAACAATACGCTGGCGAAGTCAGTGTTGTAGAGCTGGGTGAACATCGCCGGAACCGAAACCAGCAGCACGATCAGCACGAAGACCGAGGCCAGTTGGTGAACGAAGGTATAGCGCCCGGCCTGTAACTGGGTGCGCAGCGGTACGGGGGGTTCGCGCATCAAGAGTGACGTCAGCAAGGCTGGCACCATCAGCACGCCAAACAGAAGGTACGTTCCGGCCCAGGCCGAATGCTTGTAGCTGAACCCGGTGGAGCCAAACCCTTCGGCGAAGAACAGCGCGCCGGCCGTGGCGAGCAGTGCGGCGACCCGATAGCCAGACATATAGCTGGCGGCCAACGCGGCCTGGCGGGTGTCTTCGACGATTTCCAGGCGATAGGCATCGACGGCGATGTCCTGGGTGGCTGAGGCGAAGGCGACTATGACGGCAATCGCGATCAACCAGGACAGGTGCTTTTGCGGGTCGCAGAAGCTCATCCCGACCAGGCCGAGGATCACCAGGCCTTGGGAAAGCACCAACCATGAGCGCCGACGCCCCAGTTTGCCCAGCAACGGAAGGCGCCATTGATCGAGCAATGGCGACCACACCCATTTGAAGGCATAGGCCAGGCCGATCAGGCTCGCGTAACCGATGGTCTCGCGGGCCACGCCGGCCTCGCGCAACCAGACCGAGAGTGTGGAAAACACCAGCATGTACGGCAAGCCGGCGGCGAAGCCAAGCAGCAACAGCACGAGCGTCGAAGGACTGGCATAGGCGGCGAGGGCGGCGCGCCAGGTTTTACGGGGCATGGGCTGGAGTCTGCCTCAAAAATTGCGAAAACAAAGCGCGCACTCTAACCGCTGTGCTCTACCGGGCGCCAGCCATGGCGCTGAATATCAACACGATTATTCAGGACACTGATCCCTTCCATGCGCAAGCGTGCGCGTTGTTCATCTCCCGAGGCGCTGCCCGCCGGCAGGCTGATCCGACCGCCGGCCGCCAGCACTCGATGCCAGGGCAGCTTGGTGTCGTTCGGCAATTGGCTGAGCGTGCGTCCGACCCAGCGGGCCGCGCGGCCCAGGCCGGCCATATCGGCAAGCTGACCATAAGTGACGACTTTGCCTTCCGGTACCTGCGCCAGGGTCAGGTAGAGCGTGGTTCGTCGGACTTGGGCTGGATTTTCGGGAGGCGCTGGGGTGTCAGTCACGGGGGTTGTTCCTGGAAATAGGTCCGTCTGTAGATTAATTCCTACGGATCGTGTTGATAAGTGAACTCATCACCCGTACGCGGGTCAGTCGTTGCTGAGGTGTCATCCTGGGGGATAATGCCGCCTTTTCACCGAAAACTTGAGCCCATTATCGCTTATGTTGTCCAGAACCCTGCTGTGCCTAGCTGTTACGAGCGCCTCCATGCCATTGCTTGCCGATACCGTCTGGTTGAAGAACGGCGACAAGCTCAGCGGCAAGATTACCGTTTTCGATGGCGGCAAACTGTTGATCCAGACCGATTACGCCGGCGCGGTCCCGATTGACTGGAAACAGGTCAAGACACTTGAAAGCGACCAGCAATTGTTGGTCAAGCAGGACGCTTATTCTGGCGAAAAGGCCAAGGCCCTGCAGCCTGCGGAAGAGGGCAAGGTGACTTTGGCCAATGGTGATGCGCCCAAGACCGTTGAGCTGGCGAGTATCCAGCAGATCCTCAAGCCCAAGCCGGTGGTCGAGGACTTGGTCTGGAAAGGCAATATCGACGCCGCGCTGGATTACCAGCGCGCAGAAGCTGATACCGACGATTACGACATCGATTTCAAGACCTCTGCGCGCCACGGCAGGTGGCGGCACACTGCTGAAGGCGAGTACAACCGTGAATTCCAGGATGACGTGGTGTCGGCGGACAACTGGCGG
This sequence comes from Pseudomonas sp. HB05, assembly GCF_016756915.1. Lineage (NCBI taxonomy): Bacteria > Pseudomonadati > Pseudomonadota > Gammaproteobacteria > Pseudomonadales > Pseudomonadaceae > Pseudomonas > Pseudomonas sp. HB05. The sequence goes on from NZ_JAESPG010000018.1 coordinate 11,620, forward strand.
CTGGAATATTCCCTCGACCGGTTCATCACTGACAAATGGTTCTGGCAAGGTCGCCTCAATTACAAGCGCGACAAAGTCGAAGACCTGGCCCGCCAGCGCGTAGTCGGTACCGGTCCGGGCTACCAATTCTGGGATGACGAGCTGGGAGCGTTCTCCCTGGGTTCGTTGCTCAACCGCACGGATTACGAATATCGCGATGGGGGCAAGGACAACTTCTATTCCGTCGCCATGAAGTGGGATTACAACCGCTACCTGATTGGCAAGCGCGTGGAGTTCTTCACCAACGGCGAAGTCGGCAAGCCGCTATCCGATGTCGCCGACTACGCCTATGACGCGGAAGTCGGGTTGCGCTACAAGGTGACCGACTGGGCGTCGCTCAACCTCAAGGCCGAGAAGGACGTGATCGAAGGGACTGAAGACAGCGACCTGAGCAAGACGCGCTACACGGCTGGGTTTGGCGTGACCTGGTAATCCCAGGCTAACCAACAAACCAATGTGGGAGCGAGATCGCTCGCGATAGCGGTGGATCAGCAACATCTACGTTGACTGACAGATCGCTATCGCGAGCAAGCTCGCTCCCACAGGTTTTTTTGTGCCTGAAAAACGACAGGCACAAAAAAGCCCCGCTTTTAAGGGCGGGGCTTCTTACTAAAGCAAGGACAAGTTAGATAACTTGAACTTCTTCAGCTTGCATGCCTTTCTGACCGCGGGTAGCGATGAAAGAAACCTGTTGGCCTTCTTTCAGGCTTTTGAAGCCGTCGGATTGGATAGCTTTGAAGTGAACGAACAGGTCGTCACCGGATTGTGGGGTGATGAAGCCGAAGCCTTTTTCATCGTTGAACCACTTAACGGTACCGGTTTGGCGATTAGACATGGTGTAACTCCTTGAACAAAGATAACTGCGACTCAGGAAGAACCCTGGCCGAGACTGAGTGCAAAGAGCAGGAAAAATTCTTGTAGATGGTTGGATCGAAATTCAACATATCGTGTAGAGATTCTCAGTGACACAAGCAGCACAGTGACGCCACCTTAACCCTTTTTCCGGAACGTGCCAATGGTCTTTGCGAAGGTTTCTCGGTTTTAATGACTGACGGCAAGCGCGATGGCCGCCGGGGCCCGGAAATCAAGGTGGATCGCCGAGATTTGCGTCGCGCACTTTGAACCCGACCCGCGCCCCGGTAAGATGCCGGACAGTTTTTTCCACCTCGCTATTCAGGAAACCCGCCATGAGCATCAAATCGGACAAGTGGATTCGCCGCATGGCGCAAGAGCACGGCATGATCGAGCCTTTCGTCGAGCGCCAGATGCGTGGCGAAGGCGCCGACCGGCTGATTTCCTTCGGCGTTTCCAGCTACGGCTACGACGTGCGCTGCGCCGATGAATTCAAGGTGTTCACCAACATCAATTCCGCCACCGTCGACCCGAAGAATTTCGACGAGAAGAGCTTCGTCGACATCAAGAGCGATGTTTGCATCATTCCACCGAACTCCTTCGCCCTGGCCCGCACCGTGGAGTATTTCCGCATTCCGCGCAACGTATTGACTATCTGCCTGGGCAAAAGCACCTATGCCCGCTGTGGCATCATCGTCAACGTGACGCCGTTGGAACCTGAGTGGGAAGGCCATGTGACGCTGGAGTTCTCCAACACCACCACCCTGCCGGCGAAGATCTATGCCAACGAGGGTGTGGCGCAGATGCTGTTCCTCGAATCCGACGAGGAGTGCGAAGTGTCCTACAAGGATCGGGGTGGTAAATACCAGGGCCAGCGCGGCGTGACACTGCCGCGTACCTGATTCTGACGAGCTGTTGGAATTCCTGAGCGGGCAGGCACTCTATGAAGTGTACTGCCCGTTTTTTTGCGTCAGCCCCAATGGGCCTTCGCTCAGGAGTAGCTCTATGAAGATCGATCCGCGAATCAGTGCCGAACTGGCAAGGCTTGAGCCCAATCAGATCGGCGTCCTGGCTTGGTCACTGCTGGCCCATCCTGTCGAAGCGGCGGGTGGGATTCCCGGTGACCCCGATCCTGATCCCAACCCCACGGAACCCACCGAACCCGGTGAGCCGACGCTTCCGGACGAGCCACCTCCTGCTCCCGTAGCCTGATCCGAACATGGCCCGTCAGATGAAGCGCAAATGCTTCAACTGACGGGCCATATTTCGTTGTCGCCGATGACAAAGATCTTGCAATCGTTCCCTTGCTCGACCCGATAGCCTCCCGTGAACGCGCCAAAAGCCGGCAGCAGGCTGATGTCGCTGCCGAGGCGAAAGCACGGCAGGCGCAGCCGCTGCCGACCTTTGCCACTGAGATGGTAGACCGGGTGCACGTGGCCGGCCAGAACGTGCCGGCTCGAATGCGGGTGCGGTTCGTGTTGCACGGCGAAAGGACCCAGCAGCAGCGGCTCGGGGACGACGCGGATATTCAGGCCCGGCGGCGGGTCGCCGGCACGCTTGTCGTGATTGCCGCGTATGAGCGTCATGGCCAGGGACGGGTGTCGCGCACGCCAGTCCGCCAAGGCCCTTAAGGTTCCCGGTGCATGGGAGCCGGGCCCATGGAGAAAATCTCCAAGGAAAATCAGCAGTCGGCAGGGCAGGCTCGCCAGCAATGCATCGAGCGCCGCGATGTTGCTCGCTGTCGTGCCATGGGGAACCGGCTGGCCGAGGCTGCGGTACGCAGCGGCTTTGCCGAAATGTACATCCGCCACCATCAACGTTTCCTGGGCGGGCCAGTACAGGGCTTTTTGCGGGAGCAGCCAGAGCTCTTCCCCGGCGAGGTTGACGGGATAGGGCGCGGCCATCAGGCGGTCCCCCGATCGGCGGTTCTTTCCAGTTCGCTGACCATTCGGCGAATGCGGTCGGCGAGCTTTTCCGAACTCATGCTTTCGCGGAACCGCTCCACCAGCAATGGGAAACCCAGCGGGGTCGGGCGCTTGATGACATGCAGGTCGAGCTTCAAGGTATCGAGGCGTTCCAAGGTCTGCTCCAATCGGCGTATATCCAGTTCTTCGCGCAGGACTTCCTCGCCGGCCTGGGCCAGCAGCAGGTTGTCGGCGTCGTATTGCTTGAACACCTGGAAGAACAAGCCGCTGGACGCCTGGACTTGCCGAGTGCTCTTCGGCGCGCCGTGATAGCCGGCGAACACCAGCCCGGCGATCCGGGCGATCTCTCGGAAGCGGCGCAAGGCCAGTTCACCGGCGTTCAGGCTGGCAAGGACGTCGTCCAGCAAGTGGTCGGTGCGCAACAGCGTCGGGTTCAGGTGTGCCGACCAATCCAGCTCGGTGGCGCTGAGCAATTCCAGGCCGTAGTCGTTGACCGCAATGGAAAACGTCACCGGTTGCCGTTGGCTGACGCGCCAGGCCAGCAAGCTGGCGAGTCCCAGGTGAACCTGGCGTCCGGCGAATGGATACAGGAACAAGTGCCAACCTTCCCGGGATTTGAGGGTTTCGGCCAGCAACGTGCCTTGCGTGGGCAAACCGGACCAGCGCAGTTGCGTGCTCAACATGGGCTGCGCCGCTTGCATTTCCGGGCCGTCGAAATGACCGGCGGCGGCTTCGCTCAGGCGCGCCACGACAGCTGCGGCGAGCTCGCTGGAAAGCGGCATGCGCCCACCGTTCCAGCGCGGTACGGCGGCTTTCTTCGCCTGGCTGCGCCGCACGTAGGCGGTCATGTCCTCCACCCGGACCAGCTCTAGCAGCCGGCCGGCAAACAGGAAACCATCGCCGGGCCGCAGGCGTGCGATGAAACCTTCTTCCACGCTGCCCAGGGTCTTGCCGCCACCGCCCTTGCTCCAGAACTTCAGTTGCAGGCTGGCGTCGCTGACGATGGTGCCGATGCTCATGCGATGACGCCTGGCCAGGCGGGCGTCGGGGACGCGCCAGATGCCGTGTTCGTCCGGTTCGACCCGTCGGTAGTCGGGGTAGGCCGTCAGCGACAACCCGCCGTGACGAACGAACGCCAGGGCCCAGGCCCATTCAGCCAGGTTCAGGTTGCGGTAGGCCCAGGCGCTACGGACCTCGTCGAACAGCTCATCGGGAGTGAAACCGCCGCCCAGGGCCATGCTGACCAGGTGCTGGACCAGGACATCCAAGGGTTTGTCGGGCGATTCCCGCGGTTCGATGCGTCGCTGTGCCGCGGCGTCCTGGGCAGCGGCAGCCTCGACGAGCTCCAGGCTATGGGTGGGCACCAGGGTTATCCGCGAGGTCCGTCCCGGCGCATGGCCGGAGCGCCCGGCGCGTTGCATCAGTCGCGCAACGCCTTTGGCCGAGCCGATCTGCATCACGCGTTCGACGGGAAGGAAATCCACGCCGAGGTCCAGGCTGGACGTGCACACGACGGCCTTGAGCTGGCCGTCCTTCAACGCTCGCTCCACCCAGTCGCGGGTATCACGGGACAACGAGCTGTGGTGCAGCGCAATCAGCCCGGCCCAATCCGGTCGCGCATCGAGAATGGCCTGGTACCAGATTTCCGATTGCGCGCGGGTGTTGGTGAAGACCAGGCAACTGCCGCTGGCGTCAATTTCGGCGACAACCTGAGGCAGCATTTTCAAGCCGATGTGCCCGGCCCATGGAAAGCGCTCGAGGGTCGGTGGCAACAGCGTATCGACCTGTAGGGCTTTGCCGTTGGCGCCCTGCACGCTGACCCCGTTGCCTTGCGGGATAAGGACTTGCTCGGCGTGTGCCTGATTACCCAAGGTCGCGGATACGCCCCACACAATCAGCCCGGGATGCCAGCGTCGCAGGCGCGCCAACGCCAATTGCAACTGGACGCCACGCTTGTTGCCGAGCAGTTCGTGCCATTCATCCACCATGACCATGCGCAGGGTCGAGACGGCGGTTTGCGCATCGGCACGGGCCAGCATCAGCGTCAGGCTTTCCGGTGTGGTGATCAGCGCAGTGGGCAGGCGCCGGCCTTGGCGGGCGCGCTCGCTGGCGCTGGTGTCGCCAGTGCGCAGGCCGACGCTCCATGGGATTTGCAACGGCGTGAGCGGCGCTTCGAGGGCTTTGGCGGTGTCGGCGGCCAAGGCCCGCATGGGCGTGATCCACAAGACCGTCAACGGCTCGGCCGGCGGTTTGCGTTTGCGCGGCTTATCCGGCGGCGGCACTGAGCGCGCGAAACGATTGAGGGCGGCAAACCAGACGGCGTAGGTCTTGCCGGCGCCGGTGCTGGCATGCAGCAGCCCCGACTCGCCGCGCTTGACGGCGGCCCACACGTGTTTTTGAAAAGCGAACGGCTTCCAGCCCCGGGCGTCGAACCACTGTTTCGCGAAGTTGCTGGATGTCGCCATGGGTGCCGTGCATGCCCTGAAAGTCCTTCTTCAGAGACCACGGCGGCGGGTGAAAGGTTTTATGACTTGGTTGTGGCGGGCGCGCTGTTGTGGCGAGGGAGCTTGCTCCCGCTGGAGGCGCAGTCTCCCCAGCAGCGTGTCAGCCAAGGCCAGGGGGCCGCTTCAGCCCAGCGGGAGCAAGCTCCCTCGCCACGGGGGCGGGGAGTTATTTAAGATTGCCACTGAGGAATTGCTTGAGCCGTTCGCTCTTCGGATTGCCCAATACGTCTTCCGGCGCGCCTTCTTCTTCCACCAGGCCCTGGTGCAGGAACAGTACCTGGTTGGACACCTTGCGAGCGAAGCTCATTTCGTGGGTCACCATGATCATGGTCCGGCCTTCTTCGGCCAGGCCCTGGATGACCTTCAACACTTCGCCTACCAGTTCCGGGTCCAGGGCCGACGTCGGCTCGTCGAACAGCATGACTTCCGGCTCCATCGCCAATGCGCGGGCAATCGCGACGCGCTGTTGCTGGCCGCCGGAGAGGAACGCCGGGTATTGCTCGGCAACGCGGGCCGGCAGGCCGACCTTGTCGAGGTAGCGACGGGCGCGGTCGTCGGCTTCCTGCTTGCTGACACCCAGCACCCGGCGCGGCGCCATGGTGATGTTTTCCAGCACGGTCATGTGGCTCCACAGGTTGAAGTGCTGGAACACCATGGCCAGGCGCGTGCGGATGCGCTGCAACTCGTCGGCGTCGGCCACACGCATGCCGTGGTGATCCTTGATCATCTGGATCGACTGGCCGTCCAGGCTCATGGCGCCGTCGTTGGGTTGTTCGAGGAAATTGATGCAACGCAGGAAGGTACTTTTGCCCGAGCCGCTGGCGCCGATCAGGCTGATCACGTCGCCGGTCCTGGCCTTGAGCGAAACCCCTTTGAGCACCTCATGCTGGCCGTAGCTCTTGTGCAGGCCTTCAATGGTCAGTTTGTACATGGAGCAGGCATCCTCAAGGCGAAAGTAGGTAACCACTGCGGTAGGCTTCGGTCCCGGCGACATGGGCGATGACCATGCCGGCAGTGGCCATGCGACGCAGCGAGCGGGCGTATAGCAGCCCGGCATTACGGCAATGGACGGGGGTGACGGTGTCGTTGACCGGGTCGATGATCTCGGCGATCAGTTGCCCGGCCTCCATGTACTCGCCGGGCAGGGCGCTGTACACCAGCAGGCCGCCGACCGGCGTCGCCACCGGTTCGACGGCGGCCAACGGCGTGGCTGGGTAGGGCAGGTCGGGCAACGGCACCGGTTCGCCGTCGATGGCGCCGAAGCGGATCAGGTATTCGATCAAGGCCTGGCAGTCGAGGCTCGCCAGGCCATGGTTGACGTCACCCTGGCCGCGCAATTCGACGGTGACCGAAAAGCTTCCCAGGGGGATTTCGAATCGTTCTCCAAAACGCTCCTTGAGTTGCCACCAGAGCAGTGTGAAACACTCATCGAAGGATTGGCCGCCCGAGTCGGTGGCCAACAGGCTGGCCTCGGCACCGATGTAGCGTGCCAGCGGCTCGACCTGGGGCCAGGCTTCGGGCGTGGTGTAGAGGTGGGCCACGGCTTCGAAGTCGCAATGCAAGTCGAGCACCATGTCGGCGTCGCAGGCCAGTCGTTGCAGGACCAGGCGCTGGGATTGCAGTTGAGTGCCGGCGGTCTGCCGACTCAGGGCATCACGCAGGCTGGTGCGGATGAGCAACAGGTTGTGCTGCGGATCGTCGGTGAGCAGCTCTTCGATTTCGTTACCGATCTCTTCGCTCAGGTCGACGAAGCGGCGATTGAAATTCTGCCCACTCTCCAGTTCGTAGCGGCCCAGGGGCACATCCATCAATACCTGTTCAAGGCCGATGGGGTTGGCGACAGGCACCAGCACGATTTCGTACCGCAGGTGGCCGGACGCCTCGAGTTCGGCCAGGCGCTGCTTGAGGTGCCAGGCCACGAGCATGCCGGGCAGCTCATCGGCGTGCAGGGACGACTGGATATAGATTTTGCCCTCGGCTTTTTCCGGGCCGAAGTGGAAGCTGTGGATCTTGCGTGCGGTCCCCGGCAGCGGGGCCAGCAGGTCATGGATCTGGTGGCGCATTTACGTGTATGTCCTGGAACGGAAGCCTTAGTGGGTTGGGCCGAGAAAGGCCAGCCAGCGGCGTTCGGCGAGACGGAAGAGGCCCACCAGTGCAAACGTGACGGTCAGGTAGATCAACGCGGCGATCCCGAACGACTGGAACGTCAGGAATGTGGCCGAGTTGGCGTCTCGCGCGACTTTCAGTACATCGGGAACGGTAGCGGTGAACGCCACGGTCGTCGAGTGCAGCATCAGAATCACTTCGTTGCTGTAATACGGCAGTGAACGACGCAGGGCCGACGGCATGATCACGTAGGCGTAGAGCTTCCAGCCGGTCAAGCCGTAAGCCTTGGCCGCTTCGACCTCGCCATGGTTCATGCTGCGGATTGCCCCGGCAAAAATCTCCGTGGTGTACGCGCAAGTGTTCAAGGCGAAGGCCAGGATCGTGCAGTTCATCGCGTCGCGAAAGAAACTGTCGAGCACGGGTTGGGCGCGTACCGCCTCGATGCTGTAGATGCCGGTGTAGCAGATCAGCAGTTGGATGTAGAGCGGCGTGCCACGGAACAGGTAGGTATAGAACTGCACGGGCCAGCGGACGTAGAACTTGGATGAAACCCGGGCGATGGACAGCGGGATCGACACCACGAAGCCGATCAGCAACGAAGCGCTGAGCAGCCACAGGGTCATCGCCAGGCCCGTGATGTGGACGCCGTCGCTGTAGAGGAACGGTCGCCAGTATTCCTGCAGGAGTTCGATCATCGCACGGCCTCCCGGGCTCCGGCGGCGTAGCGGCGTTCGAGCCAGCGCAGGATGACATTGGATGCGCTGGTGATCAGCAGGTAGATCAACGCTGCCAGCACCAGGAAGTAGAACAGCTGGTAGGTGCTCTTGCCCGCGTCCTGTGCCGCCTTGACCAGGTCGGCCAGGCCGATGATCGACACCAGTGCGGTGGCCTTGAGCATCACCATCCAATTGTTGCCGATGCCCGGCAGGGCAAAGCGCATCATTTGCGGGAACACCACGTAGCGGAAACGCTGGCCACGCTTGAGGCCATAAGCCGTGGCCGCTTCGACCTGCCCGCGAGGCACCGCGAGGATCGCGCCGCGAAAGGTTTCGGTGAAGTACGCGCCATAAATGAAGCCCAGGGTGATGACCCCAGCGCCGAATGGGTTGATCTCGATGTATTCCCATTCCATGAAATCAGTAAAAGAAGTCAGCCAGGTTTGCAGGCTGTAGAAGATCAGCAGCATCAGCACCAGGTCGGGTACGCCGCGAATCAGCGTGGTGTAGAGCTGGGCTGGAATACGCAGCAGCTTGACGCTGGACAACTTGGCGCTGGCGCCCAGCAGGCCGAGCAAGACGCTTAACAGCAAGGACAGGGCAGAGAGCTTGATCGTCATCCAGGTGCCTTGCATCAGCAGCGGGCCGAAGCCCTGCAGGCTGAAGGCCGAGAGCCCCAGATTTTGTAGGAGTTGTTCGAACATGGAAGGTGCCTTTGGCAGAAAAAAAGTGCCCACCCGAAACCGGGTGGGCACCGCACATTATTTGCCGCTGTACAGATTCAGATCGCCAAAGTGTTTTTTCTGGATTTCGGCGTACTTGCCGTCGTCGTGTAACGCTTTGATACCTTTATCCAAAAGTGCCTTCAGCTCTTTGTTACCTTTCTTGATACCGATAGCGGTCTTGGATGGCAGCAGTTCGCTGTCCACCGGCTTGCTGACTTCATAGCCTTCGCCTTTTGGCGATTTCAGGAAGCCCAGTTCGGCCTGGAGCATGTCCTGGATCGCGGCGTCGAGGCGGCCGGAGGTCAGGTCGGCGTAGACCTGGTCCTGGTTCTGGTAGGCCTGGGTCTTGACGCCGGCCTTGTCCAGCACGGCCTTGGCGTAGGCTTCCTGGATGGTGCCTTGCTCGTAGCCGACGGTCTTGCCCTTGAGCGAGGCAACATCTTCGCTCAGGCCCGAACCTTTCTTGAATACATAAGCCGTTGGGCCGGAGAACAGCTCGCTGGAGAAGTCGATGGCTTTTTCGCGGGCTGGGGTCACCGTCATGGACGAGATCACGCCGTCGAATTTATTGGCCTTGAGGCCCGGGATCATGCCGTCGAAATCGCTTTCGACCCATTTGCATTTGACCTTCAGTTCTTCGCAGATCGCGTTGCCCAGGTCGATGTCGAAACCGACCAGGCTGCCGTCGGCGGCCTTGGATTCGAACGGGGCGTAGGACGGGTCGACACCAAAACGCAGTTCCTTGTATTCCTTGGCCGTGGCAGCGCCAGCAGCCATGCACAATGCCAGTGCAGAAAGGGTCAGCAGTGCTTTTTTCATTATCGAGTCCCTAAAACCAATTTGAGCGCTTGTGGCGCGTTGGATTGTTACCGGTGAAGGTCTGAACGGTATGACGGCATAAAGGTAGCAATTTCCGAACCATAGTGCCGAACAAGTGTTTTAAAAGCACTGGCGGCGGGTGACGGAACGCGATGGTGCGCGAGGGGGAGCGTACATCAAAAAGCGCACCGGGATGGAGCGTGCTGTTCGTTGGCTCTGCGCTTTTGTGGCGAAGGAGCTTGCTCCCGCTGGAGGCGCAGCCTCCCCACGCGGTGTGGCATACAGAACCAGAGGGCCGCTTCGCGCTGGAGCGCCAGCCCGGCCCAGCGGGAGCAAGCTCCCTCGCCACAAAGGGAGCGGTGTTATTTCAGCAGGTCCTGAAGTGTTGCCAGGGTATCGGCCTCTTCGACGGTTTTATCCTGGCGCCAACGCAACATCCGTGGAAAGCGCACCGCGATCCCGCTCTTGTGGCGCTTGGACAAGGCGATGCCTTCGAAGCCCAATTCGAACACCAGGGTCGGCGTGACGCTGCTAACCGGGCCGAATTTTTCTACCGTGGTCTTGCGCACGATGCTGTCGACCTGGCGCATTTCCGCATCGGTCAGCCCTGAATAGGCCTTGGCGAACGGCACCAGGGTGCGCTCACGACTGCCCGGCGGGTTGTCCCACACGGCGAAGGTGTAGTCGCTGTACAGGCTGGCGCGTCGGCCATGGCCGCGTTGGGCATAGATCAATACCGCATCGACGCTGAACGGGTCGATTTTCCACTTCCACCACACCCCCATGTCTTTGGTCCGGCCCACCCCATACAGGGCGTTACGGGCCTTGAGCATCATGCCTTCGACGCCCAGGCTACGGGAGGCTTCGCGCTGGTGGGCGAGGTCGAGCCAGTCCCGGCCGGTCACGACGGGCGACGGCAACAACACCGGGCTGTGGCAGCGGGCGACCAGGGTTTCCAACTGCTCGCGGCGCTCGGCCTGGGGCCGGCTGCGCCAGTCCTCGCCTTGCCATTCCAGCAGGTCGTAGGCCATCACCACCACGGGGGCGTCTTCAAGGATTTTCTTGCCCAGGGTCTTGCGACCGATACGTTGCTGCAACAAGGCGAAGGGCTGCACCGCCGGTTGTAGCGGCGCCTCCGGGTCGAAGGCGTCCTCGGTGACTGATTGCGGGGCTTTCCAGACCACGATTTCGCCATCGATCACCGTACCGTCGGGCAACGCCTGGGCCAGGGGATGCAATTCCGGAAAGCGTTCAGTCACCAAGTCCTCGCCTCGCGACCACACCCACAAATGTCCGTCGCGCTTGATCACCTGGGCGCGGATCCCGTCCCATTTCCATTCCACCTGCCAATCACTGGCCGGCCCCAGCAGTGAGTCGAATTGATCCACTGGCGCAGACAACGCATGGGCCAGGAAGAACGGATAAGGCTGGCCGCCGCGCTGGGCATGTTCGTCAGCGGATTCGATAGCGATCAGCTTGAGATAGCTGGCCGCTGTCGGTCGATGGGACAAATCGGTGTAGCCCACCAGCCGCTGAGCCACCCGTTTGCTGTCCAGGCCGGCCATGGCGGCGAGCGCCCGGGTCACCAACAGCTTGGACACGCCGACGCGGAAACTGCCGGTGATGAGTTTGATGCACAGCATCAGGCTTGGTCGGTCGAGCTGCGACCATAGCACCGGCAGTCGTTCGGCCAGTACTTCAGGCGACTCGCCGCGTAACGGCAGCAGCTTTTCTTCGATCCACCGCGCCAGGCCTTCGTCGGAACTGTGGGGCGACTCCGGCAACACCAGCGAGATGGTTTCGGCCAGGTCGCCCACGGCCTGGTAACTTTCCTCGAACAGCCACAACGACAAGCCGGACACCTGGACCGCCACCTCCCGAAGGATTTTCACTGGCACCAATTGCCGTGGCCGGCCGCCGGACAGGAAATACACCGCCCAGGCGGCGTCCTCGGCTGGCGCCTTGGCGAAATAATTCTGCATGGCGGCCAGCTTGGCGTTGCTGGAAGTGGTGGCGTCCAGTTCGGCGTACAGCTCGGCAAAGGCTTTCATGAAGCCTCCTCACCTGTGCCGACCGCCGAGGCGGCGTCTTCTTCATCGTCGCCGTACTCCGTGGTGAAGCCTTGGGCGTCGAGGCCTTGCTCGCGCAGGTGGCGCACCAGCACGGCAACCGACCCATGGGTCACCATGACCCGCTCCGCACCGGTCTGTTCAATCGCCCAGAGCAGGCCTGGCCAGTCGGCGTGGTCGGACAATACGAAGCCCCGGTCCACGCCACGGCGCCGACGCGTACCGCGCAAGCGCATCCAGCCGCTGGCAAACGCATCGCTGTAATCGCCGAACCGACGCATCCAGGTGCTGCCGCCGGCGGAGGGCGGGGCGATGACCAGGGCCTGGCCCATGATCGGATCGTTCTTTTTGACGTCGCCGGCGTAGAGCGTTGGCGGCAAATGCACCCCGGCTTCGCGATAGACCCGGTTCAGCGGCTCCACCGCACCGTGGGCGAGGATCGGCCCGAGGCTTGCGTCGATGCCATGGAGAATTCGCTGGGCCTTGCCGAAGGAATAGCAGAGCAACACGCTGGCCCGGCCAGCGGCAATGTTTTCGCGCCACCACTGGTTGATCTCATCGAAGACCTGTGCCTGGGGTTGCCAGCGATAGATCGGCAGGCCGAAGGTGGATTCGGTAATGAACGTATGACATTTCACTGGTTCGAACGGCGCACAGGTGCCGTCGGGCTCGACCTTGTAGTCGCCGGACGCCACCCACACTTCGCCTTGATACTCCAGCCGCACCTGGGCTGAGCCCAGCACATGGCCAGCAGGATAAAAGCTCAAGGTGACGCCGTGATGTTGCAGGCGCTCGCCGTAGGGCAGGATTTGCAGATTGATGTCCTGGCCCAGTCGGGAGCGCAGGATGCCTTCGCCGGGTGCCGCTGCCAGGTAGTGCTGGTTGCCGCCGCGCGCATGGTCACCGTGGGCGTGGGTAATGACCGAACGTTCCACTGGGCGCCAGGGATCGATGTAGAAATCTCCCGGCGGACAATACAGGCCTTCGGGGCGGGCAATGACAAGATCCATGCGGTTACCGGGGCGATGGGCTTGTCTGGTAGAGGTGGGGGCGAGGGGAGAAGTTCGATTGGGTTTCGGTGGGGATCAAGCGACAGCATGGGCAACTGTGGCGAGGGGATTCATCCCCGTTGGGCTGCGAAGCAGACCTCGAGACACCCAGCCCATTTTTGATACACCGAATGGTCTGGCTTTAGGGCTGCTCCGCAGCCCAACGGGGATAAATCCCCTCGCCACAATGGGAAATCTATTTACCGGGCACCAACGTCAACCGTGTCTTGCCATACGCCCGGTCGAAGTTCTGCGGCTGCAACGGCACGCTCTGGTATTGCCCCTTGATCCACGGATCAACACCGTTCAGATAGCTCGGGCTGGCCGGGTTGCCCGACTGGCCTGCGCCGCCCTGGAGCGTCAATGGCTCGGGTTGGCTGAAGTCAACGAGAAAACGCGTGGCCGGCGCCACGGTCGTGTTGAAGTCCTGGCCCCAGGCGAACGCGGCAGTGTTGAGCGTGGTGGCGTCACCACCCGCCGCCAGCGGCCCCCGTACGACCTGGCCGCTGGCATTTGTCCACTCATAACGATGCAGTTTGCCCCACTGCCAGGCGGTGTGATCGCTGCCCAACTGGCTGTCGCCGATGCTGATGGCCGCCGCGAGGCTACGGGCCAGGATCGCCGCCTTGTCTTCTTTCTGCGGCGTGCGGACGTCGTCCCAGAATGGGCTGTCCTCGCGACCGAGCAGATGATCGGCCTGCGCCGAGTAGGACAACTGGCCGTTGGCAACCAGCGCTTTCCACGCCGGGCTGCTTTCCGGACCCAATTCGTCGAGGAAAACCTGCTTCATGCTTTCTTGCAGGAACAGCTCATAGATCGCCGCGTCGGTGGAAACCGGACTGAGCCTGCCGTCGAACGCCATCAGCCGGGTATAGGCCTCGCGAGCCTTGGCCCGGTCCGCCACCGGCAGGGCTTCGATCGCCTGTTTCAGCGGCTGGGCCATGCCCGGGGCTTCGAAGGTTTTCTTGAGTTTGGCCGCGAAGGTCGTGGTCTGGTCATATTGCATGGCGCTCAGGCTGCGAACGTCGTGCTTGCCCGCACCGGCCAGTTCGGCGAGGCGCTCGCCACGCTCCGGCGTCGCCCAGGAATTGGACAACTGCATGCCGTAGCCGTGAGGGATGACGCGCTGGTTGGCGGTGCCAAGCCACCCCTGGGCTGGATCCTGGTCGTACGGGTGCAGCATCGGGTCGGCATAGCCGTCCCAATCATAGCGCCCGTCCCAGCCCGGCGACGGCAGCAGGCCCTCGCCTTCGCGACGGTTCGGATAACGGCCGGTGACTTGCCAGCCAATGTTGCGCGCGTCGGCAAACACCATGTTCACCGCCAGCGCGCGGATTTCCCGGCTGGCATCCGAGGCTTTCTCGACGTTTTTCGAGCGCGACAGATCAAAGAGCGCGTCCAGGGTCTTGTCGTCGGTGAAACTCGGCAGTTGCAAGGCCAGCCCCAGGCTGTTGGCCATGGCCGGACCCTGGGCACTGTTGAGCAGGGACCCGTGGCGGGTTTCATAGACGGCTTCGCGAATAGACCGTTGGCCCTTGATGAAATAGGTTTCGTTGCGCACGGCTACCGGCTGCCATTTGCCATTGACTTCGTAGGACAGGCCGTTACCTTGGCGTCGGATTTTTTCCAGGAACAGATCCTGGTTGTCACCAAGAACGCTGCTCATGCTCCACGCCACGTTACCGTTGAAACCCGCCAGGATGAGCGGAATACCTGCTATGGATAGCCCGGCCGCCTGATACTTGGGCGCGCGGATCTGCACCGGGCTCCAGAGCGACGGCACGCCCAGCGGACCATGACTGTCACTGGCCAACAGGCTTTTGCCATTGCGACTGCGTTGTGGGGCGATGGCCCAGTTGCTTGAAAACGCTGAGCCCATCAGATTCAGATCGGCCAACTGGGCGCCAGCCTTGCTGATTTCAGCCAGGCCTGGAACCTGGCCGTTGAGCCGGACACCTTGAAGCTTCTCGCCTTCCGCCTGCGGCAAGGGTTCATCCGGGTAGGACGGGCTCAGCCAGGCCAGTTTGTCGTTGGTCACGCCCTGGGCCAGCACCAAGGTCGAGATTTCTTCCGGCAAGTTGGCCGATTGGCTGAAATTCAGCAGGCAGAACAGCAGCGCCGAGTCTTCCGGTTTCCAGTATTCAGGCTTGTAGCCAGTGGCAGCCAGGTCCGAGGGCAGCTTGTCGCGATAGCGGAACAGGTAGGCGTTGACGCCCCGCGCATAGACTTCAAAGAAACGCTTGATGCGTGGCGATGATGCCTTGTACAGCTCGTCGGCACTTTTCTTCAGGTTCACCGCACGCATGTAGCGGTCGATATCCAACCGTTCGGCACCGGACATTTCCGCCAATCGGCCCTGGGCAAGCAGGCGCAGGGTGGCCATTTGCGTGATCCGGTCGCTGGCATGGACATAGCCGAGGGCGAACAGGGCGTCGTGGAAGCTGTTGCTCTCGATCAGCGGCATGCCCGTGGCGTTGCGCCGAACCGAGACATTTTGCGCCAGCCCCTTGAGCGGTTGTACGCCGGTGGTGGGCGGGACAGTGTCCTGGGTATTCCAGGCCTGGCAACCGCTCAAGCCGAGCACGCTGGCCACTGCTGCGGCAACGCCGAGCTTGGGGATGAAGGAAATCGAGGCTGGCGAGGCCATGGCAAAGCTCCTGCGGGAGGGGGTGGCACAATAAAGGCGCTACGTTAGTGAGCAGGAGGAGGGCGCGCAAGCCGGTGGTGGGGTTATTTGTTGATTTGGCGATGAAAGCCCGGAATGGCCTGTGACTTCACGGGACGATTGATGACTTGCTTGTATGAAAAGGTGATGTTCAAGTGTTGGAAAACCCAACGATTGAGCATGAGAAAACCGGCATGGAGCTAAGAGAAAACGCAGCGCTTGTCCTCATTGACCAACAAAAAGGCATCCTCCACCCCAAGCTCGGCCCTCGCAACAATCCCGAAGCGGAGTTGCGTATGTTGGAATTGCTTGCCCGCTGGCGAGATTCGGCGCGGCCAGTCGTCCACGTCCATCACCTTTCCAGCTCCGAGGATTCGGTTTTCTGGCCTGGGCAATCTGGCGTGGAGGTCCAGGAGCGGTTCGAGCCGATAGCTGGGGAGCGATTGATTCAGAAGCAAGTGCCGGATTCCTTTTGCGGCACGACCCTGGAGGCAGATTTGCGCGGTGCCGGAATCGGACAGTTAGTGATCGTTGGCGTGGCGACGAACAACTCGGTGGAGTCCACCGCTCGCACGGCGGGCAATCTGGGATTCGACACCTGGGTGGCCGAAGATGCCTGTTTCACTTTCGACAAGGCCGATTACTTTGGCATTGCCCGTTCGGCTGCCGAGGTGCACGCAATGTCATTGGCGAATCTGCACGGGGAATACGCGACGGTGGTAAGTGTGGAGCGGATCTTGCGGGCGGGCTGAAACGTGGGTATTGGATGTTCCGGCCTCATCGCGAGCAAGCTCGCTCCCAGTGGTTCTGTGACGTTCACAAATCCCTGTGGGAGCGAGCTTGCTCGCGATGGCGGTCTGACAGACTAAAAATCTTCAGTTCGGAGCATCAAGCCCCGTGGCACTTCTTGAATTTCTTGCCATTGCCACATGGGCAAGGGTCGTTGCGGCCGACGTCCTTCAGGGCGTTGCGCACGGGTTCCTGGTGGGCGTGGCCGCAGTTCGGGCCGTGGACGTGGCCATGGTCGTGATGGTGGTCATGGTCGTGATCGTGATTGCAATCAGGGCCGTGGACGTGGGGTTGTTGGGTCATCGGGGTTACTCCGCAATAAAATCGGCGGCGATTATCACGCCATTGCGCTCCAGGTGCACGTAGTCGGCGATGAATAAACCGGTTTCCAGCTCCCCCTCCAGGCGATAGGGGATCTGTTGTCGTGGTTTTTCCAACAATTTCACCACTTCCCGGACTTGCGGCCACAGGTTGGTACGGATCGGCACCTTGAAATAGGCGCTGTGCCGCGGAGTCACGGTGAACCAATGCTCATGCTCTCCTTCGGTCAGCAAGAGATCGCCCAGGTGGATCCGATAAGTCAGGCCGCGCACGGTGAGGTCGCTGTCGCCGGGATTGTCGACGCGAAAGTGCAGCATGAACTTCTGCTCCAGCAGTCGTGCCCGCACCACCTCGACCTTGACCAGATGCACTTGCGGTTCAGGCGCCTCCTCACCTCGCCAGGACGCGCAACCGCCGAGCCCGACGAACAACAGCAGGCAAGTGATGCGGAGCAAGCGTGATGTCTGGGTCATGTCCGTACCTCGGGTTTATCCCCAGTCTAGTCCCCCTGGCCTGAGGATGAGCGTCGGACGTTTCCGAAATCAGCGATTGAAATAGCCGGCGCAGCACTTCTTGAATTTATGCCCGCTGCCGCACGGGCAACTGTCGTTGCGGCCAGTCTTGACCGGCACGGTGGGGTCGATGAAGTACCATCGCCCGCCGTTCTGCACGAACGAAGACTGCTCCCGATGGCTGTGCTCGCCCTGGCTGTCGTGCCAGCGAGCGGTAAACGTGACGAAGGCATGTTCGGGTTGACCACCGAATACCTCGCTGCTTTCCACTTCCAGCCCCAGCCAGGTGCTGCTGGCACTCCATTCGCCGATAGCTTGGCGATCGAGGCCATCCTGCTGGGCCGGGAGCGTGGTGCCGACAAGGTAATCCACCAGGCCCAACACATAGGCGCTGTAGCGCGAGCGCATCAAGGCTTCGGCACAAGGCGCCGGATGACCGTCGTGGTAATGGCCACAGCAGGCGTCCAGCGTGTTGCCGCTGCCGCAGGGGCAAATGGTTGTGTGCAGGCTTGTATCCACAGCTACCACCAGTATTTTCCAAAATTTTCAGGGTTGGCCCAAAAGCGTGAGTTGAGCCAGTCGGGCACCTGTTTGTATTCAAGCAGATCGTAGGTGAACAGGGTCAGCACTTGGTCCTCGCGCTGAAAGCGCTCGCTGGCCTGCAGGGCCAGGGAAAAAAAATCCGTCTCTTGCCAGCCACAGGCGTTGAGATCTGCCAGCACCGCGATCCGGCTGGCGTTGAGATTGCGAATGCCGCCCAGCAGGTTCAGACCGTCGCGCTTGGGCAAATGCTCCAGACAATCGAGCGCCAAGGCCAGGTCAAAACGCTGCGCCGCCACGTCCGCCGGCAATGCGCCGGGGCCGGCGTGGACCACTTCGGTTGTGGGATGGGCCTGCTGGAACGCCTCCAGGGCAGGAAAACTGCTGGCGCCGATCAACAACAGCCTTTGCGGGGCGTAACGGTCAAGCACGGAGGCCAGTGCTTGCTGGGGCGTGCGCGAAGAGATGGCTACGGTCATCGAAGTTCCTCAATCAGAACCGCCACGATAGCGTGCGCTGGGATCACGGCCTAGAGCGGTTGTCATTAAAACTCATCGAAGCGCCGCAAACACGGACCCAAACCGGATATGGCCGGTTGCTGGCGCAGATCGGCAGTCGGGTCTTTACTCCCCTGAATCGGCGCAAAAGCCGATCCTTCAAGGAGAAAACCCGATGAGCATAGTTCGGACAGCGTTACCCCTGGTGCTGCTAACCAGTGTGTTGACTGGTTGCGCAGGTTTGCAGAAAACCGACTGGCCGACCTGTGCGGCCGTCGGGGGGGCAATTGGTGCGGGATTAGGCGCCATAGAAAGCACTTCGTGGGCTGGCGGCGGCGCTTTGTACGTAGGCGGCATGGCGGCGGCTTATTGCTGGGTGCATGGCGACGGCGACGAGGACGGCGATGGTGTCCCGGACAGCCGCGACAAGTGTCCAGGCACGCCGAAGGGCGTGCAAGTCGATGCCGACGGCTGCCCACCGCCCGCTCCGGCGCCAATGGCCGAGGAGCCTGTGGTGGTCAAGGAAGAAACCATCGTGGTTCGCGATGTGCACTTCGAATTCAACAAGGCCACGCTGACGCCGGCCGACAAGGACGTGCTCAGCACCATCGCGACCCGGTTGAAGCAGGAAAGCTCCACCGCGCAACTGCGCGTGACTGGCCACACCGACAGCGTTGGCAGCGATGCCTACAACCAGAAGCTGTCGGAAAAACGGGCCAATTCAGTGGTTCAATACCTGGTCGACAGCGGTGTGCCTCGCGCCAGTTTCGTCTCCGTGGCGGGCGCCGGGGAAAGCCAGCCGGTCGCGGATAACAAAACCGCCGATGGACGCGCGATGAACCGCCGTACCGAAATCAAGATAAACCGCTGAAACCCTTGTCATCCGCGGCTTGTACAGTCGCGGATGCGGGTCTTTACTCCTGTGTGACCGGTATGGGCCGGTGACACAGGAGCATTCATCATGAAGGTTCTCATCAGGGTTGCCTTACCGGTACTGCTGGCCAGCGGTCTGTTGTCCGGTTGCGCCACTCACAGCGACGGCAGCGCACCTCTCAACCAGCGCACCTGGCCGATCTGCAGTTTGATCGGTGGGCTGGTCGGCGGCGGGCTGGGCGCCATCGAAAGCAGCGGCTGGGCCGCTGGCGGCGCGGCGTTGGGTCTGCTCGGCGGCGGCTTGATCTGTTACGCCCAGGATGGCGATGAAGACGGCGACGGTGTATTCGATCGCCGCGACCGCTGTCCCGATACACCGGCCGACACGCCTGTCGAACACCATGGTTGCCCGCTGCCGCAATATCCGGCCAGCGCCCCACCGGTCGAACCGCAAGCGCCGGCCAGTGAAGTCATTACCCTTAATGACGCAGGCAAGGTGCTGTTTGATTTTGATAGATCCGATCTCACGGCGGCAGCGCGAAGTCAGCTCGATGGGCTGATGGGCAAGCTGAGCCATGCCAATGTCGCCAGCATCCGCGTGGTCGGCCATACCGACAGCGTCGGTACCGATGCCTATAACGAAGGGCTGTCCGAGCGTCGGGCCAGCAGCGTCGTGGAATATTTGCTGACCCAGGGCCTGGCTCCGGAAAAACTCACCAGCGAGGGCAAGGGCGAAAGCGAACCGGTGGCCGACAACGAGACCGAGGAAGGGCGCGCCCAGAACCGTCGCGTGGAGTTGCATATTCAGCGTTGAGTCCATGGATTGCGTTGACACAGCACCGCCGAGTCGTGATGTGAGCGACTCGGCGGACGCCGGTCGACGCCAGGATTAAATTTGTCTCGCCCTCTGGCTTATCCAGCGCGCAAGCCGTTAATGTGCGCCAAACAATAATGTCCGTCGGAGGGCCATATGAAGGTGTTTTGGGGGCTGGGGCGTTTACTGACGCTGCTGTTCTGGCTGGTGGTGCTGGTTAACCTGATCATGCCATTCGTCCATCCGCTGCATCTGTTGGTCAATTTCGCCGGTGCGTTTTTACTGGTTCTCCATGTGCTTGAACTGCTGTGGTTCAGGGCCAGCTTTCGTGGCCGTCCCGCCCCTGGTCGTGATCGCCTCCGAGTGTTGATGTTCGGCATCTTCCACCTGCAAACCCTTCCGACCGCGCCAGAGGCTTCCCATGCGTAAATTGTGTCTGCTTGCAGCATTTGTGTGCCCAATGGCGAGCGCTCAAGTGGTCCAGGTCGAAAGCAACTCATTGGTGCGCCTGCCCAACACCACCAGTTCGCTGACGCTGGAGCGCTTGGACGTCGCTGATTTCGGCACGTTGCTCGTGCCCTCGAACGTTACGGAACTGTCCGTCGGACAATTGCACCTGGGGCGCGAGGCGCGGATTGCGATCGTGCCGGCGCAACAGGCGTTGGAATTGAAAGTGGCCCAGGCCGAATTGGCCGAGGGAAGCCAGATCGCGGCTCGCGGCGCGCCGGGCACCTATACGAAGGCGGCGCGGCCGGGGCGCAATCTCAATTTGCGCTTCAATGCGTTGAACGCGCCCCTGCTGTCGGTGGACGCGCGGGGTGGAACGGGGGCGCCAGGTTACGTGGGCCTGGACGGCGCCAACGGACAGGCGCCAGGGTGCACCTGGGGGTCGGCTGGCCGCGGTGCCGACGGCAGCAATGGCGGTGATGGCCAGCCGGGCGCGGCCGGCGCGCTGGTTCGACTTGAGTTGCCCCGGGCCTACCCGGACGAGCAAATCAAGGTGACGGTGGACGGTGGCGCCGGTGGCCCGGCCGGTCACGGTGGCAAACCCGGCGCAGGCGGCAAGGCCAAGGGTTGCCTGGTCTATACCGCCGACGGCGGCAAGAGCGGCCGTCCTGGCGCCGATGGCCAGCCTGGGCCTGCCGGAGCGGAAGGCGCGGTGACGGTGCAGCGGTTCTAAAGAAACATCCTGATTCAGACCTGTGAAAGACCTGTGGGAGCGAGCTTGCTCGCGATAGCGTTGTTTAAGTCGATGAAGTATCCCCTGATACACCGTCATCGCGAGCAAGCTCGCTCCCACAGGGCTATATGTGATTTTCAGAACATTGGCCGCGCCGCGCCAATCGCCACCACCAGCAAGCCAATCAACAAATTGATCCCCACCAATCGCCGAATCTTCCCCAGTACCGCCGCACCCGTTGGCCAGTCCTGCGCCGTCACCGCGTTACGCAATGCGGGCAGTTGCAAGCCCTGGATACGAATGAACAGCGCCGTCATCACCACGTACAAGCCCATCATCACCTGGACATAACGTGGCGCGGTTTCGAAACCGGCGAAGCGCATGTGGATCAGGCCCACGCCGCTGATCGGCAGCAGCACCACGGCGATCCAGACCCAGACAAAAAAACGCTGAAACACTTCTACCCACAATTTCAGCCGGGCAGGGCCTTCAAGCGCCGTGATTGCGGCGGGACGCAGGACCATCCAGGCGAAAAACATGCCGCCGACCCAGACCAGGGCCGCCAGTAAATGCAGGGTGTAGACAAGGGCAAAGGGTGTCATTGGGTCACTCCGTTCTGCGCAGGATTCATTAGCGGGGTATGATAGCCGCCGATCCGAACCACTGAAAATTTATCCAGCGTTTTTTGCGCCCGACCATTCATGATCAGCACCGAACTCAAAACCACGATCCAGGGCGCCTATTCGCGTTTTCTCGAAGCCAAGAGCCTCAAACCGCGATATGGCCAGCGCCTGATGATTGCCGAAGTGGCAAAAGTCCTGGGTGACATCGACACCGACGACGAAGGCCGGCGCAGTGGCGAACCGGCCGTCGTGGCGGTGGAGGCCGGCACCGGTACTGGCAAGACCGTGGCCTACAGCCTGGCGGCCATTCCTACCGCCAAGGCTGCCGGCAAGCGCCTGGTCATCGCCACGGCCACTGTCGCCCTGCAGGAGCAGATCGTCTACAAGGACCTGCCTGACCTGATGCGCAACAGCGGGCTGAACTTCAGCTTCGCCCTGGCCAAGGGCCGCGGCCGATACATGTGCCTGTCCAAGCTCGACATGTTGCTCCAGGAAGGCCATGCGCAGACCGCTACGGCCCAGTTGTTCGAAGAAGAAGGCTTCAAGATCGAAGTTGATGAAGCCAGCCAGAAGCTGTTCACCAGCATGATCGAGAAACTCGCCGGCAATAAATGGGACGGCGACCGCGACAGTTGGTCTACGGCCCTGGAAGATGCCGACTGGTCCCGCCTGACCACCGACCATAGCCAGTGCACCAACCGCCATTGCCCGAACTTCGGCCAGTGCGCCTTCTACAAGGCCCGCGAAGGCATGGGCAAGGTCGACGTCATCGTCACCAACCACGACATGGTCCTGGCCGACCTGGCCCTTGGCGGCGGTGCGGTGCTGCCGGACCCGCGCGACACGATCTACGTGTTCGACGAAGGCCATCACCTGCCGGACAAGGCGATCGGGCATTTCGCCCATTACACCCGGCTGCGTTCCACCGCCGACTGGTTGGAAACCACCGCCAAGAACCTCACCAAACTGCTGGCCCAGCATCCGTTGCCGGGTGACCTGGGCAAGTTCATCGAGCAGGTGCCGGAGCTGGCGCGGGAGATCAAGACGAACCAGCAGTTCATGTTCACTGCCTGTGAACAGGTTGCGGACTTCAAGCCCGGCGAAGACGTCGAGGGCCGCGAGCGGCCACGGCATCGGTTTGTCGGCGGGGTGATCCCCGAGCATATGCGTGAAATGGGCATCGAACTCAAGAAAGGCTTTGCCCGCTTGACCGACCTGTTCACCCGCCTGACCGACCTGCTCAAGGAGGGCATGGATGGCGAGGTCAACATCGGGATCGCCAGCAACCAGGCCGAGGAGTGGTACCCGCTGTTTGGCAGCCTGCTGTCCCGCTCGCAGGGCAACTGGGAACTGTGGACGGCTTTCACCACGGAAGACCCGGAAGACAATCCGCCGATGGCGCGTTGGCTGACCCTGGCCGAAAGCGGTTCGCTGTTCGACATCGAGGTCAATGCCAGCCCGATCCTGGCGGCGGAGATGCTGCGTCGCAACCTGTGGAACGTGGCCTACGGCGCGCTGGTGACATCCGCTACGCTGACTGCCCTGGGCACGTTCGACCGCTTCCGCATGCGCGCCGGGCTGCCGAAAAAAGCCGTGACCGCTGTGGTCCCGAGTCCATTCCATCATGCCGATGCCGGTGTGTTGCGGGTACCTGACCTCAAGGCCGATCCACGGGACGCCGCCGCCCATACGGCCGCGATCATTCGCGACCTGCCAGAGTTGGTGGAGGGATCGCGAGGCACCCTGGTGCTGTTTTCCTCGCGCAAGCAGATGCAGGACGTCTTCGATGGGCTTGACCGTGATTGGCGCAAGCAAGTGTTCATCCAGGGCAACCTGTCGAAGCAGGAAACCTTGAACAAGCACAAGGCGCGGGTCGATGGCGGCGATTCCAGCGTACTGTTTGGCCTGGCCAGCTTCGCCGAAGGGGTGGATTTGCCCGGCGCCTACTGCGAACACGTGGTGATCGCCAAGATTCCTTTCTCGGTCCCGGACGACCCGGTGGAAGCCGCATTGGCCGAATGGATCGAAGCCCGGGGCGGCAATCCGTTCATGGAAATTTCCGTGCCGGACGCTTCGCTGAAACTGGTCCAGGCCTGCGGTCGCCTGCTGCGTACCGAGGAAGACCGCGGCACCATCACCTTGCTTGACCGCAGGCTGGTGACCCAACGCTACGGCAAGGCAATCCTCAATGCGCTGCCGCCGTTTCGGCGGGAGATTTCCTGAATCCCGTTGCCACAACCAGCCGTCTCGGGAAGGTTCACAAAAACACCAATGGCTGAAACAATGCCAGCCACCTGAAAAAGTCTTTGTTTCAATGGAGTTGCGGGTGCAAATTCAAGGTCATTACGAGCTTCAGTTCGAGTCGGTGCGTGAAGCATTCGCCGCGCTGTTCGACGATCCCCAGGAACGTGGCGCTGCGTTGTGCATCCAGGTGGGTGGCCGCACCGTTATCGACATCTGGGCCGGCACCGCCGACAAGGATGGCAGTGAAGCCTGGCACAGCGACACCATCGCCAACCTGTTCTCCTGCACCAAGACATTCACCGCCGTCACGGCCCTGCAGTTGGTGGCCGAGGGCAAGTTGCAGCTGGATGCCCCGGTCGCGCGCTATTGGCCTGAATTCGCCGCAGCCGGCAAACAATCCGTCACCCTGCGCCAGTTGCTCTGCCACCAGGCGGGTCTACCGGCGCTGAGAGAACTGCTGGCGCCAGAAGCACTTTATAACTGGCAGGTCATGGTCGATGCCCTGGCCGCTGAAGCACCTTGGTGGACGCCGGGCGAAGGCCACGGTTATGCCGCGATCACCTACGGCTGGTTGGTCGGCGAACTGCTGCGCAGGGCCGATGGGCGTGGCCCGGGGGAGTCCATCGTGGCGCGGGTCGCCAAACCCTTGGGCCTGGATTTTCACGTTGGCCTGGCCGACGAAGAGTTTCATCGCGTGGCGCATATCGCCCGGGGCAAAGGCAACGTCGGCGACGCAGCGGCCCAGCGCCTGTTGCAAGTGACGATGCGCGAGCCCACGGCGATGACCACCCGGGCCTTCACCAACCCGCCATCGATCATGACCAGCACCAACAAGCCCGAATGGCGCCGCATGCAGCAACCGGCAGCGAATGGCCATGGCAACGCCCGCAGTCTCGCGGGATTCTACGCCGGCCTGCTCGACGGCAGCCTGCTGGAAGGTGAAATGCTCGACGAGCTGACCCGCCAGCACAGCTTCGGCGAGGACAAGACTTTATTGACCCAGACCCGCTTCGGCCTGGGCTGCATGCTCGATCAACCGGATGTGCCAAACGCGACCTTTGGCCTGGGCCCGCGAGCGTTTGGTCACCCTGGGGCGGGAGGCTCCCTCGGTTTTGCCGACCCGGAACATGACGTCGCGTTCGGTTTCGTGACCAATACACTCGGGCCCTATGTCTTGATGGATCCCCGTGCGCAGAACCTTGCGAAGGTGCTTGCCACTTGTCTATAAAGCGCCACTGAAGTGAGTGGATACAGGAACCTCGTGTTCCTTTCGGTTTCCAAGCGTCTGTTTATGCGGCCGGAACATGGCCTTTGTTTTTTCATTTAGATCATTTTGTGGATTATCCAATGTCATCGAACAAAACCCTCGCTCTGGCGCTGTGCTTCGCTATTACCGGTTGCGCACAAAATCCACAAAATGATGCCGAGGGCGGCAGCGGCTGGTGGCCTTTCGGGTCGTCCGACAAGGTTGCGAGCAAGGATCCGGCCCCGGAGACTCCTGTGAAACCCGCCGCTGTTGCACCTCAGGCGAAAGCCGAAGCCGAGAGCAACGGTAAATGGTGGTGGCCATTCGGCGGCAAGGATCAGGAAACCGCCAAGGCGGTGCCGATGCCTGACCCTAAAGTCACCCAAGCCTGGCTCGACGACTATGAGCCGAAGCTGCGCACCGCCATCAAGGACAGCAAGCTTGAACTGGAGCGTCGCGATAACGTGCTGGTGGTCACGGCGCCCGTGGACGGCTCGTTCAACCCGGACCGTCCGGCCATGCTGCTACCGGTGACACTTGGCCCGTTCACTCGTGTCGCCAAGGTGCTTGAAGCTGATCCGAAAACCGCCGTGCTGATCCTCGGCCACGCTGATACGTCCGGCGCGGCGCCAGCCAATCTGAAGCTCAGCCAGGAACGTGCCCAGTCCATCGCTGCGATTTTCCGCCTCAGCGGACTGCAGCGCGATCGGCTGATGCTGCGCGGCATGGGCTCGGTGGCGCCACGTGCGGCCAATGACAGTGTTGAAGGTCGAGCCTTGAACCGTCGTGTGGAGCTGTTGGTCACCCCGGCAAATACCATGGTTGCCTTGCTGAGCAAATACAACATGCCGGCCCCTGCACCGGTGACGATGGTCGCAGCCCAGGATGTGAAGCCGGCGACCCCGGCCCCAGCCGTTGCGCCGAAAAAAGCCGCAGCCCCGGCCACCAAGAAAGCTGCGGCCAAGAAGGCTCCTGCGAAGGCACCTGCGAAGAAAAGCCCGGCCAAGAAGGCCACCCCGGCGAAGAAACCAGAGCCGGCCAAGGCTGCGACCGATGCGAAAAAAGTCGCTGCCGCCGACACCCCAAAACAGTGATTGGCTGATCACAAGGAACGCGCCATGACCCAAGTGCTGGCTGATATGCGTCGTGACTACACCCGCGATGGCTTGACCGAGGCACAAGCCCCGGACGAGCCGTTCGCGCTTTTCCACCAATGGTTCGCCGACGCGGTGAAAACCGAACAGGCCCCGGTGGAGGCCAACGCCATGACCCTGGCGACCGTGGATGCGGACGGTCGTCCCCACTGTCGGATCCTGCTGCTCAAGGGACTGGATGCCCAGGGCTTCACATTCTTCACCAACTACGACAGCGCCAAAGGGCAACAGATCGCCGCGAATCCATTCGCAGCCATGACGTTTTTCTGGCCGACCCTGGAGCGCCAGGTGCGCATCGAAGGCAAGGTTGTAAAAGTCTCTGCGCAGGAATCGGACGCGTACTACCAGGTACGGCCGCTGGGCAGTCGCCTCGGTGCCTGGGCTTCACCCCAGAGCCGGGTAATCGCCGGGCGCGGCGAGCTTGAGGACCTGCTCAAGGCCACCGAGCAGCGCTTCAGCGACAACCAACCCCATTGCCCCGAGCATTGGGGCGGTTATCGCCTGCTGCCCGAGCGTATCGAGTTCTGGCAGGGCCGCCCGAGCCGCCTTCACGACCGTCTCAACTACCGCCTTCAAGGGGCGGACTGGATTCGTGAGCGCCTGGCGCCGTGACATCTGGATAACCTGCCGCGGCGGCCTGGAGCCATTGCGGCAGGTCCCGCCGCTTGATTCGTTGTTCACCGGCGCGAGCCAATTGTTCCAACATGTAGCTTTTCTTCTGCTCGTCCTGCCCCGCCAGTGACAACGCCAGGTCACGGTCCGCCCAACGTTTGATGCGTACGTACAGCCACCAGTGGAAGTACAGGCCGGCCAAGGTGGTCGCGATAATGATGAAGTAATCCATGAAAAATCCTGGGTCGGTGACGCAGACTTTTGAAATTGGCGCTACTGTGTGATGAATTTTTTCGGGTGCGCCTGTATCCCACCTGAATGAAAGCAGATTTTCCCGGTGAAGCCGTGACAGGCGTCAAGCCGGGGAGTTTAATGGATCCCTGTCTTTTGGAGTTGATGCTATGCGTAAGTCTGTTTTGCTGGTTGCTTCCTTTTCCACGATGGCGATGTTGCTCACTGGCTGTCAGTCGAGCCTGACCGGTGACTCCTATTCCCGTGACGAAGCGCGTCGCGTCCAGACGATTCGTATGGGGACCATCGAATCCCTGCGCCCGGTCAAGATCGAAGGCACCAAGACCCCGATCGGCGGAGCTGCCGGTGCGGTGGTCGGCGGCGTAGGTGGCAGCGCCATCGGTGGTGGCCGCGGCAGCATCGTCGCCGCCGTCATCGGTGCAGTGGCCGGCGGCCTGATCGGCTCCGCCACTGAAGAAGGTTTGACCCGTACCCAGGGTGTTGAAATTACCGTTCGTGAAGATGACGGCAGCATGCGTGCCTATGTGCAGCAGGTTCAGGAGAATGAAGTGTTCCGCGTAGGTGAGCGGGTGCGGATTTCCACCGTGGGTGGCACGAGTCGCGTATCGCACTAAGTTGGTTTGTTTCGTAGGAGCCGGTATCTATAGAGCAGTGGCCATATCCGTTTCTTTGGTTACGCCTACTTAAGGTTCCGCTCTTACAGCGGGTCACTTTTGAGAAGCCCGGAAGCCGGCCCAGTCAAAAGTAACCCAAACGCTTTTGCCCCACCACTCGGTGCTTCGCTCCGGCCATCGTGGTTAACGGGGCGCCGAAATCTACGTCCATCCCGAGGCGGCCTTCGGGCCGACCTGGTTCTTGGTGGGGACCGCGTTTCCCCTGTGGGAGCGAGCCTGCTCGCGAAGGCGGTGTCACAGTCGATGATGATGTGGATGCACTGGCCTCTTCGCGAGCAGGCTCGCTCCCACAGGGTTCTGCGGCAAAACTTGCATCGGGTGGCTGCTGAAGATCCACTGTGTGCGAGCTTGCTCGCGATAGCGGTCGCTCAGCTACACATATCTGACTGATGCCCGGCTGTTGCTGTTGCTGTTGCTGTTGCTCTGCTTTTGATCTTGATCTTGATCTTGATGCCCCGTTAAACCACGCTGGCCGAACGCAGGCATTGCGCAGTGGGCATCCCGGCATGGATGCCGGGATAGCCGCGCAGGGCCATGGATGGCCCATCGCGGCGGGCCCACGGAGCAATGCCGGAGTGAGGGCACACCGAGCCTAGGCGAGGTGCCGAGTGGTGGGGCAGAGCGTTTTTGCTTACTTTTGGCGCTCTTCCAAAAGTGAGCCGCCGTAAGGGCGGAACCCTAAGCGGCCGTGACCGCAGAGACGGATATGTACACCATCACGAAGCCGTCACAGGGGGCCTGCGACTGGCCATAGCCGTAACCCCATACCCAATCAACGCCGCCAGGATCGACCCGGTAAGAATCCCCATCCGATCCATGCCCGCGTACTCACTCACACCCGGCTCAAACGCCAGGGACCCCACGAACAGACTCATCGTAAAGCCGATCCCGCAAAGTATCGCCACCCCCAGCACCTGGCCCCAGTTCGCGCCGCTGGGCAGGCTGGCGATGCCGATCTTGACGGCCAGCCAGGTCAGGCCGAACACGCCGACGGTCTTGCCAAGCAACAGACCGATCGCAATGCCCATCGGCACATGGTGAGTGAAGCTCTCCACCGTGACGCCACTCAGCGACAGACCGGCGTTGGCGAAGGCAAACAACGGCAGGATGCCGTAGGCCACCCAGGGATGCAGGGCATGCTCCAGCGTCAACAACGGAGAGGTTTCGGCGTTCTTCGTGCGCAACGGAATACAGAACGCCAGGGTCACACCCGCCAGCGTGGCGTGGACGCCGCTCTTGAGCACGCAGACCCAAAGAATCAGCCCGACCACCATATAGGGGCCGAGCTTGACCACGCCCATCCGGTTCATCGCCACCAGGCCGGCTATGCACGCGGCCGCCAGTCCCAGCGACAAGGTCGACAAGGCACCCGAATAGAAGATCGCGATAATGATAATGGCGCCCAGGTCATCGATGATCGCCAGGGTCATCA
The DNA here is from genome assembly GCF_016756915.1 of Pseudomonas sp. HB05. NCBI lineage: Bacteria > Pseudomonadati > Pseudomonadota > Gammaproteobacteria > Pseudomonadales > Pseudomonadaceae > Pseudomonas > Pseudomonas sp. HB05. The sequence continues at coordinate 40,852 of NZ_JAESPG010000018.1, forward strand.
GGAACAGCTTGAGCGATACGGGCACCCGTTTGCCGAGCAATGCCAGCACGCCCAGGGCGAAGGCAATATCGGTGGCCGTCGGAATGGCCCAGCCGGCAAGAGCGGCGGGATTGTCGCGGTTCAGGAACCAATAGATCAGTGCGGGCACCAGCATGCCACCGATCGCCGCTGCGCCCGGCAAGACGATTTGCGAAGGTTTCGACAGTTGCCCATCGAGTACCTCGCGCTTGACCTCCAGGCCAATCAGCAGGAAGAACAACGCCATCAAACCGTCGTTGATCCACAGCAGAAGGGGCTTGGCGATTTTCAGCGCACCGACTTGGGCAACCACGGGCGTGTCCAGCAAGCCGGCATAAAGCCAGGATAATGGCGAATTGTTGATGACCAGGGCCAGCACAGCGGCGGCGATCAGCAACAGGCCACTGGCCGCTTCGAGTTGGAAAAAACGTGACAAAGAATTACGTAGAGCCAAGGTTGCTCTCCATTCATCAATTTCAAAAAGATGGCACACCCTAACCCGTACGGTTGGTTGCTAAAACAAAAGTTATATTCTTTTTTGTTATATATCGTTACAAAGCACCGTCCCAGGTGGTCAGGCAGTTCCGTGCCATATTGGACCTTAGCTGTACCTGTGCGCGATGTCGGTTTTTTCCTAAGCTTGCGTCTCGTATTTCCGAACCAGATCGTGCCCCACGGCCCTCGGTCTGCCTGTGTCGTACCGAGCCAATGAGAACACACACCATGAACGACCACCGCCAGTGGGCGCGCGAAGCCATTCGCATCATCGAGGCCGATTTCCAGCGCAGCGCCGATACGCACCTGATCCCGCTGCCGTTGCCTGGATTACCGGGCATCGAGCTGTATTTCAAGGATGAGTCGAGTCATCCCACCGGCAGCCTCAAGCATCGACTGGCCCGATCCCTGTTTCTCTACGCGTTGTGCAACGGCTGGCTCAAGCCCGGTGCGCCGGTGATCGAGGCGTCCAGCGGATCGACGGCGATCTCCGAGGCTTACTTCGCGAGATTGCTGGGCCTGCCATTCATCGCGGTGATGCCTGCGAGCACTTCGCGGGAAAAAATTGCACAGATCGCTTTTTATGGCGGCCAGAGCCATTTGGTCGATGATCCTACGCAGATTTACGCCGAGTCCGAGCGCCTGGCCCGTGAGCATGACGGGCATTTCATCGACCAATTCACCTACGCCGAGCGCGCCACGGACTGGCGAGCCAATAACAACATTGCCGAGTCGATCTTTCAGCAGATGCGCTTCGAGCAGCATCCAGAGCCGACTTGGCTGATTTCCAGTCCCGGCACCGGCGGTACGACTGCCACCCTGGGACGCTACGTACGCTACCGCCAGCATTGCACCCGGGTGCTGTGTGCCGATGCCGAGCATTCGGTGTTCTTTGACTACTACCGCAGTGGCGATGCCAGTCTGCGCCTGGATTGCGGTTCGCGGATCGAAGGCATCGGCCGGCCACGGGTCGAAGCGTCATTCCTGCCCAAAGTCATCGATGCGATGGTCAAGGTGCCGGACGCCTTGTCCCTCGCGGCCATGCATTACCTGGCCCAACGCCTGGGACGACGGGTCGGAGGTTCCAGCGGCACCAACCTGATCGGCGCGCTGATTGCCGCAAAATGCATGGTGGACGCCAGCGAATCGGGCTCGATCGTGGCGATCTTGTGTGATGGCGGGGAGCGTTACGCCACGACTTATTACGATCCGGCGTGGCTCAAGGAGCAAGGGTATGAATTGGACGCGTTGATCAGCGCCGTGGCGGCATGTGTGGAGCGAGGCGAAGCGCTGCCGGAGAGTGTGTTGCGGGCCAATATTTGAATCACTGAGGCCTCTTGTGGGAGCGAGCTTGCTCGCGATAGCGGTGGATCAGTCAACAAGTGTGTTGAATGCCGGGCCGCCATCGCGAGCAAGCTCGCTCCCACAGGTCCGGTGTCAGGCCTCGAGGCCGAGCATGTCCCGCGCCACCGCCTCGGCAATCCGGATTCCATCGACGCCCGCCGAGAGGATCCCGCCCGCATAACCGGCACCTTCGCCCGCCGGGAACAAACCCTTCACATTCAGGCTCTGCAGCGTTTCGTTGCGGGTAATGCGCAGCGGCGACGACGTGCGGGTCTCGATCCCGGTCAGCACGGCGTCATGCAGCGAGTAGCCACGGATCTGCTTTTCGAACGCTGGCAACGCTTCACGAATGGCTTCGATGGCGAACTCCGGCAGGGCCAGGGCCAGGTCGCCCAAGGCAACCCCCGGTTTGTAGGACGGTTCGACGCTGCCCAGCGCCGTGGACGGTTTGCCGGCAATGAAGTCGCCCACCAGTTGCGCAGGGGCTTCGTAGTTGCTGCCGCCGAGCACGAAGGCGTGGGATTCCAGGCGCTCCTGCAACTCGATCCCTGCCAACGGACCACCCGGGTAATCCACTTCCGGGGTGATACCCACGACGATGCCGGAGTTGGCGTTGCGCTCGTTGCGCGAGTACTGGCTCATGCCGTTGGTCACGACCCGATTCGGCTCGGAGGTGGCTGCCACCACGGTGCCGCCCGGGCACATGCAGAAGCTGTATACCGAACGGCCATTCTTGGCGTGGTGCACCAGCTTGTAGTCCGCGGCGCCGAGTTTCGGGTGCCCGGCGTACTTGCCCAGGCGCGCGCTGTCGATCAACGATTGCGGGTGTTCGATACGGAAACCCACCGAGAACGGCTTGGCTTCCATGTACACGCCACGGCTGTGGAGCATGCGAAAGGTGTCCCGGGCGCTGTGGCCCAGGGCGAGAATCACGTGTTTGGAATGGATCTGTTCACCGCTGGCCAGCTCGACGCCGACCAGTTGGCCGTCCTCGATCAGCACATCGGTGACCCGCTGTCCGAAGCGCACTTCGCCGCCCAGGGCGCGAATCTGCTCACGCATGTTTTCCACGACGCCTGTCAGGCGGAACGTACCAATGTGTGGCTTGCTGACGTAGAGGATTTCTTCGGGCGCGCCGGCCTTGACGAACTCGTGCAGGACCTTGCGCCCGAGGAATTTCGGGTCCTTGATCTGGCTGTAGAGCTTGCCGTCGGAGAATGTCCCCGCGCCGCCCTCGCCAAATTGCACGTTGGATTCGGGGGTGAGCACGCTTTTGCGCCACAGGCCCCAGGTGTCCTTGGTGCGCTGGCGTACTTCCGGGCCGCGCTCGAGGATGATCGGCTTGAAGCCCATCTGCGCCAGCAGCATGGCGGCGAAGATGCCGCACGGGCCAAAGCCGACCACGATCGGCCGTTCGCCAAGGTCGGCTGGTGCGTGGCCAACCACCTTGTAGCTGATGTCCGGTGCTTCGTTGACGTTACGATCATCGGCAAATTTGCGCAGCACGCTGGCTTCATCACGCACCGTCAGGTCGATGGTGTAGATGAAGCACAGCTCGGAGGATTTCTTGCGTGCGTCGTAGCTGCGCTTGAACAAGGTGAAGTCGAGCAGGTCATCGCTGGCGATGCCCAGGCGTTGCACGATGGCGGGACGCAGGTCTTCTTCAGGATGGTCGATCGGCAGCTTGAGTTCGGTGATTCGTAACATGGCAGGATCCGGTTCGCGGGACGCACTACTGCGCCAGGGCGTATTTCAAACCGGCGATTATAAGCTGCAAACCCGCTTTCGGTGAGGTTTAAACAGCTTCCCGTCGGATCAGTCGTCGCGCGCGCCGCCGAAATAGGCGCAACCGCGCTGGACCTGGCCGTTGACCCGCAACTCCGCACTCATGTGTTGCACGCTGCCGGTGGCGCTGTCGACACAGCGCGCTGGCGTGACCCAGAGCTCGACTTTCTGGCCGTTGGCTTCGGTGCCGAGGTTGAAACGGCCGTCGCCCAGTTGCTCCTCGACGTAAGGCACCGCCAGTGGGGGCTGGCCTGCGCGGTCCAGCACCAGGCCTTTGCCGCTGGCCGTGAGGGCCCATTCTGGGCTGTGGCCCGCTGCACGCAGAATCACGCGCTTGAAGTCAGCGTTGTCGCAAGCGGTCGCCGAAGGTTCCAGGCGATACAGTTGCTCGACGTCCAACTGACTCTCGGTACCGGCCGACGCGCTGGAAACGATGCGACCGCGCAGGTCGGCGAACACCTTGCCGCTATCATCCGCCAAGGTGGCGGCTTGTTGCAGGACGCTGGTACCACCGGTGTCATTGACTATGTAGCGGCGCTGTTCCTGGCACGGCTGGAACACCAGCTTGCCATCCGCTGCCGTCAGTTCGCCTTGCATACGCGTTTGCCCGGCATGGGACACGCTCTGGCGCGGGGCTTCGAGCAACTGGCAGCCGGCGAACAGTGGAAGAAGGGCGACAAATAACAAGGAACGAGCGGCACGCATCATTGGGTCTCCAGACAAGTGCCGCCACGTTACTCAGACTGATCCTTCATCACAAGGGGGGTTAGCCCACATGAAAAGTCTGGCCGGTTTGTAGGCCTTCGACACTCTTGGCGTAGGCCAACGCCACATCAGCCGCAGGAACCGGCTTGTAGCCGCGGAAATAAGGGGCGTACTTGTCCATCGCTTCCAGCAGTACGTTCGGGCTCACCGAATTGATCCGCAACCCTCGCGGCAATTCGATCGCCGCCGCGCGCACGAAACTGTCGAGGGCGCCGTTCACCAGGGCGGCCGAGGCGCCGCTCTTGATGGGGTCGTGACTGAGCACGCCGGTGGTGAAGGTAAAAGATGCGCCGTCGTTGGCAAATTCGCGGCCGATCAGCAGCAGGTTGACCTGGCCCATCAGTTTGTCCTTCAAGCCGAGGGCGAAGCTGTCCTCGGTCATGTCGCCCAGGGGCGCGAAGGTGACGTTGCCTGCGGCACAGACCAGCGCGTCGAAGCGCCCGGTCTTTTCGAACAGGGCGCGGATCGAGGCGCTGTCGCTGATGTCCACCTGCACGTCACCGCTGTGGCGGCCGATGCGCACGATTTCATGGCGCGGCGATAGCTCGTTATCGATGGCTGAACCGATGGTGCCGTTGGCACCGATCAACAGGATTTTCATGGGCTGTACCTCAGTAGGGTTGAACGAGGTTGAAGTCTAGAGTGGATTTTCCTGGGGATAAGCGTGCTAATGGGAAACCTTTGGTTTTCATTTGGAAACAATCCATTGAGCGAAATAGACGACCTCGCCGCGTTTGCCGTGCTGGTGGAGGCTGGAAGTTTCACCTTGGCGGCGCAGCAGTTGGGGTGCAGCAAGGGGCAACTGTCCAAGCGCATCAGTCTTCTGGAGGAACGGTTTTCGGTGCTGCTGCTCCAGCGCACGACACGACGCTTGAGTCTCACTGCGGCGGGCGCTGCGCTGTTGCCCCAGGCCCAGGCGTTGTTGGTCCAGGTGGAAAGGGCGCGTCAGGCATTGGCCCGCTTGAAGGGCGAAGTTTCCGGGCCGGTGCGTATGACGGTTCCGGTTTCGTTGGGCGAAACCTTCTTCGAGGGGCTGCTTACCGAGTTTGCCCATGCCTATCCCGACGTGCAGATCGAGCTGGAGCTCAACAACGGCTATCGCGATCTATCCCGCGATGGTTTCGACCTGGCGATCCGCTCCGATGCGGCGATCGATGAGCGATTGGTGGCTCGTCCGTTGCTGGCCTGGCATGAAATGACCTGCGCCAGCCCGGCTTATCTGGAGCGCTACGGCGAGCCGGAAACACCCCAGGCCCTGGCGGAGCACAAGTGCTTGCTCAACAGCCACTACAGCGGACGTGAGGAATGGCTGTACCACCAGCAACACGAATTGCTGCGGGTGCGAGTGTCCGGGCCGTTTGCCAGCAACCATTACATCCTGTTGAAAAAAGCCGCCCTGGCGGGTGCCGGCATCGCCCGGTTACCGTCTTACCTGCTCAACGAGGAATTGGCTGACGGACGCCTGCGCTGGTTGCTGCGCGACTTCCAGACCCGGCGCATGCCGATGTACCTGGTGCACCCGTATCAGGGTGGGCTGCCCAAGCGTACGCAAGTGCTGGCTGATTATCTGATTGAGTGGTTCAAGAGGAGTGGGGAGGCGTTGGATCGGTTGTAGTAGTTACTGACGCTTACCCTTGTGGCGAGGGGATTTATCCCCGCTGGGCTGCAAAGCAGCCCTAATGATTACGCCGCTGTGTGTCAGGATAATCGAGTTGGCAGTTATGGGGGCTGCTGCGCAGCCCGGCGGGGATAAATCCCCTCGCCACAAGGGGTGCCCACTTGCGATCTGGGCGAAAAAAAAAACGGCCCGAAGGCCGTTTTTTATTGCGAGAGATTCAACCCCCCAAGTACGCCTCGCGCACTTTCGGGTCGGTCAGCAGCGCTTCACCGGTGCCTTGCATCACCACGCGACCGTTCTCCAGTACGTACGCCCGGTCTGCGATCTTCAGCGCCTGGTTGGCGTTCTGCTCCACCAGGAACACCGTCACGCCGTCCTTGCGCAGTTGTTCGATGATGTCGAAGATCTGCTGGATGATGATCGGCGCCAGGCCCAGGGAAGGCTCGTCGAGCAACAGCAGCTTGGGCTTGCTCATCAGCGCACGGCCGATGGCGAGCATTTGCTGTTCGCCGCCGGACATGGTGCCGCCGCGCTGGGTAAAACGTTCTTTCAGGCGTGGGAAAAGGTGCAGCACCTTGTCCATCTGTTCCTGATAGTCGCCCTTGTCGGTGAAGAACCCGCCCATGGCGAGGTTCTCTTCCACGGTCAGCCGGGCAAATACCCGACGACCTTCCGGCACCACCGCGATGCTCTTGCGCATGATGCGCGCCGAGTCCTGGCCCACCAATTCCTCACCCATGTAGCGGATGCTGCCGCTGTGGGCCTGGGGCGAACCGCAGAGCGTCATCAGCAGCGTGGACTTGCCGGCGCCGTTGGCACCGATCAGCGTGACGATTTCGCCCTGGCGGACCTCGACGTTGACGCTGTGCAGCGCCTGGATCTTGCCGTAGAAGGTGGAAACGTTTTCGAACTGCAGCATTTACGCTTCCCCCAGGTAGGCTTTGATCACTTCAGGATTGTCGCGGATCTGTTCCGGCGTGCCATCGGCCAGGGGCGTGCCCTGGTTGATCACGACGATGTGGTCGGAAATGCTCATGACCAGCTTCATGTCGTGCTCGATCAGCAGCACGGTGACGTTGTGCTCCTCGCGCAACACGCTGATCAACGCCTTCAGGTCTTCGGTTTCCTTCGGGTTCAGGCCAGCGGCCGGTTCGTCGAGCATGAGGATCCGCGGACGGGTCATCATGCAGCGGGCGATCTCCAGGCGCCGTTGCTGACCGTAGGCCAGGGTGCCGGCGGTACGGTTGGCGAACTCGGTGAGGTTGACCTTGTCGAGCCAATACTCGGCGTACTCCATGGCCTCGCGTTCGCTCTTGCGGAACGCCGGGGTCTTGAACAGGCCGGCAAAGAAGTTGGTGTTCAGGTGACGGTGCTGGGCGATCAACAGGTTCTCGACCGCCGTCATGTCCTTGAACAGCCGCACGTTCTGGAAGGTCCGCACCACGCCCTTGCGGGCGATGTGGTGGCCGGCCAGGCCCTGGATCGGCTCGCCGTCCAGCAGGATGGTGCCGCCGGTGGGCTGGTAGAAGCCGGTCAGGCAGTTGAACACGGTGGTCTTGCCCGCGCCGTTCGGCCCGATCAAGGCAACCACTTGTTTTTCTTTTACGGTCAGGGCCACGCCGTTGACCGCCAGCAAGCCGCCAAAGCGCATGCTTAGGTTTTCAACCTTGAGGATCTCGCGGCTCATTTGCGCAGCTCCATGTGTGGGCGTTGCATCGGCAGCAGACCTTGAGGACGCCAGATCATCATCAGCACCATCAAGGCGCCGAACATCAACATGCGGTATTCACTGAATTCACGCATCATTTCGGGAAGCAGGATCATTACGATCGCCGCCAGGATCACACCCAACTGCGAGCCCATCCCGCCCAGCACGACGATGGCGAGAATGATCGCCGACTCGATGAAGGTGAAGGACTCGGGCGTCACCAGGCCTTGGCGGGCGGCAAAGAAGCTACCGGCGAAACCGGCAAACGCAGCGCCCAGGGTAAACGCCGACAGCTTGATCACGGTCGGGTTGAGACCCAGCGCACGGCAGGCGATTTCGTCTTCACGCAATGCCTCCCAGGCGCGGCCGATCGGCATGCGCAGCAGGCGGTTGATGACGAACAGCGCGGCCAGGGCCAGCAACAGGGCAACCAGATAGAGGAAGATCACCTTGTTGATCGAGTTGTATTGCAGGCCGAAGTACTCGTGGAAGGTCTGCAGGCCTTCGGCGGCCTTGCGCTCGAAGGTCAGGCCGAAGAACGTCGGTTTCTCGATGTTGCTGATGCCGTTCGGGCCACCGGTGATGTCGGTCAGGTTGCGCAGGAACAGACGGATGATCTCGCCAAAACCCAGGGTCACGATCGCCAGGTAGTCACCGCGCAAGCGCAGGACCGGGAAACCCAGCAGGAAACCGAAGGTGGCGGCCATCATCCCGGCGATCGGCAGGCAGATCCAGAAGCTCAGGCCGAAGTAGTGGGACAGCAGCGCGTAGCTGTAGGCGCCGACGGCATAGAAACCGACGTAGCCCAGGTCCAGCAGCCCGGCCAGGCCTACGACGATGTTCAGGCCCAGGCCCAGCATCACGTAGATCAGGATCAGCGTGGCGATATCTACCGCGCCGCGCGAACCGAAGAACGGCCACACCAGGGCCACGACGATCAGGCCCAGCACGATCCAGCGCTGGGTCGACGGCAGGGTCAGGAAGTTGCTGGCCTTGGCCGGGATCACCGGCACGCCGGGCGATGCTTTCCATGCAGCGCTGATCTGCGTGCTGAACAGCACGCGCAGGAACATCAGCACAGAGCAGATCGCGATGGTGGCAAGGATGGCCGGGCTGGTGCCGTGCACTTCCAGGTTGATGCCGACGATGGTCAGTTTGAGACCGAGTACCGGGTAGGCCACGGCCCAGACCAGCAGGGCGCTGAAAAGCGCCGATTTGAGATGCCTAGTCATACTTTTTCAACCTCCGGGCGGCCCAGGATGCCGGTCGGCCGGAATAACAGAACCAGAACCAACAAGCCGAACGCCACGACGTCCTTGTACTGGTCGCCGAAGATGTCGGCGCCAAAGGCTTCCGCCACGCCCAGCACCAGCCCGCCGAGCATTGCCCCGGGGATGCTGCCGATGCCGCCCAGTACCGCGGCGGTAAAGGCCTTCAGGCCGACGAGGAAGCCGGCGTTGGGGTTGATTACGCCGTATTGCATGCTCAACAGCACCGCGGCGATGGCCGCCAGGGCCGCACCGATGACGAAGGTCAGGGCGATGATGTTGTTGGTGTTGATGCCCAGCAGGTTGGCCATCTTGATGTCCTCGGCGCAGGCGCGGCAGGCGCGGCCCAGGCGGGAACGGGAGATGAACAAGGTGAGGCCGAGCATGGCGACCAGGGTCACGACGAACACCACGATTTGCATGTAGGAAATCAGCACTTCATGTGCCCCACCTGGCCCGATGGCAAAGTTGCCCGGAATCAGGTTGGGAATGGATTTGTCCTTGGAGTCTTGCGAAAGCAGTACCGTGTTCTGCAGGAAAATCGACATGCCGATGGCGGAAATCAGCGGGATCAGACGGTTGCTGCCGCGCAGGGGGCGATAGGCAATCCGTTCGATGCTGTAGCCATAGGAACTGGTGACCACGATGCTCGCGATGAAAGCCGCGGTCATCAACAGCGGGACACTGTCGAGTCCCATCATGGCCAGCCCGGCGATGGCGATGAACGCCACGTAGGAGCCGATCATGTACACCTCGCCGTGGGCGAAGTTGATCATTCCAATGATGCCGTAGACCATCGTATAGCCGATGGCGATCAGGGCATACGTGCTGCCAACGGTCAGGCCGTTAACCAGCTGCTGGAAGAAGTGATAGATGTCAGGCATTACAACGCTCCTAAAAACCTGATACGCATTTCACTGGTGGAGTCATTTTCCCGCCCGGCCCCGTGGATCTTCATCCACTTCGAACGCGGGTTTTGCCAGCGAACCGCTGATGACGGTTTTGAGATTTTCAGGTGGGGAGACTGGCGGATCACGCCAGCGCGGCCCAATACATTCAAAACAAAGCCCACGGCACGCCGTGGGCTTTATTGGCAGTCAGTCAGGCAGGGCCTTACTGAGGCGAAGCTTCGGTTTTAGGTTTGCCGAAATGCCACTCGTAAACCACGAACTTGAAGTCTTTCAGGTCGCCGTTCTTGTCGAAGCTCAGGTCACCGGTCGGCGTCTTGAAGGTGCCGGCGTGGATGGCTTCAGCCACTTTTTCCGGGTCTTCGCTCTTGGTGGAGGTGATGGCCTGGGCGATCACTTGCACAGCGGAGTAGGACGGGAATACGAACGGACCGCTCGGGTCTTCTTTCTTGGCCTTGAACGCGTCAGCCAGGGCGACGTTGGCCGGATCCTGGTCGAAGGATTTCGGCAGGGTCACCAGCAGGCCTTCGGAAGCTTCCTTGGCGATTTGCGAGATCGAGTCGTTACCCACGCCTTCCGGACCCATGAACTTGGCCTTCAGGCCTTTTTCCTGGGCTTGACGCAGGATCAGGCCCAGCTCCGGGTGGTAGCCGCCGTAGTAGACGAAGTCGACGTTGGCTTGCTTGAGCTTGGCGATCATCGAGGAGAAGTCCTTGTCGCCGGCGTTTACGCCTTCGAACACGGCAACCTTGGTGCCTTTCTTCTCGAGGGTGGCTTTCACCGCGCTCGCGATGCCTTCACCGTACTGCTGCTTGTCGTGCAGGACCGCAACGATCTTCGGCTTGACGTGGTCGGCGATGTAGTTGCCGGCCGCTGGGCCTTGGGCGCTGTCCAGGCCGATGGTGCGGAAGATCATCTTGTAGCCACGAGCGGTGATGTCCGGGCTGGTGGCCGCTGGCGTGATCATGATCACGCCTTCGTCTTCGTAGATGTCCGAAGCGGGCTGGGTAGAGCTGGAGCACAGGTGGCCGACCACGAACTTGACGCCGTCGTTGACGACCTTGTTCGCGACCGCGACCGCTTGTTTTGGATCGCAGGCGTCGTCGTATTCAACGGCGACCAGTTGCTTGCCGTTGACGCCGCCCTTGGCGTTGATCTGCTCGATCGCCATCTTGGAGCCGCTGAACTGCATGTCGCCGTATTGGGCTACAGGGCCGGTTTTCGGGCCGGCGATGCCGATCTTGATGGTGTCGGCGGCAAACGAATGGCTGGCAACCCCGGCCAGAACCATAGCGGCAAACAGTTTGGAAATCTGCTTAGTAGCCTTAGTCATAGTGCTCCACTCATGCTGTTGTAGTTTTTATAGTCCTGGCGCCGTAGCAGCAGAACCGGGTCAGATATCTTGGATATCCTCGCGGAAAATGCCCCCGGCAACTGTACCGGTACAGTGTAGAGCGCCGATTGTTGGCAAGGGAAGCTGGCGCTTGGGGGCAAAACCTGAGGGTGTCGCTTTATTGAAAGAAAAAGACAGATTCGCGGCGGGGTTTGTCCGGTCAAATCGGCAATCCTTGGCTTTGCTGCGCTTTTCAATCGGTGCTGCAATTGCAACCGGGTTTTTCTGCCAGACCACCGACGTTATCATTCGCGCCGATTTCTTTTCCGGACAGCTCCCATGAATCAAGAACCTAGCACCCTCTATGCCAAATTGCTCGGTGAAACCGCATCTATCACTTGGAAGGAGCTGGAGCCGTTCTTTGCCAAGGGTGCCCTATTGTGGGTCGACCCGGCACTGGATCTGATCGCAGCCGCCGAGGCCCTTGCCCAGGACGAAGGTACCAAAGTCGCCGCCTGGCTGGGCGCCGGGCAGGTCGCCAAGCTGTCTGAAACGCGGGCGCTGGATTTTTTCGAGCGCGATCCAGAACTCTGGGCCGTGGTGGTTTCGCCGTGGATCCTGATCCAGGAAAGGGCATCGAATTGATCGGTGCACCAAATTGGTTCTCGCTTGGACCTGCTGGAAAGTGTGTAGGCGAGTAGCGTGATGGCAGCCTGCCGTGGCGAAACGCCACAAGGGAGGGTGACGTATACGTAACGGGAACAGTTTATTGAGCACCCTTTTGGCTGCTCAATTGTTTCTGGATGTTGTTCGGGGAGAGATATTCGAGACCGCTATCGCGAGCAAGCTCGCTCCCACAATGGGCCTGCGTGCACAAAACCCTGTGGGAGCGAGCTTGCTCGCGATTGAAGGCGACACGGTGTCAAGGCTTACCTCAATACGTCCGGCCAGTATGGTTATTAAGCGAAATAACCTTGGTCTTGCCGATCCGGTGACGGTAGATCTCGCGCAGGTACTTGATCGACTTCTTCACGCAATCCCGGGACAGGCGAATGTCGTTGATCGAGACGAACTTCTCCTTGTCGCTGATCAGCTCGCGGTATTTCTTCTCGTACATCGGCTTGATCGCGTACCAGTTGGTGTCGAGGATCTTCGCCGGGTTCTCGAATTCGTTGAGCAGATCGTCGATACGCGCCTCGTCGAATTCTTCGTTGATGATGAAGTCCAGGATCGAATTGTCGAGGGTCTCGTCGAAGCGGTACGGCGTACGGGCGAAGCAGCGCTTGATGAACGCCACGATCAGCGTCAGGAAATCGTCCGACAGGCACGGGCTCTTGGCGATCAGGGTGGTCAGCGACAGGTTCGCCGAGGCGCCGATCACCAAGGCGTAGCGCTTGAGCGTGGTGTTGGGGAACAGGCTGTTGAGGTGGGTCTTGAGCCGGTTCAGGTCCATGTAGGACAGCTTGTAGTCCTTCGGCAACGAGACGATCGATACCACCGACGAGCAGTTCTTGAAGAAGTGCAGGTCATGCAGGGCCGCAGCGTCGTAGCCAGAGTTCTTGTATTGCTCCAGCGAGGCGCGGTAACGCTTGGACTCGATGGGCAGCAGGCTGATGCCTTCGATGGCCTGGGTGACCTTGTTGAAGTGCGGCAGGTCGATGGAGCGGAAGAACAGGTCGTCGATGTTCAGGCGCGGCGGCTCTTTTTCGAACACCTTGAACTTGTCGCCGCTCGGCGCCGGGGTTTCCGGGACGACAGACTCGGCGTAGGCAATCGCCACCGGACCGGCCAGACTCATGAACAGGTCGTTGGCGTCCAGGCGAATGGTTTCGCCGATGTCGATGCCGGCGCGACGGAAGTAGTTCTGGTCGTAGTCGGTCGTTACGGCCTGGGCCGTCAGGATGTTGAAGATCTGCTGGGAAATGTACTGGTTGGCGTGCTTTTCCATGGCATTGACATCAATGTTCTGGATGTTGCCGTCATCGCTTTCTTCGGCGTAGCGCATGATGTCGTTGGAGATCAGCATCATCGCGTTCCATGGACGGATACGCCCCATGACGCTGGCTTCGCTGCTGTCTTCGTTGGCGAAGTTGTACGAGAAATCCCATTCTTCCGAGAGGTATTTGCACAACAGCCGTCCGGCGTTGATGTGCAGGGCCTCGGACATTTCACTGCGGTGATCGGAAATATTCGGCAGCACGCAGATGCCGCTGGTGAAGATCGGCTCGAAGACGAAGGAATGGCCGCTCTTGCTGTCGTGTTCGTCCATCGGCTTGGTGTCGAACGTCTTGTTCATGTACGAGTACTGCTGGGCCAGGCCGAACTCCGAGGCCATGCCTGAGCCGGTACCGCCGCCGGCGCTGAAGATCGAGAAATACAGGCGCGACTGGTTGGCCTTGATGCCGCAGCTGTCGATCAGGTACGAGTGGATCATTTTCCAGTCGGGGCTGGAGAAGCGCTGGGTGTCCTTGTTCAGGATGATCTTCGCCAGGTACTGGCCAAGGATCGGCGCGTTACCGGCGCCGCCGGCATGGACTTCCGACAGGTCCATGATTTTCATCTTGCTGTAGTCGCGCAGGAAGCCGCTTTTTTCGCCTTTGCGTGAAAAGCGGATGCGCCCGGCGATGTCTTTGTCCAGGTCGCCCAGCATGACCAGCGGCTCCACCAGGAACACCGGTTTGCTGGCCTTGCTGGTGCCCAGGCGCAGGTTGCGCATCCATTGCGCCGGGCGATAGCCCTTGTCACCGTAGGTCTTGTCTTCGGCGTTGAATTCGTTGAGGTAGAACTTGCGAGCGTTGTAGACCAGCTCCGCCACGTCCAGCGCGATATTGGAACCGCAGCGCCCCAGGCCGATCAGGCACACCGACGGGAATTCCTGCTGGCCGCGTTCGCTCTCGTCATCCACCAGGTGCGGCGGGCGCGGGAACACGGCATCACGCAGGCCGTCGAGGTTGTCGAGGATGCGGTCGGTGTTGGTCTCGGTGAAATACAGGTATTGCTGGGTTGCGAGGGATCGCGAGCTGCTCGACAGCGTCGAGGCTTCAGGGCCGTTGGCGGCCGGGCTCAGGGTCAGATCGGAAACCGCAGTGGCTGTTTTTTTGGAAGTCATTGTGCGCCGTATGCCTGAACTGGTTGGTGCGTCGATTTCGTCGACGAACCGTCGCGGATGGGAGCTCGCGTCCTTGAATGGCGCGAATGTCGACCCAAGCGTCCAGGGCTGCAGCCTGAGCAGCGCTCGGGGAGAATCTATTCCTGATCATGTTGGATCGGCCATGCCACGGCGTTCTTTAATCGAAAACAGGCGAAATGATGGCAATTGTTACAGGAAATTGACCGCCGTCATGAAACACGCCCGGCGCCATGGTCGGGTATCAGCCAGGCGAATGATTGGAGACAGCCTGCGCATCGCTGTCTAGATTGCAGATTCCGGGCTCGGAAGCCTCGCCCATAACAATAAAAGAGACGGACCCATGCAGAACTCGACCCAAGCGGCGAATGCCTGGCGCATTCTGTTCCTGTTGTTCCTGGCCAACCTGTTCAACTTCTTCGACCGCACCATCCCGGCGATCATCATCGAACCGATCCGCATGGAATGGAGCCTCAGCGACTTCCAGATCGGCATCATCGGTACCGCGTTCACCATCGTCTACGCCATTGCCGGCTTGCCGCTGGGGCGCATGGCCGATACCGGTTCGCGCAGCAAGTTGATGGGGTGGGGCCTGGCGGCCTGGAGTGGGCTGACGGCGGTGAATGGCCTGGTGGGCAGTTTCTGGGCGTTCCTGCTGGTGCGCATGGGCGTGGGCATCGGTGAGGCGAGTTATGCACCGGCGGCGAATTCGCTGATTGGAGATCTGTTCCCGGCTCACCGCCGGGCGCGGGCGATGGGCATCTTCATGCTGGGTCTGCCGCTGGGCCTGCTGCTGGCATTCTTCACCATTGGCGCGATGGTCAAGGCGTTCGACAGCTGGCGTGCGCCGTTCTTCATCGCGGCGGTGCCGGGGCTGGTGCTGGCGGTGTTCATGTTTTTTATCAAGGAGCCCAAGCGCGGCGCGGCCGAAACCGTGCAGGTGTCCCAGGAAAAGGTTGATAAGCCGGTTCGCCGGGTGCTGGCAATTCCGACCTTTCTCTGGCTGGTGCTGGCAGGGCTTTGCTTCAACTTCGCGACTTATGCCTGCAACTCGTTCCTGGTGCCGATGTTGCAGCGTTATTTCGGGATGCCGCTGCACGAGGCGGCCGTGGCCACCGGCATCATGGTCGGCGTAACCGGATTGTTCGGTCTGACCTTGGGCGGTTGGGTCGCCGACAAGATCCACCAGCGCGTGCCCAACGGCCGTCTGCTGTTTGCAGCGTTCAGCCTGGCGATTTCCACCGTCACCACGGCGTGGGCCCTGCATGCAGGGCGCATCGAGATCGGTGTGTTCGTGGCGGTATTCAGTGTCGGTTGGCTGTTTGCCTACAACTTCTACACCTGCGTCTACACCGCGATCCAGGACGTGGTGGAGCCGCGCCTGCGTGCTACGGCGATGGCGTTGTATTTCGCCGGATTGTATTTGCTCGGCGGGGGCCTGGGGCCGGTGGTGGTGGGTGGCTTGTCCGACTACTTCGCCCGCACGGCCATGACGGCCGCCGGTGTCGACCAGATGACCGAAGCGTTCAAGGCCATCGGCCTGCATGACGCGATGTACCTGATTCCGGTGGCGCTGTTGCTGACCATGGTGTTCCTGTTCCTGGCGTCTCGCTGCTTCGTGCGCGATGCCAGGCGGATGAAGGAGGGGATGAGCGTGGTGGTGGAGCCGGGTGGCGTGGTGGCGACAGCTTGATAACGCCAGGCTCAATCTTTGGCGAGCGAGCTGTTGTGGCGAGGGGATTTATCCCCGCTGGGGTGCGGAGCAGCCCTCGAAAAGCACTCAGTTCACCTGCCACACAGCGGCGTCAGTTTTAGGGCTGCTGCGCAGCCCAGCGGGGATAAATCCCCTCGCCACAGGTGTTGTTCTGGCTACCGAGTCTTTTCTTCTCGTCCGCGCAACAGGCGATCGGGCATCGCCACCGCCGCCGCCAGCCCCAGCAACGACACCGCCGCGCTGATCATCAGCAGGTGACGGAACGTTGCCTGCAATTCTTCGCGCAAAGCGTCCAGCGCCTCGCCCGGTGCGGCATTCAGGCCATCGAGCAGCACGTTGCCTGAGTGCCCTTCGCCCACCACCGACGAACCGGCGAGCTGGGCAAAACCCGAATCCTGCAGCAACGCCAGCAGCAGCGCCGACATCAGCGCCACGCCCACCGCCCCGCCCAGGGAGCGGAACAGGTTGGTGGTGCTGGTCGCGACGCCGATGTCCCGTTGCTGCACCGAATTCTGCGAGCCCACCAGCGACGTGGGAAATTGCATGCCGGAGGCGATACCGCTGAGCAACATGAACAGGCTGCTCAGCCAGAACGCAGCGGGCGGCGTAAAGGCCATGCCGAGGATGGCGAACGGGAAGAGCACGGCGCCACTGAGGATCATCGGTTTGTAGCGCCCGGTGATCGAGGTCCGCCGCCCGGCAAAATAAGCACCGATCGGCAGCCCCATCGCCAGCGGCAGCAAGTGCAACGCGGCGCTGTCGGCGCCGGCGCCGGTCACGCTCTGGAAGCGCAACGGCACCAGCACCGTCAGGGAGATGGCCTGGAAACTGGTGAAAAACACCGTGCACCAGCACAACACCGCGCTGCGGTTGACGAACAGGTGCATGGGCAGCAACGGCTCGCGGGCGCGGCGTTCATGCCAGGCGAACAAGCCCAGCACGACCACCGCGCAACCCAGCGACCCGAGCACTTCGCGGCTGTGCCAGGCGTGGCCCTGGCCGATCTGGGTAATGCCCAGCAGCAACGCGGTCAGGCCGATGATCAGCAACACGGTGCCCAAATAGTCGATGATCGGCGTGCGTTGCGGCACCGGCAGCCCCACCAGCGTGCGCCGGGCCACCAGCCAGGCGCCCAGGCCCAGCGGCAGGTTGATCCAGAAGACCCAGCGCCACGACAGGTACTCGGTCATGTAGCCGCCGAGCACGGGTCCGGCCACGCTCGCCACTGCGTACATGCTGCTGAAATAGCCCTGGTAGCGACCGCGCTCGCGGGGCGGGATGATGTCGCCGATGATCGCCTGGCTCACGGAAATCATGCCGCCGGCACCGATGCCCTGGAAAATCCGCGCCAGCACCAATTGCTCCATGTTCTGCGCCATTCCGCAGAACAGCGAGGCGAGGGTGAACAGGCCCATGCCGAACAGCATCAGCGGTCGCCGGCCATACAAGTCGCCCAGCTTGCCGTAGATCGGCACGGCCACGGTCATGGCGACCATGTAGCCGGAGATCACCCAGGCCAGCAGGCTGACGTCCTTGAACTGCGCGGAAATGGCCGGCATCGAGACCGCGACGATGGTCTGGTCCAACGCCCCGAGGAAAATCGCCAGCATCAGCGCCACCAGCACGCTGCGGATGGCGGGCTGTTGGGCTTGGGGAGTATTGAGCTGAGTCACGGTGGAACCTGCGGGCATCGTGCCTGGCGGCGAAATGCCCGCAGTTTAAATCGATAGCCGGCTATTCGATAGCCTCGTAAGGAAGGCCGACGTAATTTTCCGCGATGGTTTTTCGACCTGCCTCGGAGTCGACGAAATACTCCAGCTCCGCTTCGCTGATGCGCTGGTTGAACGCATCGTCATCGAAGCGGTGCAGCATCGACGTCATCCACCAGGAAAACCGCTCGGCTTTCCAGACCCTTCGCAGGCAGATATCGGAGTAGCGTTCCAGCAGATCCAGGCGACCGTCGCGATAGACCTTGAGCAAGATATTGAACAGCGTGCTGACATCGCTGGCGGCCAGGTTCAACCCCTTGGCACCGGTCGGCGGGACGATGTGGGCGGCGTCGCCCACCAGGAACATCCTTCCGTATTGCATCGGTTCCACCACAAAGCTGCGCAACGGCGCGATGCTTTTTTCGATGGAAGGACCGGTCACCAGCGTTTCGGCCAGGTCGGCGGGCAGGCGGTTTTTCAGTTCGGTCCAGAAGCGCTCGTCAGGCCAGTCGGCCACCTGTTCCTCGGCGGGCACTTGCAGGTAATAACGGGTACGTGTGCGTGAGCGCATGCTGCACAGGGCGAAGCCGCGCTCGTGGCGCGCATAGACGAGTTCTTCGTGGACGGGCGGGGTATCGGCGAGGATGCCGAGCCAGCCGAACGGGTAGACGCGCTCGAAGACCTTGAGTTTTTCCGCCGGAATCGACTGCCGCGCCACGCCGTGGAAACCGTCGCAGCCGGCCACGTAATCGCAGTCCAGGCGCCAGGTTTCGCCGGCGTGTTCGAACGTTACGAAGGGGTGATCGTTCGTGAGGTCGTGGGGCTGGGCATTGTCGACCTGATACAGCGTCCGCGCGCCGGATGCCTCGCGCGCCGCCATCAAGTCGCGGGTGACTTCAGTCTGGCCGTAGACCATGACGTTTTGCCCGCCGGTCAGCCCCTTGAGATCAATGTGCACGCGGCGACCGTTGAGGACCAGTTCAAAGCCATCGTGGGGCAGGCCTTCGGCGTCCATGCGCTGGCCAACCCCGGCCTGGCGCAGCAACTGCACCATGCCTTGCTCGAGTACACCGGCGCGGATGCGGCTGAGGACGTAGTCGGGCGTCTGCCGTTCGAGGATCACGGTGTCGATCCCAGCGTTGTGCAACAACTGGCCGAGCAGCAGTCCAGAGGGGCCGGCGCCGATAATGGCGACTTGGGTCTTGAGGGTTTTCATTGTTGTTATGACTCGCAAGAGGCACGCGACCAGGGTCGACGTTTATTTTTAGTAATCCTGGCGTGCATTTTTCGCTTGCGGACCTGTCAATTGAAGGGGAAAACTGCGCTGAAACCTGTACTTTCTGCCAATCGGTGCGATTACCGCCCGTAACCCAAGGCCGATCCTCGTTATGAAGAAAACTGAGCTGCCTTCGATCCCGGTGTTCAAGCTCTATGGCGAAAGCCTGGATTGGCCCACGCCGGACCTGCTGCACTGCGAAACCATTTCCAGCCGCAGCAGCGAGCACCAATGGGAGATCAAGCCCCATCGGCATGCCGACCTGTGCCAGTTACTGTTTGTCTTCAAGGGCCAGGCAGAGCTGGAAATTGAAGGCCAGCGCACCCGACTCGACGAGCCGGCGGTACAGATCCTGCCGCCGCTGTCGGTCCATGGTTTTCGTTTTTCCGAGGATGTGCAGGGTTATGTCGTGACGCTGGCGGCGCCGCTGGTCACGCACCTGCAAGGGCAATTGGGCCATTCGGTCAATATCCTGGCCCAGGCCGAAGCCTACCCGGCCGGCGAGAACGCCGATTATCTCAACAGTTTGTTCAGTGCCTTGCAGGCCGAGTACGTCGGGCATCAACCGGCCCGGGAAATGCTGATGCATGCGCTGGTCAGCGTGATCATGGTCTGGGTCAGTCGCCAGGTGATGAGCCGGCGCACCTCGACCCAGCGCCCGCAACGGGCCCGGGAATACCTCAACGGCTTCATTCAGCTGGTGGAGGAAACCTATCGTCAGCACGTCAAGGTCGAAGACCTGGCCCATCGCCTGGGTATTTCGGTGTCGCACCTCAACGGTACCTGCCGCGAACTGGCGGGGCAGCCGGCATTGCAGATCATGCATGAGCGGCAATTGTTGGAAGCCAAGCGGCTGCTGACCTACACCGGCATGACGATCTATGAGATATCCGAACTGCTCGGCTTCTCTGACCCGACCAACTTCACCCGACTGTTTCGCCGGCGTGTCGGCATTTCGCCAAAGGCCTTCCGCGACCGGCTCAAGACCGATCAGCTAGACGACTGAAACCGCCTCAGCGCAGAGCGTTCAGGGATGCGTTGTGCGGTATGCAGCGTTCGAAGTTGCAACTGGCGTAGTCACGGGGCAACTGCCTGGCCTGCTCGACCCGATAAGCCGCGGTGCCGTACAGCGCAAGCGTGGCGGTGCAGGTGATGAAGATGGCGAGGCGTCTTCTTGTTTTGATGTTCATGGCGATGACCTCTGAACGAATACCCGGGGGTACTGCTTTCAGCATAGGTCAGCTGTGGCGGGTTGCCAGCGAGGCAGTGAGGGTGTTTAACCGATATTCAGAACACTGATATCCCTTGTGGGAGCGAGCTTGCTCGCGATGAGGGCGGGTCAGTCACCCTGAGTGTCGACTGATCTACCGCTATCGCGAGCAAGCTTGCTCCCACAGGGGATTGGGGTGGTCTTTTAACCGGGTTATGCCAGGTGCTCAGGCTTCATCGGATCCCCCGGCTTGACGTCCAGTTGGTGGCGTACGTCTTCGAACATTTCGTCGTAGTACTTGTGCATCGAGCCGATGCTGGCGGTCTTCGGCATGCCGTATTGCTGGGCGATGCGCGTGGCGTGGCGGGCGAAGTCGAAGGCCTGGTCCTTGGCCAGGAAAAACGTCTCGTCCACGTTCTTGTCTTCCACCGTGCCGTGCAGGCGGAAGGACATGCCCGTTCCCTCCTTGGGATCCTGTGCAATCTCGTAGTCGATGCACAGGTTGTAGCTGTAGTCGTCCTTGCTCAGCGCATGGCGCTCCATGTGCAGGTGACCGGGTTGGAACGTGGCCATAAGGTCTCTCCTTCGAAGGCGTGGAGAACGGCAGACACCGCGCCTGCCGCATAAGTTTTGCCGTTACCGATAAACGATCCCCGGCGTTGCCATGCTGATGCGGGTGCCAGCGGTGCCCTGGACGATAGCATCGATGTCCGACAGCGATCCGATCACCGCGTCCTTGCCGGTGTGGCGGGCGAATTCGCAGGCGGCTTGCACCTTCGGCCCCATGGACCCGGCGGCGAAACCGAGCCGTTCCATGTCGTCGGGGTGGGCCTGGGCGATGGCTTTCTGAGTCGGCTTGCCGAAGTCGATGAACGCGGCGTTGACATCGGTGGCGATCACCAGCAGATCGCTGTCCAGTTGTTCGGCCAGCAGCGCCGAGCACAGGTCTTTGTCGATCACCGCTTCCACGCCTTGCAGCTTGCCGTCGACGTCATACATCGTCGGGATGCCGCCGCCACCGGCGCAGATCACGATGCTGCCTTTTTCCAGCAGCCATTTGATCGGACGGATCTCGAAGATGCGCTTGGGCCTGGGGCTTGCGACCACGCGGCGGAACTTGTCGCCGTCCGGGGCGATGGCCCAGCCTTTCTCGGCGGCGAGTTTTTCCGCCTCTTGCTGGCTGTAGACCGGGCCGATGGGCTTGCTCGGGGTCTGGAACGCCGGGTCGTTGGCGTCCACTTCAACCTGGGTCAGCAGCGTGGCGAAGGGCACTTCGAAGTCCAACAGGTTGCCCAGTTCCTGTTCGATGATGTAGCCGATCATGCCTTCGGTTTCGGCCCCCAACACGTCCAGCGGGTACGGCGTGACCGAGGTGTACGCCGCCGCCTGCAACGACAGCAGGCCGACCTGCGGGCCGTTGCCGTGGGCGATGACCAGTTGGTTGCCCGGATGGATCTTGGCGATCTGTTCGGTCGCGGTGCGGATGTTGCTGCGTTGATTGTCTGCGGTCATGGGTTCCCCCCGACGCAGGAGGGCGTTACCGCCCAGGGCAACGACGATGCGCATGGTGTTGTCCTTTCAAAAATGTAACTAACAATGCAGTCCCCTGTGGGAGCGAGCTTGCTCCGGGCGGCGATCCGACGATGGCGGAGTGTCAGCTTGCATTGATGTTGGATGGGCCGCCGACATCGCGAGCAAGCTCGCTCCCACAATGAAAAGCACTTCAACCGGATTCAGATATCCGCCAACGCCGCCACCAGGATCGCCTTGATGGTGTGCATGCGGTTTTCCGCTTGTTCGAAGGCAATGTTGGCCGGGGACTCGAAAACCTCCTCGGTCACTTCAACGCCGTTGGCGAGATTCGGATAACGTGCGGCAATGTCCTTGCCGACCTTGGTTTCGCTGTTATGGAACGCCGGCAGGCAGTGCATGAATTTCACCCGGGGGTTGCCCGAGGCCTTCATCATCTGCGTGTTGACTTGGTAGGGCAGCAATTGCTCGATGCGTTCGTCCCAGGCTTCTACCGGCTCGCCCATGGACACCCAGATGTCGGTGTGGATGAAATCCACGCCCTTGACGGCTTCTTTCGGGTCCTCGGTGATGGTGATCCGCGCGCCGCTTTCGGCGGCGAAGGCTTGGCATTGATCGATGAAATCCTGGTGCGGCCACAGCGCTTTCGGCGCGCCGATGCGCACGTCCATGCCCAGTTTGGCGCCGATCATCAGGAGCGAATTACCCATGTTGTAGCGCGCATCGCCCAGGTAGGCGTAGCTGATGTCATGCAGCGGCTTGTCGCTGTGCTCGCGCATGGTCAGGGTGTCGGCGATCATTTGGGTCGGGTGGAATTCGGCGGTCAGGCCGTTGAACACCGGCACCCCGGCGAACTTGGCCAGTTCTTCGACAATTTCCTGTTCGAAGCCCCGGTATTCGATGGCGTCGAACATGCGCCCCAGGACGCGGGCGGTGTCCTTCATGCTTTCCTTGTGGCCGATCTGCGACGACACCGGGTCGATGTAGGTGACGTGGGCGCCCTGGTCATGGGCCGCGACTTCGAAGGCGCAGCGGGTGCGGGTCGAGGTTTTTTCGAAGATCAGCGCGATGTTCTTGCCCTTGAGGTGCGGCTGCTCGGTGCCAGTGTATTTGGCGCGCTTGAGGTCACGGGACAGGTCCAGCAGGAAGTGCAGCTCGCGGTTGTTGTGGTGCATCAAGCTCAGCAGGCTGCGGTTGCGCATGTTGAAAGCCATGGTGGATCTCCTTGGGTGTCGGTTATCCCCTGGGCCGTTCTCGATAAAAACGGCCCAGGCTCGAAGGTCAGTAATCGATAGGGTCGCGAATGATCGGGCAGGTCATGCAATGGCCGCCGCCCCGGCCCCGGCCCAGCTCGCTGGCGCTGATGGTGATGACTTCCACGCCGGCCTTTCGCAGCAGCGTGTTGGTATAGGTGTTGCGGTCGTAGCCGATCACCACGCCCGGTTCCAGGGCGACCACGTTGTTGCCGTCGTCCCATTGCTCGCGTTCGGCGGCGAAGCTGTTGCCGCCGGTTTCCACTATCCGCAGCGCCGGCAACTTGAGGGCGGCGGCTACTGTATCGAGGAAGCTGCTTTCCTCGCGGCGTACGTCGATGCCGCCGGGTTTGCTCTCGTCCGGGCGCAGTGAAAACGCCACGATCTGGCTGACGACCTCCGGAAAAATCGTCACCAGGTCGCGGTCACAGAAACTGAACACGGTGTCCAGGTGCATGGCTGCGCGGGATTTCGGCAGGCCGGCGACGATCACGCGCTCCACGGCGTTGTGCTTGAACAGGTTCAGCGCCAGTTGGCCGATGGCCTGGCGGGATGAGCGTTCGCCCATGCCGATCAACACCACGCCGTTACCGATCGGCATCACGTCGCCGCCTTCGAGGGTGGCATTGCCGTGGTCGTGGTCCGGGTCGCCGTACCAGATCTGGAAATCGGCGTGGGTGAACTCCGGATGGAATTTGTAGATGGCGGTGGCCAGCAGGGTTTCCTGGCGTCGCGCCGGCCAGTACATCGGGTTCAGGGTCACGCCGCCGTAGATCCAGCACGTGGTATCGCGAGTGAACTGGGTGTTGGGCAGCGGCGGCAGGATGAAGCTGGAGTGCCCGAGGAAGTCGCGGAACATCTGGATCGTCTTGCCGCCGAAGCTGTCCGGCAGGTCATCGGCCGAGACGCCGCCGATCAGGTATTCGGCGATATGGCGCGGCTCCAGGCTGCGCAGCCACGCGCTCACTTCATGCACCAGGCCCAGGCCCACGGCGTTGGCCGTGACCTTGCGATGCAGAATCCAATCCAGCGCCTCGGGGATGGCGACAATGTCGGTCAGCAGGTTGTGCATCTCCAGGACGTCGATCCCGCGTTCGCGCATCTTGGTGACGAAATCGAAATGGTCGCGCTTGGCCTGGTTGACCCACAGCACGTCATCGAACAGCAGCTCGTCGCAATTGTTCGGCGTCAGCCGCTGGTGGGCCAGGCCGGGTGAACAGACCATGACTTTGCGCAATTTGCCGGCTTCGGAGTGGACGCCGTACTTCACTTTTTCCGTGGTCATTACACATCCTCCAGATAAAACAGTTGACCGGTCAGAGGGTCAGGAAACCCGCGTAGAGCCCGTACGCAGCCACCAGGGCTCCGACGACCACGGCGGCGAAAATCAGCTTCTCGACCGAGGTGAAAACCGGCTTGCCCAGTTCATGCTTGGCCTTGGCGAACAGGATCGCGCCGGGGGCATAGAGCAGGGCGGAAAGCAGCAGGTATTTGATTCCGCCGGCGTACAACAGCCACATCGCATAGATCAGGGCGATGGCGCCGATGGCCAGGTCCTTGCGGCGTTCGACCAGGGCGTTCTGATAGGTCTCGCCGCGTACCGCCAACAGCACCGCGTAGGCGGCCGACCACAGATACGGCACGAGGATCATCGAAGTGGCGAGGTAGATCAGCGACAGGTAGGTGCTGGCGGAAAACAGGGTGATGACCAGGAACAGCTGGACCATCGCGTTGGTCAGCCACAGGGCGTTGGCCGGCACATGGTTGGCGTTCTCCCGCCGCAGGAACGCGGGCATGGTGTGGTCCTTGGCGGCGGCGAACATGATCTCGGCGCACAACAGGACCCAGGACAGCAGGGCGCCGAGCAGCGAGATGATCAGGCCAACGCTGATCAACACCGCGCCCCAGTGACCGACCACGTGTTCCAGCACGGCGGCCATGGATGGGTTCTGCAGCTTGGCCAGTTCAGGCTGGGTCATGATCCCCAGGGACAGCACGTTCACCAGCACCAGGAACAACAGCACCGTGATGAAACCGATGACGGTGGCCTTGCCGACGTCGCTGCGTTTCTCGGCGCGGGCGGAAAAAATACTCGCGCCCTCGATGCCGATGAACACCCACACGGTCACCAGCATCATGTGTCGCACTTGGTCCATCACGCTGCCCAGGTCGGGATTCTTCAGGCCCCAGATGTCGGCGGTAAAAATCTCCAGCTTGAAGGCGAATACCGCGATCAACACGAACAACAGCAGCGGCACGATCTTGGCGACGGTGGTCACCAGGTTGATGAAGGCGGCTTCCTTGATGCCACGCAGTACGAGGAAATGCACGGCCCAGAGCAACACCGAGGCGCCGATTACCGCGGCGACGGTGTTGCCCTCGCCAAAGATCGGGAAGAAATAGCCCAGGGTGCTGAACAGCAACACGAAGTAGCCGACGTTGCCCAGCCAGGCGCTGATCCAGTAGCCCCAGGCCGACGAGAAACCCATGTAGTCGCCGAACCCGGCCTTGGCGTAGGCATACACGCCGCCGTCCAGGTCGGGTTTACGGTTGGCGAGCGTCTGGAAAACAAAGGCGAGGGTCAGCATGCCCACCGCGGTGATGGCCCAGCCGATCAACACGGCGCCGACGTCGGCGCTGGCGGCCATGTTCTGTGGCAGGGAAAAGATCCCGCCGCCGATCATCGATCCTACTACCAGCGCGACCAGCGCACCCAGTCGTAGTTTTCCGGGGGTATCGGACATTGCATGACTCCCATGCGGGGGAAGAGAGTCAACAGCCTATGTCGATTGGGAAGGGCGGTAGCTGATCCAGGTCAGATAACTGTTCGACGTGGAGTTTGTGGTGGCTGGTTCGTCGCTATCGCGAGCAAGCTCGCTCCCACAGTTTCACGCATATCCCTGTGGGAGCGAGCTTGCTCCGGGCGGCGATCCGACGATGGCTCATCGGGCGATCACCACTGCGCCCGATGAGCCCCCAGTTCGCCGGCCGGCAACGTCCATTGCAGCGGCGTTCCGGTGATCCTCAGCGGTACCTGCAAACGATGCGCCGGGCCCCACGGCGTCTGTTCCACCAGCAGCCCCTGGTCAGCCTCGTCTTCAGGGCGCAATGCAACCTGAGTGCCAGCGCCGCCGTCGATCAACAGCTTCGCCGTGCGCGCCAGCGACAGGCGTGCCGAGCCGCCATGGCTGGTGGCCAAGCGGCGGGCGACCAACACAATCGCGCTGGCCGCCATCAGGTAACCCGTCCCATGGTCCAGGGCCTGGACCGGCAGCGGCGTCGGCTTGTCGGCGTGTTTCCAGGCCATGCCGGCCTCGGCGATGCCGCAGCTCATCTGCACCAGGCTGTCGAAGCCGCGGCGGTGTTGCCAGGGGCCGCTCCAGCCGTAGGCGTTGAGGCAGACGTCGATCAGGCCGGGGGCCAATCGTTGGCGCTGCGTGGCGCCATAGCCCAGGCGTTCCAGTGCGTCGGCGCGGTAGCCGTGTAGCAGGATGTCGGCCTCCTTGAGCAGCGCCTCGAACGTTGCGCGGTCGGCGGGTTGCTGCAAGTCGAGGCGGGCGCAACGTTTGCCGAGGGTGACTTCCGGCACCACGCCGGGTTCGTTCCAGGTTGGCGGGTCGATGCGCAGTACGTCGGCGCCTAGGCCGGCAAGAAAACGGCTGGCAATCGGGCCGGCCAGCACGCGGGTCAGGTCCAGCACCTTGAGGCCCGCCAGGGGCTGGGCGACGGAGCCGAGCCAGGGCGCAGGCGAACCTTCGGCGTCGTCATCCAACTGAACGAGAGGCTCGGCATTCACCGCCAAGCCCTGCGGATGGAGTTGCCACGCCTGCCACGAGCGCATCTGTGCGGCGCAACCGCCGGCGTCGACCACGGCTTGCTCCAGGTCGGCCTTGTTCCAACGGATCACTTTGCTGGCCATGTCGGCGCGGTCGGCGCAGGCCCCGAGGACCTTTTCCGCCGCCTGGCGATGATGCGGCGCGTTGGTGTGCAGGCGGATCCAGCCGTCGGCAGTGGCATAGTCGCCTGCCACCGGATCCCACATCGGCGGTACGCTCCAGCGGATGGGTCGCAGGGAGGTGGAAAACCAGAACGAGGCCAGGCGCTGGTCGACTTCAAGCGTCGGCAGGCGACCGGTTTGTTGGTAGATGAGCTCGGCGACCGCTTGACCGGCCACACCGATGCTCGCGCTGGCCAGCTCCGTGACCGCGAAGGCCGAGGGCAGGGCGCCTTCGCCTGTGAAGGGGATCGGTGTCGTGGGCAAGCCGATGGCGGTTTGCATGGATGAGAGTAGGTCTGACATTTGGAAGCCCTCCTGAACCAGAGAGCGAGCATAGATCAAACGAACATCGGGGGTCGCTACGCCCGAGGCGTCGGACCGGCCCAGCGGGAGCAAGCTCCCTTGCCACGGTGTTCCGGGCGTGACCAGATCCAGAGATTGCCCAGGCCCATGCCCGCGAGCGCGAGGTAAACCGGCCAGTGGTGTTCGAGCACCAGCAGCATCAACCCTGCGCAGCACAGCATGCTGGCCGTTGCGGCGATCTTGGCCCGGCGCGGGATGACCTTGCCGTTGCGCCAGTTGTGCAGCATCGGTCCGAATAATCGGTGGCCCTCCAGCCAGGCACTCAGGCGCGGGGAACTGCGGGTCGCGGCCCAGGCGGCGAGCAGGATGAATTCAGTGGTCGGCAAGCCGGGCACGGCGATGGCCACCAGGCCGATGGCCAGGCTGGCGTAGGCGAGGAGGGCGAAGAGCAGTTGGCTGAGTTTCGAGGGCGTACGGCTCATGTATTTCTATCCGACATGCGCTTGGCCCTGTGGGAGCGAGCTTGCTCGCGATAGCGGTGTGTCAGGCGACCAATAGGCTGGCTGGCAGTCCGTCATCGCGAGCAAGCTCGCTCCCACAGGGGATGGTGGGGATTCAAGCCAATTGCGCCGCGTAAGCCTGTTCCAGCAGCACGGTAAAGCGGTTGAAGGCGTCCAGCGCGCCTTTGTCCGCCTCGGCTTCCTGCTGTTCGGTGAAGGGCAACTCGTCGAGGGTCCGGGTGAAGGTTTTCCAGCCTTCGGCGCGGCCGCCCGCCGGTTCTGCCAAGTGGCGGGCTCCAAAGATTTCGTTCATTCCAAGGGTGACGGCGCGCTTGATCAAGAACGCAGCGCCAAGCTTGGAACCCTCGGAGACGAACAGCCAGCCGAGGGCTTCGGCCTGGGTCGGGTTCTTCACTGCGCCGGCCAGGGGAGCCGGCACTTCGGTGTCCAGGTCCGCGAGGTCGGCCTTGGCCGCTTCGGCGCGGCAGCGCGCGGGCAAATCGGCAATCAGCGCGGTCAGTTGCGTGTCGTTGTACAGCGCCGCCAGTTCCGACTGGAACTGGTACTGGGCGACAACGAAGCGGGCGTAGTTGGCCTGGGTTTCGAATGGGGCGTGTGCCTTGACCAGCGCGTCGAGCCTGCCGTGGGGCTCGTGGGTGATCTGGTTCAGGCGTTGGGAGCGGGTAACGGGGCGGTGTGTGGTCATGAAAAATTCCTTTGAGTGGAAGTTGTGGCGAGGGGATTTATCCCCGCTGGGGCGCGAAGCGGCCCCAAAGTCCGCTTCTTTCGGTCCCATTTTTGTTAGGGCTGCTGCGCACCCCAGCGGGGATAAATCCCCTCGCCACAGATAATTGTTTTGGCTGAACGCTGGATCAGATATCCCAGATCAGGTTGACCGCGAAGTTGCGCCCAGGCGCCGTGAGGCGATCGAGATTGGCCGGGTTCAGCACCGCCGCTTCGCCGACGCTGTCGTAGCCGCGCACGTCGTCCCACAGCCAGTACTTCTTGTCGGTGAGGTTGTAGAGGCCGCCGCTGACCGTGACGTCGTCGGTGACCTTGTAGTACCCGCTCAGGTCGACAATGCCGAAACCCGGCGTCTTGAATTGGCTGCTGACGCCATCAGGGGAGTTGAAGTTGCTGTCATCGACGCGGTCTTGCTTCTTCACCAGGGTCCAACTGAGCAAGGTGCCAAACTGCGCCTGGTCGTAACCCAGGCCGAACACGCCGGTCAGTGGGTTGATGCTGTTGAGCGGTTCGCCGGTGTCGTCGTTGCGGCCATGGAGGTAAGCCACCGAGCCTTGGGTGTAGAGCCCCCGTGGTGCGCCGAACATGTCCAGGTCCAGGCGACCCTTGGCTTCGATGCCCTTGATGGTGGCGTGCTTGATGTTGTTGCTCTGGAAGGTCAACCGGTCGGCGCCGGGGATGATGGCGTCCTCGTTGATGAAGTCGCGGTACTTGTTGTAGAACACCGCCACGTCGAACGAGCCGGAATCGAAGCGCCCACGCAAACCGGTCTCGTAGCCCTTGCTTTTTTCCGGTTCCAGGTCGGGATTGGGTTTCACGCTGTAGCCAATACCCGCATTGTCGAAACGGCCATACAGCGCCTTGGCGGTCGGCGTGCGGAAACCTTCGGCGTACTGGCCGTACCAGGTGTATTGGTCAGTCAGGTCATAGGTCAGGCCGAACTTGGGCGAGACGCGATGCCAGGTCTTGTCCTGGCCACTGACCGTGCCGCCGGCGGTGGGGTCCACGGTGCTGAGGAATTCCTCGGTCAGGTGTGGCTTGAGCCGGGTGTAGTCGTAGCGCAGTGCTGGCGTGAAGGTCCATTTGTTCCAGCTGATCTGGTCCTGGGCGAACAAACTGTAGGTGTTGATGGTCGGGTCCGGGAAGTCACTGGCTTTTGCCAGCACGTCCCGTGTGCTGATCGCGCCGACGGCGGAGCAGCCCACGCCGACCGCCAGGCACACGCCATTGCCGCTGCGCGAACCGGTGACCTTTTGCTGCTTGAGCGTGGTGCCGTAGGTCAGTGCGTGGTCGGTGTCAGCAATGCGGAATGACTTGTCCAGTTGCGCGTCGAACACCCACTGCTTCTCTTCGTAGAGCGTTTCTCGCGTGCGCAGTACCTGGCGCGTGATCGGGAAGTAGAATTCGGCGGTGCTCTGGTCGGTCTTGGCGACCTGGTGGTTCAGGCTCCACTTGATGGTGTCGGCCAGCAGGCTGTCGAGGTCGAAGTTGTGCTCCAGGCCGAAACGTTCGCGGGTGATGGTGTCGTTGCCGGTGCGCCACTGGTACATGCCGCCGGGCAGGATCGAGGCGGGAATGGCCGGTTGGCCGTTGGCGTACGGGCCGCCGTAGGCACTTTTCAGATCGATGTCGCGATCGTCCTTGTACTTCTCATACACCAGGCTCAGGCGCGCGTCATCGCTGTAGTTCCAGCCAAGCTTGGCCAGCACGTTGTTGGCGCGCACGTCTTCCGGGTTGGCCGCGGTGCGGTCCAGTCCGGTGCCGTTGTTGCTGCCGTAGGATTCGGTCTCGTGGCCGTCGCGCTGGCTGTAGTGCAGCAGGCCGTCGAATGGCCCTCTGCGACCGGCGACGGTGGAGGACTTGAGCCAGCTCTCGTCGACAGAGCTGTAGCCGGTCTTCAGGCGTGCGCCGACGTCCTGGCCGGGCTTGATGATGTCCTCCGCGTCGAGGGTGAAATAACTGACGACACCGCCAATGGCGTTGCTGCCGTACAGCACCGAGGCCGGGCCACGGAGGATTTCCACGCGCTTGATGATCTCCGGGTCGACATAGTTGCGCTGGGTCTTGGCATAGGGACCGTTGAAGAAACCGCCGGGCACTTCCACGCCATCGACCTGGGTCAGGATCCGGTTGCCGTCGATGCCGCGAATGTTGTAGCCGCTGATGCCGCCACGCTGGCCTGCGCCGCCCACCGAAACACCGGGCTCGTAGCGCACCAGGTCCTTGATGGTGTTGACGTTGTTGCGATCGAGTGCCTGGCGATCATGGATGGAAACGGTGCTCGGTACGCGGGTGATGTCCTGTTCCTGGCGGGTGGCACTGATGGTCACTTGCTGCAAGTCCAGCACATTGCCGGCGCTGCGTTTTTCCAGAACGATGTTGTTATCGCCCAGTTTGCGGTAGCTCAGGTCGGTCCCCACCAACAAGCGCTCCAGGGCTTTTTCCGGCGGCAGCGAGCCGTTCACGCCCGGCGAAGCGACGCCTGCGGCCAGTTCAGCCGGCAAGCCGACTTGCCAGCCCGTCACCGTCGTGAATGCGTTCAGCGCGGAGACCAAGGGCTGTCGGGCGATGTTGAAGGTGTAGTCACCCATGTTGTGGGCGGGCGATTGCCCATTGACGGCGAAGGCTGCTGGTGCGGCACCGGCCATCAGGATGGCGGCGGTCAGCAATGACAGCGCGCGGGAAGGTGCGAGGAACCGGCAAGTAAGGCGAGAGGACATCGATAGCGCTCCGTGTCGCATCTGTTATAGGTGCAGATCGGCATCGTGAAGATGCGAATCAATTGCATTGGCTATAACGAGACGAACCAGCGAAGGTTATCGAGTAAAAATAATTCTCATTTAGTTCAGGATCACCAGTGCCGGGAATTCCTGCAACCGCGCAGAGGTGATGTGCGCCAGGGAGCGGACCGCATCCAGCGGCTGGTCGAGGCGGTAATTGCCCGTCACCGCGATGTTGGCCAGACGTTCGTTGGTATTGATGATCCAGCCAGGGTAGTAGCGCCGCAGCTCGGCCAGGACTTGGCTCAGCGGCCGGTTTTCGAACACCAGCCGACCTTGTACCCAGGCCAGCTCGGTACCCGCATCGAGGCGTGTGGGGCGGTCGAAGCCGTTGGGGCCGATGCGGATGCTTTCTCCGGCCGACAACCGCACGTGGGTGTCGTACCGGGTGGCCCGCAGGTCGATGTCGCCGCGCTGCACCTGGACTTGGGCCACGCCGTCGAGGTAACGCACGGCAAATGTGGTGTCGCTGACGCTGGCGGTGACCGGGCCGGCATCAATTTCCAGCGGCAGGTTGCGGTTGCCTGGCACTTCGAAGAATGCCTCGCCCTTGTACAGGCGGGCCACATGCCGCTGTTCGCTGAACGTGCTGGAAAACGCCGAATCGGTGTTGAGCAGGACCTTGGAGCCGTCTTCCAATTGCAGGCGCTGGCGCTCACCGACCACCGTCAGGTGATCGGCTTCGAAGTGCAGGGGCAAGTCGCTGAAATTGAACAGGCCGAGAAACAGCACGGCGGCAGTCGCCAACGGTTTCCAATGGGCACGCAGGCGCGACAGCGCGGTGACTTTGGGTTGGTCGCGCAGTTGCCGGGCGCTTTCGATGACGTGCGGGCCATTCCAGATCGCCTGGGCCCTGGCGAACGCTTCGCCATGGCGAGGATCGGCCGCCAGCCAGGCCTGGAAGTGTTGGCGCTGCTCCTCGCTGGGGCTGTCGAGCAGGATCAACCAGTCCAGCGCCTGGTCCATGGCGTGGGCGGTGTCCTGTGCCTCGGCGGCGTCAGGTGGGCGATGGTTGTCCGTCACGGTGGATTCTCATTATTGGCGGCAGGCACACGCTACAAGCCGCAAGCGGTGGCTGGCAAGCTTGCGTCCAGCTTGCGGCCCGAAACGCCTGGCTTGTTGCTTGATTCATGGGTTGCGTTCGGCCACGCCCACGCAGATGGCCATGATCAGTTTCAATTCTTTTTGCACGGTACTCAGGGACACGTCCAATCGTTGCGCGATGTCTTGGTAACTGTGGCCATGCAGCCGACTGAGAATGAAGACCTGCCGTTGGCGCGGGCTGAGGGATTGCAGGCTGACGTTAAGGCGTTCGAGCATTCGTTCGGCATGGGCAGCGTCTTCGGCGCTGCTTTGGGGGGCGACCACATTGTTCACGACGTCCAACGGCACGTCATCGACCAGGGTCCGTGACTGGATTCGCCGCGCGCGCAAATGGTCCAGCGCCAGGTTGCGGGCGGTCTGGAAGACAAAGGGTTCGAGATGATCGACGGTGCGCTCGCTCAGGGCGCGGGTGACGCGCAAGTAGGTTTCCTGAAGCAAGTCTTCGGCGGTACTCGGGTTGTTGACCATCCGCTCGAGGGTGCGCAGCAGCGGGGTACGCTGGGCGAGAAAGACGTGATGAAAACGCGATTGACTCACGGTAGGGCCCGATCCGGTTCGAGTAGATGATAATGCTTATCATCTGCGCGACGGGTCAAGCCTTCATTTCACCGATGTTGTAACCCTGTGGGAGCGAGCTTGCTCGCGATGACGGAGTGTCAGTCGCCATTGATGTTGACTGATACACCGCTTTCGCGAGCAAGCTCCTCCCACAGAAAAGCTCAAAAGCTGCTGGGGCGGTTACTCCGCGTTACACAACGCCAGGCAGTTATCCAGCATGCGGTTGGAGAAGCCCCATTCGTTGTCATACCAGGCCAATACCTTGAGCAGCTTGCCGCTGGCCTTGGTGTGGTTGGCGTCGAAGATCGACGACAGCGGGTTGTGGTTGAAATCGCTGGAAACCAGCGGCAGGGTGTTGTAGCCGAGGATCTTCGAATGCTGGCTGGCATGGCGCAGCAGTTCGTTGACTTCTTCGGCCGACGCTTCGCGCTTGAGCTGCACGGTGAGGTCGACCAGGGATACGTTGATCACCGGTACGCGCACGGCCATGCCGGTCAGCTTGCCGGCCAGTTCCGGCAGCACCAGGCCCACGGCTTCGGCGGCGCCGGTCTTGCTCGGGATCATGTTCTGGGTGGCCGAGCGGGCGCGGTAGGGGTCGCTGTGGTAGACGTCGGTCAGGTTCTGGTCGTTGGTGTAGGCATGGATCGTGGTCATCAGGCCGCTTTCGATGCCCAGCTCGCGGTGCAGCACCTGGGCCACCGGGGCCAGGCAGTTGGTGGTGCACGACGCGTTGGAGATGATCTGGTGGGACTGGCGCAGGATGTCATGGTTGACGCCATACACGACGGTGGCATCGGCGCCCTTGGCCGGTGCCGAGATGATCACCTTGTGGGCGCCGGCGCTGATGTGGGCGGCTGCCTTGGCACGGTCGGTAAACAGGCCGGTGCATTCGAACACGACGTCGATCTTCTCGGCCGCCCAAGGCAGTTCGGCCGGGTTGCGGATGGCGCTGACCGAGATGCGGTCGCCATTGACCGTCAGGCTTTCGTGGTCGTGCTGGACGTCGGCATCGAAGGTGCCGTGCACGGTGTCGAACTTGAGCAGATGGGCATTGATTGCACTGTCGCCCAGGTCGTTGATGGCGACGATCTGCAAGTCGCGACGATAGCCTTGGGTATACAGTGCACGGAGGACGTTGCGGCCGATGCGGCCAAAACCATTGATTGCGATTCGAAGAGTCATTAACTGCGCCGCCGTCGATTTGTTGTTGGAATTACAAGATTATTCGCATAAAAATAGAAAACAAGCCTTTTTAGTGGCAATATTTTGTTTTATCTACAACGAGTGACCTGAATCAACTGGTCCGATGGGTCAAAAACCGTTTGTCGCCCTGTCTTTCCAGCGGTGTACAAAGGGCTTTTGAACCAGCATAGACAATCAGGTCGCCACACCCGTTAGCCTGGAGTTCTACCTATGCATCCCCGCGTACTTGAGGTCACCGAACGGCTTATCGCCCGCAGTCGCGCTACTCGTGAGGCTTACCTTGCACTGATCCGCGGTGCAGCCAGCGACGGCCCGATGCGCGGCAAGCTGCAGTGCGCCAACTTCGCCCACGGCGTCGCCGGTTGCGGCACTGAAGACAAGCACCACCTGCGGATGATGAACGCCGCCAACATCGCCATCGTGTCGTCCTATAACGACATGCTCTCGGCCCACCAGCCGTACGAAACCTTCCCCGAACAAATCAAGAAGGCCCTGCGCGAGATCGGCTCGGTCGGCCAGTTCGCTGGCGGTACGCCGGCCATGTGCGACGGCGTGACCCAGGGCGAGGCCGGGATGGAACTGAGCCTGCCGAGCCGCGAAGTGATCGCGCTGTCCACGGCGGTGGCGTTGTCCCACAACATGTTCGACGGCGCGCTGATGCTCGGCATCTGCGACAAGATCGTCCCGGGCCTGATGATGGGCGCGCT
Organism: Pseudomonas sp. HB05; assembly: GCF_016756915.1. NCBI lineage: Bacteria > Pseudomonadati > Pseudomonadota > Gammaproteobacteria > Pseudomonadales > Pseudomonadaceae > Pseudomonas > Pseudomonas sp. HB05. The sequence goes on from NZ_JAESPG010000018.1 coordinate 75,809, forward strand.
GCGCTTCGGTCACTTGCCGACGATCTTCGTGCCCGGCGGGCCGATGGTCTCGGGCATTTCCAACAAAGAGAAAGCCGACGTGCGCCAGCGCTACGCCGAAGGCAAGGCGACGCGCGAAGAGCTGCTGGAATCGGAGATGAAGTCCTACCACAGCCCCGGCACCTGCACCTTCTACGGCACCGCCAACACCAACCAATTGCTGATGGAAGTGATGGGCCTGCACTTGCCAGGCGCTTCGTTCGTCAACCCGAACACGCCGCTGCGCGACGCCCTGACTCGTGAGGCGGCGTTCCAGGTCACGCGCCTGACCAAGCAGAGCGGCAACTTCATGCCCATCGGCGAAATCGTCGACGAGCGCTCGCTGGTCAACTCCATCGTTGCGCTGCACGCCACCGGCGGCTCCACCAACCACACCCTGCACATGCCGGCCATTGCCATGGCGGCGGGTATCCAGCTGACCTGGCAGGACATGGCCGACCTCTCCGAGGTGGTGCCGACCCTGAGCCACGTCTACCCGAACGGCAAGGCCGACATCAACCACTTCCAGGCGGCGGGCGGCATGTCGTTCCTGATCCGCGAATTGCTGGAAGCGGGTCTGCTTCACGAGAACGTCAACACCGTGCTGGGTCACGGCTTGAGCCGCTATACCCAAGAGCCGTTCCTGGAAGATGGCGAGTTGGTGTGGCGCGACGGCCCGATCGAAAGCCTCGACGAAAACATCCTGCGCCCGGTGGCCCGTGCGTTCTCGCCGGAAGGCGGCTTGCGGGTGATGGAAGGCAACCTCGGCCGTGGTGTGATGAAAGTCTCGGCCGTGGCCTTGGAAAACCAGGTCGTCGAGGCGCCGGCCATGGTCTTCCAGGATCAGCAGGATTTGGCCGATGCGTTCAAGGCCGGTCTGCTGGAAAAGGATTTTGTCGCGGTGATGCGCTTCCAGGGCCCGCGCTCCAATGGCATGCCCGAGCTGCACAAGATGACGCCGTTCCTCGGCGTGCTGCAGGATCGCGGCTTCAAGGTGGCGCTGGTCACCGACGGGCGCATGTCCGGTGCATCGGGGAAAATCCCGGCGGCCATTCACGTCAGCCCCGAAGCTTATGTCGGCGGCGCGTTGGCTCGGGTGCAGGAGGGCGATATCATCCGCGTCGATGGCGTCAAAGGCACCTTGGAACTGAAGGTGGACGCCGAGGAATTCGCCGCGCGCGAGCCGGCCAAGGGCCTGTTGGGCAACAACATCGGCACCGGTCGCGAGCTGTTCGGTTTCATGCGCATGGCTTTCAGCTCGGCAGAGCAGGGCGCCAGCGCCTTCACTTCTGCCCTGGAGGCGATTAATTGAAACTGGCTTTGGTCGGTGACATCGGCGGGACCAATGCGCGTTTCGCCCTGTGGAAGAACCACAACCTGGAGAACATCCAGGTGTTGGCGACGGCGGATTACGCCTGCCCGGAAGATGCCATCAAGGTTTACCTGAGCGGCATGGGCATGGCGCCGGGTGCGATTGGCTCGGTGTGCCTGTCGGTGGCCGGCCCCGTGAGCGGTGATGAGTTTCGCTTCACCAACAACCACTGGCGCCTGAGCAACCTGGCGTTCTGCAAGACGCTGCAGGTGGAGAAGCTGTTGCTGGTCAACGACTTTTCCGCCATGGCCCTGGGCATGACCTGCTTGCGTCCCGATGAATACCGGGTCGTCTGCCAAGGCACGCCGGAGCCGATGCGCCCGGCGGTAGTGATCGGGCCGGGCACCGGGCTGGGCGTCGGGACGCTGCTGGACCTGGGCGAAGGTCGCTTCGCGGCGCTGCCGGGGGAGGGCGGCCATGTCGACCTGCCGATGAGCAGTCCGCGCGAGACCCAGCTCTGGCAACACATCTACAACGAAATCGGCCACGTCAGCGCCGAAACCGCGCTGAGTGGCAGCGGCTTGCCCCGCGTCTACCGGGCGATCTGCGCGGTGGACGGTCATGAACCGGTGCTCGATACCCCTGAATCCATTACCGCCGCCGGCCTGGCCGGGGACCCTGTTGCGCTGGAAGTCCTTGAGCAGTTCTGCCGATGGCTGGGGCGCGTGGCGGGCAATAACGTACTCACGGTGGGTGGTCGCGGCGGTGTCTACATCGTTGGCGGCGTGGTCCCGCGGTTTGCCGATTTCTTCCTTGAGAGTGGCTTCGCCAAATCCTTCGCCGACAAGGGTTGCATGAGCGATTATTTCAAGGGCATTCCGGTCTGGTTGGTGACGGCGCCGTACTCCGGCCTGATGGGCGCGGGCGTGGCGTTGGAGCAGTCGACACACGCTTGAAGTTTGAAATACGACCCCTTGTGGGAGCGAGCTTGCTCGCGATAGCGGAGTGTCAGTCGCCATTGATGCTGACTGATACGCCGTTATCGCGAGCAAGCTCGCTCCCACAGGGTTTTGTAGTGTGTTTTGTGGTGTGTTTGTAGTCCTCATCCATCAGGCATAATCGCCCCCAATCCAAACAACAAGGACGAGGCCCCGTGAGTTCAGTGAACAAATCGATTTTGTTGGTCGACGACGACCAGGAGATTCGCGAACTGCTGGACACTTACCTCAGCCGTGCGGGTTTCCAGGTGCGCACCACGCCCGACGGCGCCGGGTTTCGCCAGGCCTTGAACGAGGCGCCGAGCGACCTGGTGATCCTCGATGTGATGCTGCCCGACGAGGACGGCTTCAGCCTTTGCCGCTGGGTTCGCGAACACCCGCGCCAGGCCCATGTGCCGATCATCATGCTCACCGCCAGTTCCGATGAGGCCGACCGGGTCATTGGCCTGGAGCTGGGGGCCGATGATTACCTGGGCAAGCCGTTCAGCCCGCGTGAATTGCAGGCGCGTATCAAGGCGCTGCTGCGCCGGGCACAGTTCGGCCAGGAACGGTCGGGCGGCGACGTGCTGGCCTTCGACGAGTGGCGGCTGGACATGGTCAGCCATCGGCTGTTCCACACCGATGGCGAAGAAGTGATCCTCTCCGGCGCCGACTTCGCGTTGCTCAAGCTGTTCCTCGATCATCCCCAGGAAATCCTCGACCGCGACACTATCGGCAACGCCACCCGAGGGCGTGAACTGATGCCCCTGGACCGGATCGTCGACATGGCGGTCAGTCGTCTGCGCCAGCGCTTGCGCGACACGGACAAGCCACCGCGGCTGATTCGCACGGTGCGCGGCAGCGGTTATCAACTGGCGGCCAGTGTGGTTGCCAGCAATGGTCACTGAAGCGATCAGGAAAATTGTCCGGCGCATACCCGTGCCGCGCTCGTTGCTCGGCCGGATGCTGTTGCTGACCCTGCTGGTCGTGCTGTTCGCCCAGACGCTGTCGAGCCTGATCTGGGTTTCGCAACTGCGTGCCACCCAGCTCGAAGGCCTGGTCACCAGCGCCCGCAGTCTCGCCCATTCGATGACCGCCACTGTCAGCTATCTGCGCTCCCTGCCGGTGGCTTACCGGCCCTTGGTGCTGGACCAGTTGCGGAGCATGGGGGGGACACGATTCGTCGTCACCCTCAATGACAAGCCGCTGGGCATGGACGTGTTGCCCGTGACACCACGCAAACTGGCGGTGCTCCAGGCGGTGGATGAAGTGCTGCGGCGCTCCCTGGGCAACAACGCCGACATCTCCGTCAAGTTCGTCAGCCCCGAAGACCTGCGGATCTTCAACGGCGGGCTCAAGCTCGACGAGCTGCCGCGTTCATGGGCTCATTACGCGTTGACGCTCGAACCGGTAAACCCGCCGGTGCTGGTTACGCAAATCCAGATGGCGCCGGGTGAATGGCTGTACATCGCCTCGCTGCTGCCCGAACCCTATACCAGCCTCGAAGAACAGGACCTGCCCAAGCAACAGGTGGGTTTCATCGTGCTCACCAGTAGCCTGTTGCTGTTGTTCATCGGCTTGCTGGTGCACTGGCAGAGCCGGCCCCTCAAGCGTCTGGCCCGAGCCGCGCGGGACATGTCCCTTGGCGCTGAAGTGCAGCCCGTGGCCGAGGGCGGCGGCAGTGAGGTCGTGGAAGTGGGCCGGGCGTTCAACGCCATGCGCGAGCGCATCAGCCGCTACCTGACCGAGCGCAGCCAGTTGTTCAGTGCGATCTCCCATGACCTGCGCACGCCGATCACCCGGCTGCGGTTGCGGGTCGAGCTGCTGGAGGATGAAAACCTGCAAGCCAAGTTTGGCCGTGACCTGGACGAGCTGGAGTTACTGGTCAAGGGCGCGTTGCAATGCGTCAAGGACACCGACATCCACGAGAACATCGAGCCGGTGGACCTCAATCACGTACTGGATTGCTTGGTGGAACCCTACCTCGCGCCCAACGGCAATGGCCGGGTCACCCAGGATGGTCGGGCGCTGGCGCCGTATTCCGGCAAGCCGCTGGCCCTCAAGCGCTGCATCGGCAACCTGATCGACAACGCCTTGAAATACGGACAGCGTGCCCATCTGCACATCGATGACGATGAAACAGCGTTCATCCTGCATGTCGACGATGAAGGTCCGGGCGTGCCGGAACAGCGCCTGGAGCAAGTCTTCGAGCCGCACTTTCGCCTGGCCGGGCAGCAGCAGGGTTACGGCTTGGGGCTGGGCATCGCCCGCAACATTGCCCATAGCCATGGTGGCGAAGTCAGCCTGCAGAATCTGCGCGAGGGCGGGTTGCGGGTGACGTTGCAGTTGCCTCGGAGTGTGGATTAGTCGGACCGCGCTATCGTTCTTCGCGAGCAAGCCCGCTCCCACATTGGACCTCGTTGAACACAGGTATTGTGTTTGACACAAGTCCCTTGTGGGAGCGGGCTTGCTCGCGAAGGCGCCAGTAGTCCCAACACCCCTTTCAAGAAAATGTCACAACTCGGTGACATAACTCGTCCCTTTCGTTACCTGCCACCGACCCTCCCTTGTTTAGACTCCCCGGGTCAAAACAACAAAAAAGGTCATGTCGATGGACACCTTCCAACCGGCGTTCAGCAGTTGGTTGAACGCTCCTGCCCACCAGCAATGGCTCGCCGCCGAAGGCTTGCGGCTGCTGGCGTTTGCCAAGGCCTCGAAGCTGCCGGACGGTTTCGGCAACCTGGACGAGCTGGGTCGCCTGCCCGCCGATGCCCGCGCCGAAACCATGAACACCGCGCGCATGACCCACAGCTTCGCCATGGCCCACATCCAGGGCCTGCCGGGGTTTGTCGAGTTGGTGGATCATGGCGTGCAAGCCCTCATGGGGCCGCTGCGCGATGCTGAGTTCGGCGGCTGGTTCGCCACGGCCAATCCCGCTGAAAACGAAACCGGCAAAGCCGCCTACCTGCATGCTTTCGTTGCCCTGGCCGCCAGCTCTGCGGTCGTGGCCCAGCGCCCCGGCGCCGAGGCCTTGCTCAAGGAAGCCGTGCGGATCATCGACGAGCATTTCTGGTGCGAAGAAGAGGGCGCCTTGCGCGAATCCTTCAACCGCGACTGGCGCGAAGAAGAGGCTTATCGCGGCGCCAACAGCAACATGCACGCCACCGAAGCCTTTCTCGCCCTGGCCGATGCCACGGACGACCCGCGCTGGCTGGCGCGGGCCCTGCGCATCGTCGAGCGGGTCATCCATGGGCATGCGGCCGCCAACGACTACATGGTCGTCGAGCATTTCGACCGCGACTGGCAGCCGCTGCGCGAGTACAACCACGACAACCCGGCCGATGGGTTTCGTCCCTACGGCACCACGCCCGGCCATGGTTTCGAATGGGCGCGGCTACTGCTGCACCTTGAAGCCGCGCGCGTGCAGATCGGCATGCTGACCCCGGGCTGGCTGGCCCAGGACGCGCAAAAACTCTTCGACCAGAACTGCCGCCACGGCTGGGACGTCGATGGCGCGCCGGGCATTGTCTACACCCTGGACTGGGACAACCGCGCCGTGGTTCGTCATCGCCTGCATTGGGTGCATGCCGAAGCGGCGGCAGCGGCCAGCGCGCTGCTCAAGCGTACCGACGAGGCGCAATACGAAGCCTGGTACCGGCGTTTCTGGGAATTCTGCGACAAGCATTTCATCGATCGCTGCAACGGCAGTTGGCACCACGAACTCGATCCACAAAACCGCCCCAGCGCCGACATCTGGCCGGGCAAGCCGGACCTTTACCACGCCTGGCAAGCCGTGCTGATACCTCGGCTTCCCCTGGCGCCCAGCATGGCGTCTGCGTTGGCGCGGTTATCCGCTCCCGCGCCTGTGTAACCATGCAGTGACATATCCGCGTCCCTTCGTTACCTGCGAAGGGATAACCCCTGATTAGAATCCATGCAGCGCAAGCACCAGACTTGCATGCATAACAACAAGAAAGGTACTTCTAGATGAATGCGATTTCTCGCCTCGCTACTGTCATTTCTCTTGCTTCCTTGCTTCCCGTCGCAGCATTCCCTGTCAGCGCCCTGGCCGCCGAATCGAAAGGTTCCGTGGAAGTCGTCCACTGGTGGACGTCGGGTGGTGAAAAAGCCGCGGTCGATGTGCTCAAGGCCCAGGTGGAAAAAGACGGCTTTACCTGGAAGGACGGCGCCGTCGCCGGCGGTGGCGGTTCCACTGCCATGACCGTGCTCAAGAGCCGTGCCGTGGCTGGCAACCCACCGGGCGTCGCCCAGATCAAGGGCCCGGACATCCAGGAATGGGCAACCACTGGCCTGCTCGACACCGACGTCCTCAAGGACGTTTCCAAGGCGGAAAAGTGGGACAGCCTGCTCGACAAGAAAGTCTCCGACACCGTGAAGTACGAAGGTGACTACGTCGCTGTGCCGGTGAATATCCACCGCGTCAACTGGTTGTGGATCAACCCGGAAGTCTTCAAGAAAGCCGGCATCACCAAGAACCCGACCACCCTCGAAGAATTCTACGCCGCCGGTGACAAGCTCAAGGCCGCAGGCTTCATTCCCCTGGCCCACGGCGGCCAGCCGTGGCAGGACAGCACCGTGTTCGAAGCGGTGGTGCTCTCGGTCATGGGCGCTGATGGCTACAAGAAAGCCCTGGTCGACCTGGACAACACGGCGCTGACCGGTCCGGAAATGGTCAAGGCATTGACCGAGCTGAAGAAAGTCGCGACCTACATGGACGCCGACGGCAAGGGCCAGGACTGGAACCTGGAAGCGGCCAAGGTCATCAACGGCAAGGCCGGCATGCAGATCATGGGTGACTGGGCCAAGAGCGAGTGGACCGCGGCGAAGAAAGTCGCCGGCAAGGACTACGAGTGCGTAGCGTTCCCAGGCACTGACAAGGCCTTCACCTACAACATTGACTCCCTGGCGGTGTTCAAGCAGAAGGACGCAGGCACTTCGGCGGGGCAGCAGGATATCGCCAAGGTCGTGCTGGGTGAGAACTTCCAGAAAGTCTTCAGCATCAACAAGGGCTCGATCCCGGTGCGTAACGACATGCTGGCCGACATGGGCAAGTACGGTTTCGACTCCTGCGCCCAGACCGCTGCCAAGGACTTCCTGGCAGACGCCAAGAGCGGCGGCCTGCAGCCAAGCATGGCGCACAACATGGCGACCACATTGGCGGTACAAGGCGCGTTCTTTGACGTCGTGACCAACTACATCAACGACCCGAAAGCCGACCCGGCCGATGCCGCCAAGAAATTGGGCGCAGCGGTTCAGTCGGCCAAGTAAGGTCAGCACCGCGAGCCCTGTGGGAGCGGGCTTGCTCGCGAAGGCGTCGTGTCAGTTGATACATCCGTTGGCTGGCACACCGCTTTCGCGAGCAAGCCCGCTCCCACAAAGGGAATGCATTTGTAGTTTTTATTCTTTGGTTTGGATTTCCCCATGAGTTCTGTTGCTGTGTTCAGCAAGGCCTCGCCGTTCGATGCATTGCAGCGCTGGCTACCAAAACTGGTGCTGGCGCCGAGCATGTTCATCGTCCTGGTGGGCTTTTATGGCTACATCCTGTGGACGTTCGTCCTGTCGTTCACAACGTCGACTTTCCTGCCCACCTACAAATGGGCGGGCCTGGCGCAATACGCACGGCTGTGGGACAACGACCGCTGGTGGGTAGCCAGCAAGAACCTCGCGGTGTTCGGTGGCATGTTCATCGGCATTACCCTGGTCATCGGCGTGCTGCTGGCGGTGTTCCTCGACCAGCGTATTCGTCGCGAAGGTTTCATCCGCACCATTTACCTGTACCCGATGGCGCTCTCGATGATCGTCACCGGTACCGCCTGGAAATGGCTGCTCAACCCGGGCATGGGCCTGGATAAATTGGTGCGTGACTGGGGCTGGGAAGGCTTCCGCCTGGACTGGCTGATCGACCCTGATCGCGTGGTGTATTGCCTGGTGATCGCTGCCGTATGGCAGGCCTCGGGTTTCATCATGGCGATGTTCCTGGCCGGCCTGCGTGGCGTGGACCAGTCGATCATCCGCGCCGCGCAGATCGATGGCGCGAGCATGCCGCGCATCTACTGGAAAGTGGTACTGCCGAGCCTGCGCCCGGTGTTCTTCAGTGCCGTGATGATTCTGGCGCACATTGCGATCAAGAGCTTCGACCTGGTGGCGGCCATGACCGCCGGTGGCCCGGGTTACTCCTCCGACCTGCCTGCCATGTTCATGTACTCGTTCACCTTCAGTCGCGGCCAGATGGGCATGGGCTCGGCCAGCGCAATCCTGATGCTCGGTGCGATCCTCGCGATCATCGTGCCTTACCTGTATTCCGAGCTGAGGGCCAAGCGTCATGACTAGTCTCGCTGCGAAACCTTCCATCAGCCTGAGCCGCATCGCGATCTACGCGGTGCTGATCCTCGCGGTACTGCTTTACCTGGTGCCGTTGGTGGTCATGCTGTTGACCAGCTTCAAGACGCCGGAAGACATCAGCACCGGTAACCTGCTGAGCTGGCCGACCGTGGTCAGCGGCATCGGCTGGGTCAAGGCCTGGGCGACGGTCAACGGCTATTTCTGGAACTCGATCAAGATCACCGTGCCGGCCGTGCTGATTTCCACCGCCATCGGTGCGTTGAACGGTTATGTGCTGTCGATGTGGCGCTTCCGTGGGTCGCAGTTGTTCTTCGGCCTGCTGCTGTTCGGTTGCTTCCTGCCGTTCCAGACCGTGCTGCTGCCGGCCTCGTTCACCCTCGGCAAGATGGGCCTGGCCAGCACCACCACCGGCCTGGTGTTTGTCCACGTCGTCTACGGCCTGGCGTTCACTACGCTGTTCTTCCGCAACTACTACGTGAGCATTCCCGATGCGCTGGTGAAGGCTGCGCGCCTGGACGGTGCCGGGTTCTTTACGATCTTCCGCCGCATCATCCTGCCGATGTCGACGCCGATCATCATGGTCTGCCTGATCTGGCAGTTCACCCAGATCTGGAACGACTTCCTGTTCGGCGTGGTGTTCTCCAGCGGTGACTCCCAGCCCATCACGGTGGCGCTGAACAACCTGGTCAACACCAGCACCGGGGCCAAGGAATATAACGTGGACATGGCGGCGGCGATGATCGCCGGGCTGCCGACCCTGCTGGTCTATGTGATCGCAGGCAAGTATTTCGTGCGCGGCCTCACGGCTGGCGCGGTCAAGGGGTAATCATGGCTACGCTTGAACTTCGCAATGTAAACAAGACCTACGGTGTGGGCCTGCCCGACACCTTGAAAGACATCCAGTTGTCGATCAAGGAAGGCGAATTCCTCATCCTGGTAGGCCCTTCGGGTTGCGGCAAATCGACCCTGATGAACTGCATCGCCGGCCTCGAGACCATCACCGGCGGCGCGATCATGATCGGCGACCAGGACGTCAGCGGCATGAGCCCGAAGGATCGTGACATCGCCATGGTGTTCCAGTCCTACGCGCTGTACCCGACCATGAGCGTGCGCGAGAACATCGAGTTCGGCCTGAAGATTCGCAAGATGAAACAGTCGGACATCAACGAAGAAGTGGCGCGGGTCGCCAAGCTGTTGCAGATCGAGCACCTGCTCAACCGCAAGCCCGGCCAGCTCTCCGGCGGCCAGCAGCAGCGCGTCGCCATGGGCCGTGCCCTGGCGCGGCGGCCGAAGATCTACCTGTTCGACGAGCCGCTGTCCAACCTCGACGCCAAGCTGCGGGTCGAGATGCGCACCGAAATGAAACTGATGCACCAGCGCCTGAAGACCACCACGGTCTACGTGACCCACGACCAGATCGAAGCGATGACCCTGGGCGACAAAGTGGCGGTGATGAAGGACGGGATCATCCAGCAGTTCGGCACGCCGAAGGACATCTACAACAACCCGGCCAACCTCTTCGTGGCGAGCTTCATCGGTTCGCCGCCGATGAACTTCATCCCGCTGCGCCTGCAACGCAAGGACGGTCGCCTGCAGGCCTTGCTCGACAGCGGCCAGGCCCGTTGCGAGTTGCCGTTGGGCATGCAGGACGCCGGGCTGGAAGATCGCGAAGTGATTCTTGGCCTGCGGCCGGAGCAGATCGTGCTGGCCGGCAACGAGCCGAACGGTTTGCCGACCATTCGCGCCGAAGTCCAGGTTACCGAACCTACCGGCCCGGACACCTTGGTGTTCGTCAATCTCAACGACACCAAGGTCTGCTGCCGACTGGCGCCGGACGTGGCGCCGCAGCCGGGGGAGACCCTGACGTTGCAATTCGATCCCGCGAAAGTGTTGCTGTTCGACGCCAAGTCCGGCGAACGCCTGGGCGTGGCCGCGCAGCCGCAGGCTGGAGACCGGCCTGCCAATGTGGCGCAGTTCAAGGGCCGATGATGAACATATGTGGGAGCGAGCTTGCTCGCGATGGCGGTACATCAGTTGCGGCTGAAGTGAATGACACACCGCTATCGCGAGCACGCTCGCTTCCACAGAAAAAGGAGTATGCGGTGAGTGGGGGACCATCCATCGCAATCGTTGTAAACCGCGTTAGATAAAAACAGTTAATAACAATAAAGACGAGGATGTAGGGATGAAGAAGAAAAACAATGCCCAGCTTATCTGCCAGTTGTCAGCCGTTGCGGCGATGATGCTGGCCGGTAGCGCACACGCTGCCGACGCGTTCAGCGCCGATTCGCAGTGGATGACGGGCGACTGGGGCGGTGAACGGACCAAACTGATCGAGCAGGGTATCGACATCAAGGCCGACTACGTCGGCGAGGTGGGCGGCAACCTGCACGGTGGCTACAACAACGACAAGACCGCGCGTTACGCCGACCAGTTCGGTCTGGGCGTGGCGCTGGACCTGGAAAAGCTGTGGGGCTGGGATAACACCCAGGCCAAGATCCAGCTGACCAACCGTAACGGTCAGAACATCTCCAACGACCGTGTCGGCGACCCGCGCGCGGGTACCCTGAGTTCTTCCCAAGAAGTCTACGGCCGTGGCCACATGGTTCGTCTGACCCAATTGTGGATCAAGCACCAGTTCCTCGACGGCAAGCTGGACGTCAAGGCCGGTTACTTCGGCGAAGGCGAAGACTTCAACACCTTCCCTTGCGAATTCCAGAACCTGGCGTTCTGTGGCTCCCAGGTGGGTAACTGGGCGACCGGTATCTGGTACAACTGGCCAGTCAGCCAGGCCGCGATCCGCGTGAAGTACAACATCACGCCTGAGTTCTACGCGCAAATCGGTGCGTACAACCAGAACCCATCGCAGTTGGAGCACGGCAACGGCTTCAAGCTCAGCGGCAGCGGCACCAAAGGTACCGTCATTCCTGTCGAACTGGTCTGGTCGCCGAAGGTCAACAACCTGCCGGGCGAATACCGCGTCGGTTACTACAAGAGCACGGCTGACGCCAACGACGTCCGTGAAGACGAAGACGGCAACGATGCCGCCACCACCGGCAACGCCTACCGCAGTCACGACAGCAAGCACGGCTACTGGTTCGTGGCGCAGCAACAGCTCACCACTCACAACGGCGACGCTTCCCGGGGCCTGAACATCGCGGCCAACGCGACCTTCCACGACAAGGATACCAACGTCGTCGACAACTACCAGTCGTTGATGTTCGTGTACAAAGGGCCGTTCGACGCCCGTCCGAAGGATGACATCGGGATCGGTTTCTCCCGTATCCATGTCAACGAAGACGTGAAGAAAAACGCCGACCTGACCAACATCGCCAACGGTGTCACCGACTACAACGATCCACTGTTCGCGCCACTGCGTAGCACTGAATACAACTACGAACTCAACTATGGCGTGCACGTGACCAACTGGCTGACCGTGCGTCCGAACCTGCAATACATCACCCACCCGGGCGGTGTTGACGAGGTCGACAACGCCTTGGTGGCCGGTCTGAAAATTCAGTCGGTGTTCTAACGCTGTTGCGATAAGCTCCTCTCTATGTGCGCATATTTGCGGACGGCCAAGGCTGTCCGCTTTTTTTTGTGAAGCATTGATCGTTTGGTTGGGCGCGGAACCTGTGGCGAGGGAGCTTGCTCCCGCTGGGTTGCGAAGCGACCCCTGAGCCATTCAACTCGGTGCTTCAGCCAGACCGAATCTGCTTCCTTAACGACTGCTTCGCAGCCGAGCGGGAGCAAGCTCCCTCGCCACAAAAGCAGATGAGCAACTCAATGATTTCCAGGACCACAGCCCATGCATGAGCATCCCCTGCAACGCTTTTTCAGATCCTTGCGCGAGCGTCCGGTGTTTGCGTGGGAGCGCTATCAGCAGCGTGATGTGTTGGTCATCGATCATCCGCTGTGCCAGGCGGTTTTCAGTCGCCAGGGGGCGCAGTTGCTGCACTTCCAGCCGCGCGGCCAGAAACCCTGGTTGTGGTGCGCGGCGAAGTGGCCGCAGGTCGGTGCAATACGCGGCGGCGTTCCGGTGTGCTGGCCGTGGTATGGCCGCCATCCGAGCGAAAATGCCTGGCCGTCCCATGGCTGGGCGCGTTTGATCAATTGGAAACTGCTCGACAGCCGCAGCGATGACGACGGCGTGCATTTGCATTGGCAATTGCAATTGTGCGACTGGCAAGTGGACCTGCATGCCGACCTGGGCGAACGCATGGAGCTGCGCTTGAGCACCGAGCATCAAGACAGCTTGCCTTGCCAGTTGAGCCAGGCGTTGCACGCCTATTGGCGTATTGGCGACGTCGGTGAGGTAGCGCTGTCTGGGCTCGAAGGTGCACAGGGTTATGACCAATTGAACCGCGAGGTTTGCCGGCAGCAAGGCGAGTTGCGGGTGGACGGTGGCTGCCAGCGGGTGTTCCAGCACGAAGGGGAATTGCAGCTCAAGGATCACGCCTGGCAGCGCGAACTGTGCATCGACACCGGTGACAGTGCCGACACCGTGGTCTGGCATCCGGGCGCCCGGCCGTTGCTGGGGGTGAGTTGGGATGAGGTCAACGAATTCGTCTGCGTCGAAGCGGCCAGCGGCGGCACCGACAGTGTGTGCCTGGCGCCGGGGGAGCGGGCGCATTTGAGTTTGCAGGCGCGGGCGGGGGCTTAGTCCAGAATCTTTGGCGTGGCAGCTGCCATCATCGTCGGATCGCCGCCCGGAGCAAGCTCGCTCCCACACTGGTTCTATGGCGTTCACGAAACCTTGTGGGAGCGAGCCTGCTCGCGAAGACGGATCGTCAGGCGCCGAAGATTCTGAATGGCATCAGTTGAACTCATCCCCAACCGGATACCGGCTGGCATTCAGGCTTTCCTTGATCTTGCGCAGGTGCGGCTGGAAGTCCACGCCTCGGCGCAAGGTCATGCCGGTGGCGAGCACGTCCAGCACGGTGAGCTGGATGATCCGCGACGTCATCGGCATGTAGATGTCCGTGTCTTCTGGCAGCGGAATGTTCAGGCTCAAGGTGCTGGCCTTGGCGAGCGGCGAGCCTTCGGCGGTCAGGCCGAGCACCGATGCGCCGTTCTCCCGGGCGATGCGCGCCACTTCCACCAATTCGCGGGTACGCCCGGTGTAGGAAATGATCACGAACAACTCACCGGTATGGGCCACCGAGGCGATCATGCGTTGCATCAGCACGTCGGCGTGGGCGGTCACCGCCAGGTTGAAGCGGAAAAATTTATGCTGGGCATCCAGGGCCACGGGGGCCGAGGCGCCGAGGCCGAAGAAGTGGATCTGCCGGGCCTGGATCAGCAAATCCACGGCGCGACTGATCAAATTTGGATCAAGGGCCTGGCAGGCACTGTCCAATGACGCAATGGCACTGCCAAAGATTTTCTGCGTGTAGGCTTCCGGGTTGTCGTCGGCCTCTACCGCGCGGCTCACATAGGCCGCGCCGCTGGCCAGGCTTTGGGCCAGTTGCAGCTTGAGCTCCGGGTAGCCGCTGACACCGAACGAGCGGCAGAAGCGGTTGACGGTCGGTTCGCTGACCGACGCGGCCTGGGCGAGGGCGGCGATGCTGAAACGGGTTGCCTGCTGTGGGTTGAGCAGGATCACTTCGGCCACCTTGCGTTCGGCCTTGTTCAGGTCTTCCAGGCGACTCTGGATCTGCTCCAGTAGATTTCGCACGCGGTCCATACAAGATTCCTAGAGAGGCGGGTCTTTGATACGACCCTTTGCGGTGGCCTATCCTACTGATGGCTCCGACGGACCACCACTCGGAATCGGTATTTTCGAAAAATGTTGTGGTTATTACTACATTTTTCCTTGAGTGATACCTTGAAAAAAGGTATTTGTAGCTTAACTTGATAAAAGAACAAACATCATGCATTCGATTACGGTTGAACCGTGCACCTTTGCCTTGTTCGGCGCGTTGGGCGACCTGGCGTTGCGCAAGCTGTTTCCTGCCCTTTATCAGCTCGATGGCGCCGGCCTGTTGCACGAGGACACGCGGATCCTGGCGTTGGCCCGCGAACCCGGCAGCGAACAGCAGCACCTGGCGTTCATCACCACTGAGCTGCGCCGTTATGTGGGTGATAAAGACCTCGACGAAACCGTGATCGAGCGTTTCCTGGCGCGTCTGACCTACCTGCACGTGGATTTCCTCAAGGCTGAGGATTACGTCGCCCTCGCCGAGCAGGCCGGTTCGACCCAGCAACAGGTCATTGCCTATTTCGCCACGCCGGCCGCCGTCTACGGCGCGATCTGCGAAAACCTGGCGAAAGTCGGCTTGAGCGAAAACACCCGTGTCGTGCTGGAAAAACCCATCGGCTCGGACCTGGAATCCTCGCGCAAGGTCAACGATGCCGTGGCGCAGTTCTTCCCGGAAAACCGCACCTACCGTATCGACCATTACCTGGGCAAGGAGACGGTGCAGAACCTGATCGCGCTGCGCTTCGCCAACAGCCTGTTCGAAACCCAGTGGAACCAGAACTACATTTCCCACGTGGAAATCACCGTGGCCGAGAAGGTCGGTATCGAAGGCCGCTGGGGCTATTTCGACAAGGCCGGCCAGTTGCGGGACATGATCCAGAACCACTTGCTGCAACTGCTTTGCCTGATTGCCATGGACCCGCCGGCCGACCTGTCCGCCGACAGCATCCGTGACGAGAAGGTCAAGGTGCTCAAGGCCCTGGCGCCGATCAGCCCGGAAGGCCTGACCACCCAGGTGGTGCGCGGCCAATACATCGCCGGCCACAGCGAAGGCAAGGCGGTTCCGGGCTACCTGGAAGAGCCCAATTCCAATACCCAGAGCGACACCGAGACCTTTGTTGCGCTGCGCGCCGACATTCGCAACTGGCGCTGGGCCGGTGTTCCGTTCTACCTGCGCACCGGCAAGCGCATGCCGCAAAAGCTGTCGCAGATCGTGATTCACTTCAAGGAACCGTCCCACTACATCTTCGCCCCCGAGCAGCGCTTGCAGATAAGCAACAAACTGATCATCCGCCTGCAACCGGACGAAGGGATTTCCTTGCGGGTGATGACCAAGGAGCAAGGCCTGGACAAGGGCATGCAATTGCGCAGCGGTCCGCTGCAACTCAACTTCTCCGACACCTATCGCAGCGCGCGGATTCCCGATGCCTACGAGCGGTTGTTGCTGGAAGTCATGAACGGCAATCAGAACCTGTTTGTCCGTAAAGATGAAATCGAAGCCGCGTGGACGTGGTGTGACCAGTTGATCGCCGGCTGGAAGAAGTCCGGTGATGCGCCCAAGCCTTATGCCGCTGGGTCCTGGGGGCCGATGAGCTCCATTGCACTGATCACGCGGGATGGGAGGTCATGGTATGGCGATATCTGAATTGCAACTGCCCCAGGGCGTCACAGCCCTGGCATTCAAGAGCCCGGTGGCGCTGGCGGAAAAACTGGCGCTGAACGTGGCCGAGCAACTGCGCACCGCGATCGATGCCAAGGGCGCGGCGACCCTGGTGGTTTCCGGTGGTCGCAGCCCTGTAGCGTTTTTCCAGAACCTGGCCAAGCAGGCGCTGGACTGGTCGAAAGTGGTGGTGAGCCTGGCCGATGAGCGCTGGGTGCCGGTTGAACATGCCGACAGCAATGCCGGCCTGCTCAAGCGTTATCTGCTCCAAGGGGCTGCGGCGAAGGCCCAGTTCCTGAGCCTCTACAGCGCCAGCGCCAACCTGGAAACCGCCGCCGAACAGGCGGACCGCCTGCTGGCCGAGCTGCCGCCGATCGATGTGCTGGTCCTGGGCATGGGCGATGACGGGCACACCGCGTCGCTGTTTCCCGACAGTCCGAACCTGGCCGAGGCCCTGGACAAGGAGGGCGCGCGCCGTTGCTGGCCGATGCTGGCGCCAACCGTGCCGCACCAGCGCTTGACCATGAGCCGCGCCTTGCTGGCCTCGGCTCGACACAAAGTGCTGTCGATTTCCGGTCAGTCGAAATTGACCACCCTGAACGCTGCGGTGGCCGGTGACGATGTCGCCGAAATGCCGATCCGCGCGTTTCTGCAACCTACGTTAGAGATTTACTGGTGCCCATGAACCAAGGATCAGCCGCTATGACAAACCCATCCCCGACCGTTTCCATGGCGGACAAAGTTGCCCTGATCGACAGCCTCTGCGCCAAGGCGCGGATCCTGCCGGTGATCACCATTGCCCGTGAACAGGACATCCTGCCACTGGCCGATGCCCTGGCGGCGGGTGGTCTGACGGCGTTGGAAGTGACCTTGCGCTCGCAGTTCGGCCTCAAGGCCATCCAGGTGCTGCGCGAACAGCGTCCGGAGCTGGTGACCGGCGCCGGCACGGTGCTTGATCGCCACATGCTGGCCGCCGCCGAGGCAGCCGGTTCGCAGTTCATCGTTACCCCAGGCATCACTCGCGATCTGCTGGAGGCTAGCGTCCAGAGCCCGATCCCGTTGCTGCCGGGGATCAGCAATGCCTCGGGCATCATGGAAGGTTATGGCCTGGGCTATCGCCGCTTCAAGTTGTTCCCGGCGGAAGTCAGCGGTGGCGTGGCGGCGATCAAGGCCTTGGGCGGACCGTTCGGCGAAGTGAAATTCTGCCCGACCGGCGGCGTCAGCCCGGCGAATATCAAGAGCTACATGGCGTTGAAAAACGTGATGTGCGTGGGCGGCAGCTGGATGCTCGATCCGGAGTGGATCAAGAACGGCGACTGGGCCCGTATCCAGGAATGCACCGCCGAGGCACTGGCGCTGCTGGACTGATTGTCTTACCGAACTTCGTTGTGTGTTCTACGGCTTTACGGTGCGCTTGGTCGGCGCGCCGTTTTTTTTTGCCCATTATTTCGCTGCAGATCCCCGTGGCGAGGGAGCAAGCTCCCTCGCCACGGGTTATGTACTGCTCAGGTTAATCAGCGCCGCAGTGAGTCGCTCGATATCCCGCGCCAACGTAATCAATCCCGGCGTGATGCGAATACACGGTCCAACGCTGGTTTCGCGCACCACGGTGAAAATCCCATGGTCCTTGAGCAGTCGGGCGGCCATCGCCTGCTGGTCCGGCTGTGCGGTGAATCGCATGGACGTGATACCGCAATACAGCCGCCGGTCGTCCGGGGTCATGACTTCAATACCCGGTACGTCACGAACGGCGCTCACCCACATGTCGCGCAGGTAACAGAGCCGCGCGCCTTTGGCTGACGCACCGCCCAGGGCACGGTGCTCTTCGAACACCAGGGGCAGCGTCAGCAACGCGGGGATATTGGGCGTGCTGTGGGGCGTGCGTGAGCGTATGTCGGTGGCAGGGTAGTTGGCTTCGTCCATGTCCGGGTCGATGTCGGCCAGCCGTTGTGGCGCGATGTAGAGAAAGCCCAGGGCCAAGGGGCCGCCAATCCATTTTTGCAGATTGAACCCGGCGAACGGGATGCCGAGTTTCTTCAGGTCGAAATCGATCTGCCCCAAGGCGTGGGCACCGTCGAGAATGATGTCGACCTCGAATTCCCGCGCCGCCTCGGCAATCGCCTGGACCGGCATCACCAGGCCGGTCAGGTGATTGACGTAGGTCAGCGCCATCACCTTCAGGCGCGGGTAGCGAATGAAGGCTTCTCGATAGGTGCTCACCAAGTTGTCGAAACTGGCGGGGTAGGGAAGGACCAGCTCAACGACTTCCGCGCCGCGCTGGCGAGCCAGCCAGCGCATCGCGCTCTTGACCGAGGTGTATTCGACGTCGCTGATCAGCACCTTGTCGCCGGGCTTGAGCCCGTTGTAGTTGCGAATGAGCGTCTGCAGGGCATCCACCGCGCTGTTAGCCAGTGCCACGGTGGACGCGGGGGCACGGATCAGTTGCGCCACCTGGCGGCGAATGGCTTCGCCGTGTTCCCGGTCGAAGTGCTGGCGCACGTACACCGAGTTGCTGCGGTTGATGAGTTCGATGTTGCGCTGGTATTCCTCGACCACGGTGCGCGACATTCGGCCGAAGTAGCCGTTTTCAAGATTGAGCAAGCCATCGGCGTCGACATCGTAGCGACCGATAAAGGTTTCCCAGAAGGTTTCGTCGTGGGCGCGCAGGGTGTTCTCGGGCATGGCGGGGCTCAATCAATCAGCGGCAGTGGTCAATGGCGAGGCTTGGGCAAGCCATGTTTAGCCCGCAACGGGTCCAGCAGGTCCGACAAGCCGTTGTGGTCGATTTCCTGCATCAAGGCCAGCAAGCCGCCCAGTTCGCCCTTGGGAAAACCCTCCCGTGCGAACCAGTTCAAGTACTGACCCGGCAAGTCGGCGAGGATTCGGCCCTTGTATTTGCCGAAGGGCATCTGGCGCGTCACCAGCAGCTCAAGTTTTTCCGGATTCATTGCGATTTGTCTTGATAGGAACCATCGGCAAAATACAGGCATTCTGCATGCAGGCCAAATGACAGATCATGCAAATAACGCGGATACAGATTCGTCATTATTTTTTAATTTATTGATTTTTAAGGATTTATTTCGTTGATAAGGGCTGGCATGGCCGATGCAATATTCCTTGCAGGTTTTTATTCACCAAGCAAAGGAACTGAAAAATGACTGACATCAACAAAGAATCCATCTCCGTCTTGAACGACCTGATCGAGACCAGCAAGGATGGCCAGGAAGGATTCAAGACCTGCGCTGAAGACATCAAGCATCCTGAGCTCAAGGCGCTTTTCGTCAAGCGCTCCGCCGATTGCGCAACCGCTGCGGCCGAACTGCAGGCAGCGGTCCGTTCCCTGGGTGGCGATCCCGAAACTTCCACCAGCGTCTCCGGTGACTTGCACCGCCGTTGGGTCGACGTGAAGTCGATGTTCACCGGCAAGGACGAAGAAGCGGTGCTCAACGAAGCCGAGCGCGGCGAAGACCATGCGCTGAAGGCTTACAAGGAAGCCATCGAGAAAATCAACAAGCACAACCTGGTAGGCATTCGTGATCTCGTCGAGCGCCAGTACCACGGCGTGCAACGCAACCACGATCAGGTCAAGGCGCTGCGTAACCAGGCGCGTGCCAGCTGATACGCATCTTTGATGCCCAAAAAAACGCCAGCTTGCCTGGCGTTTTTTTTGTGTGGAGCGACTCAGGCTGACGGGGAACACTCTTGTGGCGAGGGAGCCTTCACATGAAGGGTCGACAAACAACTCTGGACTCGAATAGATAGCTAGCTAATAATTGCGCCACCTTCCCAGCGATCTATCGTTACAACATCCCTAGAAGAGTTTCTCGCGTGCCCATTACCCTCCAGGCCTTGTTCGCCCCTGATCGCCTCGCTGTGCAGTTCGCCATCAAGACCGTGCTCGGTGGCGGCCTGGCGCTATGGCTGGCGTTGCGCTGGGGCCTGGAGCAGCCGTCCTGGGCGCTGATGACCGCATTCATCGTCGCCCAGCCGTTGTCCGGGATGGTGGTGCAGAAGGGCTTGGCGCGTTTGCTCGGCACCCTGGTGGGAACCATCATGTCGGTGGTGTTCATGGGCCTGTTCGCCCAGACGCCATGGTTGTTCCTGCTGGCGCTGGCGCTGTGGCTGGGCGTGTGCACGGCCTGTTCGACGCTGTTGCGCAGCGCCTGGTCCTATTCGTTCGTGCTGGCGGGCTACACGGTGGCGATTATCGCTTTGCCGGCCATTTCCCATCCGCTTGCGGTGTTTGATCAAGCCGTTGCGCGTTGCACCGAAATCAGCCTGGGCATCGCCTGTGCCACGGCGGCCAGTGCGCTGCTCTGGCCCCTGCGGGTCGAGCGACAACTGGCGGACCAGGCCCGTGCGGCCTGGCTGAGCGGCATGCAGGCGGCCCGCGCCACGTTGGCGGGTGATGCCCAGGCGCGCAAGGGTTTGCTCGAAATCCTCGGCAAGATCGTCGCGGTGGACGCCCAACGCGAACACGCCTGGTTCGAAGGCAGCCTGGGTCGCCAGCGCGCCCGGGCCATCAGTGGCTTGAGCCAGAAATTGTTGATGCTGTTGCGTATTTCCCGTTCGGTGCGCAGGCAGTGGAAACAGCTCGAACCGCAGGAAGCCGAAGCGCTCCAGCCTTGGATGGACGAGGTACAGCAAGCCCTGGAGGCGGACAGCTCGGCATTGCAGGCGTTACGACCGCGGGTCTGGGACGCCTCTCACGACCCGCTAATCAGCTCCGCGCAAAGTTATTGCCTGGCTCGTTTCGCCTTGCTGCTCGATACCGCCCTGGCCGCCTGCGCTGCGCTGGCGGCGGTGCAGGAGGGCAGGGCGACGGTAGACCCGCCGCGAACCTTGGCGCCGCACCGCGATTTGTCCCTGGCCATGGCCTTTGGTGCGCGCAGTGCCCTCGCATTCCTGGCAGTGTCGTGTTTCTGGCTGGCAACCGCCTGGCCTGCCGCGTCCGGTGCCCTGGTGCTCACTTGCGTGGTGTGCAGCCTGTTCGCCAGCCGCGAAAACGGCGCGCAGATCGGCATGAGTTTCTTGCGGGGCATTCTGCTGGCGGTGCCGACAGCGTTCGTGATTGGCGAAATCCTGCTGCCGCAATGGAACAGTTTCGCGATGCTCTGCATGGCCATGGGCGTGCCGCTGTTCCTCGGGGCGCTGGGGATGGCCAAGCCGCCGATATTTGCTACGGCCACTTCGTTCTGCCTGCATTTCGTGGTGTTGGTGTCACCGCTCAATGCGATGAAGTACGACGTCGCGGCTTTTTTCAACAATGCCCAGGCGATGATGATTGGCGTCGGCGCGGCGGTCTTGGCTTTCAAGCTCCTGATTCTGCGTAACCCGGCCTGGCACAGTCGTCGGCTGCTGGCCGCGACCCTGGATGACCTGGTGCGCCTGACCCATCGCAACCTGGGCGGCGCCGAAAGCTGGTTTGGCGGGCGCATGGCCGACCGGTTGCTGCAACTGGCCCGGCACTATCCCGAACTGCCGGTGCCGGCGCGCAGTCGTTGGGACGACGGTTTGCTGGGCCTGGACATCGGCGATGAGCTACTGCACCTGCGATTGAGC
Organism: Pseudomonas sp. HB05; assembly: GCF_016756915.1. Taxonomy (NCBI): domain Bacteria; kingdom Pseudomonadati; phylum Pseudomonadota; class Gammaproteobacteria; order Pseudomonadales; family Pseudomonadaceae; genus Pseudomonas; species Pseudomonas sp. HB05. The sequence goes on from NZ_JAESPG010000018.1 coordinate 97,402, forward strand.
CTGGCCGTCGCCCAAATCCCCGAAAGCCCAGCCCAGCGCCGCTATTTCGAAACGCTGGAACAGGTTTTGGAACACGGTCCGGCCGGCGACCAGGCCGAGGCGTTGGTCTGGGTGAGCGACGACTATCTGCAGGTGTTGGCACAGCACCCTTCCAGCGATGCGTTGAAACTGGCCCAGGGCGCCGTCGTGCAACTGCAGAGCAGCTGGCGCGCCTGGTGTCGCCAGCACGAATCCGAACGAGGGGAACTTAGCCATGGGCTTGCGTGAATGGTCGATTGGCGGGGTGTTGCTCAGCCCGTTCCTGATTTACGTGGTGCTGGCCTTGCTGGCGACCGGTGCGCTGCGCCTGTTGCTCGGCCTGCTGCCGGCCGGGCGCTGGATCTGGCACGAAGCCTTGTTCGACTGTGCCCTGTATGTCTGTGTCCTGACTGTCATTACCCTGGTCCTCGGACCGTTATGAGGAGTTGAACATGCGTACCTCCGTACGTGTCGCCGTCACGTTGTGCGTGGTGGCCGTGGCGATCTTCGCCGGGTTTCATTTGTGGCAGTACTACATGCTCACGCCCTGGACCCGTGATGCGCGAATCCGCGCCGACGTGGTGGTGATCGCCCCCGACGTCTCGGGCTGGGTGCGCGAGCTCAAGGCTGTGGATAACCAGCAGGTCAAGGCCGGCGATTTATTGCTGAGTATCGATCGCGAGCGTTTCGAGGCCGCCGTGGAGAAAGCCCGGGCAGTGGTCCAGACCCGTCAGCAACAGTTGAGCCTGCGTGAGCACGAAGCCAGTCGCCGGGCCGCCCTGGGGCCCCAGGCCATCAGTGCCGAGTTGCGCGAGAACGCCCAGATCAACGCCGGTATCGCCCGTGGTGAACTGCGCGAGGCCCAGGCCGAAGCGAAGGTCGCCGAGCTGAACCTGGCCCGCAGCCAGGTCCTGGCTCCGCGTAGCGGCCACATCACCAACCTGCGCCTGGCCGAAGGCAACTACGTGAATGCCGGGCAACCGGTCATGGCGCTGATCGATGACTCGACGTTTTATGTGCAGGCCTATTTCGAAGAAACCAAACTGCCGAGGATTCGCGTGGGCGATCCGGTCAAGGTCTGGTTGATGAGCGCCGGGCATGCGCTGGAAGGCCATGTGGAAAGCATCAGCCGCGGCATCACCGACCGCAACACCAACCCTGACGCGCAGTTGCTGGCGGAAGTCGAGCCGACCTTCAACTGGGTGCGCCTGGCCCAGCGCATTCCGGTGCGGATCAAGCTCGACAAGGTGCCGGAAGGGGTGACGTTGAGCGCGGGGATGACCGCGAGTGTGCAGGTGCGGGACGAACAGCAATAAGCGCTGCGCTGCGCACCCTGTGGCGAGGGAGCTTGCTCCCGCTCGGCTGCGAAGCAGTCGCAAAACGAACGTCGCGTTAATCAGGTTTAGTGCGGCCGCCTTTTCCAGGGGGCGCTTCGCACCCCAGCGGGAGCAAGCTCCCTCGCCACGGGAGCGTCATGTGGCATCAGCCTACGGTAATCGCCGGCAATTCCGGCAACGTCACAGTCTGCTGCTTGCGCGGCGCGAGGATTTCGGCTTCGCCGTCCACCACCAGTTCATCGCGCTGGTTGAACACGCGGGTGGCGATGCGCACGCGGAACTTCGGCAGCTTTTCCAGGATTTCCAGGCGGACGGTCAGGGTGTCGCCGATTTTCACGGGTTTCTGGAAGCTCATCTGCTGGCCGATGTAGATGGTGCCGGGCCCAGGCAGTTCACACGCCACCGCCGCGCTGATCAGCGCACCGCTGAACATGCCGTGGGCGATGCGTTCCTTGAACATGCTGGCGGCGGCGAATTCGGCGTCCAGGTGCACCGGGTTGTGATCGCCCGACATCGCGGCGAACAGCTGGATGTCGCGCTCCTCGACGGTCTTGCTGTAGCTGGCGGTCTGGCCGACTTCGAGGGCTTCGTAAGGGATGTTGGTGACCTGGGTCATGTCTGGTTCCTGTAACGGTAAAAAGGAAAAACGCTGTCGTTCTATTCGCTGCGAGGTGGCCGCTTGTGGCTCAGGGCCTGGGCGATCCAGGCAAGCACATCGGCAGTCACTTCATCGCGGTTGGTTTCATTGAACAATTCGTGCCGGGCCTGCGGGTAGATCTTCAGTTGCAGATGCTGATTGCCGGCGCTGCTCAAGGCATCGGCCAGATCCTTCAGACGCTTGCCTTCACTCACCGGATCACATTCGCCGCCAATCACCAGCAGCGGCAGGCCCGGATCGATCTGCGCGAGATTGGACGCTTTGCTGATCTGCTGCAACCCGCCGAGCAGATCCACCCAGAGCTGATTGCTGCAACGAAAGCCGCACAGCGGGTCGTGGACGTACTTGTCCACTTCGGCGGGGTCACGGCTGAGCCAGTCGAAGGGCGTGCGCGTCGGTTTGAATCTTTTATTGAAACTGCCAAAAGACAGCCATTCGATCAGGGCGCTGCGCCCGGTGGCTCCCTGGCGCCGTCGCTCGAAGCGGGCGATCAGGCGCGCCGCGCGATAAAGCGCCACGGGTTGGAAATTCGAACCGCTGAGGAGGGCGCCATGCAGGCTGGCGCTGTGGTGCAACAGATAGCCCTGGGCGATATAGCTGCCCATGCTGTGGCCCAGCAGCAGGATTGGTGTTTCTGGATGTTGCTGGCCGATGTGGTGGTTCAGGCTCGCCAGGTCGCCGACCACCTTGGCCCAGCCGTCCTCGTCCGCAAAGTGACCGAGTGCCGCTGCTTCGCCAGTCTTGCCATGCCCGCGCAGGTCCGGCGCGTAGACGCCATAGCCTTCATCGCACAACGCTTGGGCCAGGCGCCCATAGCGGCCGCTGTGTTCGGCCATGCCGTGGGCCAGCATGATCACCGCCAGCGGGGCGGCTTCGGGCAACCACTGATTGACGAACAGGCGGCTGTGGTCAGTCGCGGTCAGCCAGAACGTTTGGTGGATCATGGCGTTTCCTTTGCACGAAGTCAGACGCAGCGTCGCTGCATTGTATAGCGCATCCGTTGCGTCTCGCCTGATCAGGCGAGGGCGATCCACGAAGATTCACACAATCTATGACGCAAGTTGCCATATTTGCCTGAATGGCCATAGCTGCTAGTGTCCGAAGAGCTCCGTCTCCATGTGCGATACAGAGGCGGCCCGGATAGGTTCAGGTAAAGAGGATAAAAACAATGCAGCCTGATTTCTGGAATGACAAACGCCCAGCCGGCGTGCCCTTGGATATCGAGCAGGGTGCCTACAAGTCGGTTATCGAGGTGTTCGAGCGTTCCTGCAAGAAATTTGCCGATCGTCCGGCGTTCAGCAACATGGGGGTAACGCTCACCTACGCCGAGCTCGAACGCTACAGCGCGGCCTTCGCCGGTTACCTGCAAGCCCATACCGACCTGGCGCCGGGCGATCGCATCGCGGTGCAGATGCCCAATGTCCTGCAATACCCGATCGCTGTCTTCGGTGCCCTGCGCGCCGGACTTATCGTGGTCAATACCAACCCGCTGTACACCCCGCGGGAAATGCGCCATCAGTTCAAGGACTCCGGTGCCCGGGCGCTGGTGTACATGAACCTGTTCGGGCAGAAGGTCCAGGAAGTGCTGCCGGACACCGACCTGCAATACCTGATCGAAGCGAAGATGGGCGACCTGATGCCCACCGCCAAGGGCTGGCTGGTGAATACCGTGGTGAACAAGGTCAAGAAAATGGTCCCGGCCTATTCGCTGCCACAGGCCATTTCCTTCAAGAGCGCCTTGCGCCTGGGACGCGGCCAGGGCATCAAGCCGTTGAACGTCAGCCTCGACGACATCGCCGTGCTGCAATACACCGGTGGCACCACCGGCTTGGCGAAGGGCGCGATGCTGACCCACGGCAACCTGGTGGCCAACATGCAACAGGCCCGCGCTTGCCTGGGGCAGATCGGCGACGACGGCCAGCCACTGTTGCGCGAAGGTCAGGAGGTCATGATCGCGCCGCTGCCGCTGTACCACATCTATGCTTTCACGGCGAACTGCATGTGCATGATGGTCACCGGCAATCACAACGTGCTGATCACCAATCCGAGGGACATCGGCGGTTTTATCAAGGAGCTGAAGAACTGGCGGTTTTCGCTGCTGCTGGGGCTCAACACGTTGTTTGTGGCGCTGATGGACCACCCGGATTTCAAGACGCTGGATTTCTCCAGCCTCAAGGTCACCAACTCGGGCGGCACCGCGTTGGTCAAGGCCACCGCCGAACGCTGGAAACAGCTCACCGGTTGCGGCATTACCGAGGGCTACGGCCTGACCGAAACTTCGCCGGTGGCCAGCGCCAACCCTTATGGCGGCAAGTCGCGCCTGGGGACGGTAGGGCTGCCGGTGCCGGGTACGCTGATGAAGGTCATCAACGACGACGGCGTCGAGATGCCCCTCGGTGAACGCGGCGAGCTGTGCATCAAGGGGCCGCAGATCATGAAAGGCTATTGGAACAAGCCCGAAGCGACTGCCGAAGTGCTGGACAGCGAGGGCTGGTTCAAGTCCGGTGATATCGCAGTGATCGACCCCGACGGGTTCGTGCGGATCGTCGACCGCAAGAAGGACATGATCATTGTCTCGGGTTTCAACGTGTACCCGAACGAAATCGAGGATGTGGTGATGGCCCATCCGAAAGTCGCCAGTTGCGCGGTGATCGGCGTGCCGGACGAGCGCTCGGGGGAGGCGGTGAAGCTGTTCGTGGTCGCCCGTGAGGCCGGGGTCAGCCTCGAAGAACTCAAGGCGTACTGCAAGGAAAACTTCACCGGCTACAAGGTGCCCAAGCACATCGTGTTGCGTGAGTCGCTGCCGATGACGCCGGTGGGCAAGATCCTGCGTCGGGAGTTGCGCGATATCGCCTGACGCTCGAGAGTGAAAGTGGAACCCTGTGGGAGCGCGCTTGCTCGCGATAGCGGTCTGTCAGTAACAGAAATGTTGGCTGACCCACCGCTATCGCGAGCAAGCTCGCTCCCACAGGTTCTTATGTATTCGGGTCAATTAGGCAAGGCTTAGGTTTTTTACTCTAAAAATGACCATTGCATATTCTTGAGTCATGTTTATGACTGTAGGGGCCACTTTTGGCTCTAGGCGACCCTTGGCAAAGCTGCTACTCTCGGCGCGCTTTTGTGACTTCTCGGCCTTTATCCAAGCCAGATTCACCCAATAAACAAACACCAATAATAATCGCATCAAATGCGGTGAGAATTCGCGTTGCTGAGGAGTGGGGCTTCCATGATCGAAGACTTTTGGAAGGATAAGTACCCAGCTGGGATTGCTGCCGACATCAATCCAGATGAGTATCCGAATATTCAGGCGGTGTTGAAGCAATCCTGCCAGCGCTTCGCCGACAAACCGGCATTCAGCAACCTTGGCAAGACGATCACCTACGGTGAGCTGTACGAGCTGTCCGGTGCCTTTGCCGCGTACCTGCAACAGCATACCGATTTGCAGCCGGGCGATCGAATCGCCGTGCAACTGCCCAACGTCCTCCAGTACCCCGTCGCCGTGTTTGGTGCCATCCGAGCCGGGCTGATCGTGGTCAACACCAACCCGCTCTACACCGCGCGGGAAATGGAGCACCAGTTCAACGACTCCGGCGCCAAGGCGTTGGTGTGCCTGGCGAACATGGCGCACCTGGCCGAAAACGTGGTGCCCAAGACCAGCGTCAAGCACGTGATCGTCACGGAAGTGGCCGACCTGCTGCCGCCGCTCAAGCGTCTGTTGATCAACAGCGTGATCAAGTACGTCAAGAAGATGGTCCCGGCGTATCACCTGCCCAAGGCCATCAAGTTCAACGATGTGCTGCGCAAGGGCCACGGCCAGCCCGTGAACGAAGCCAACCCCAGCCGCGATGACGTGGCGGTGTTGCAATATACCGGCGGCACCACTGGCGTGGCCAAGGGCGCGATGCTGACCCACCGCAACCTGGTGGCGAACATGCTGCAGTGCAAGGCGCTGATGGGCTCCAACCTCAATGAAGGTTGCGAAGTGCTGATCACGCCGCTGCCGCTTTACCACATCTATGCCTTCACCTTTCATTGCATGGCGATGATGCTGATCGGCAACCACAACATCCTGATCAGCAACCCGCGCGACTTGTCGGCGATGGTCAAGGAGTTGTCGAAGTGGAAATTCAGCGGCTTCGTCGGTCTTAACACCTTGTTCGTGGCGCTTTGCAACAACGAAGCCTTCCGCAAGCTGGATTTCTCGGCGTTGAAAGTCACCCTGTCGGGCGGCATGGCCCTGCAGCTGGCGGCGGCGGAGCGCTGGAAAGCGGTCACCGGTTGCCCGATCTGCGAAGGTTACGGCATGACCGAGACGAGCCCGGTGGCGACCGTCAACCCGATCCAGAACATCCAGGTTGGCACCATCGGCATTCCGGTGCCGTCGACGTTGTGCAAGGTGATCAACGACGCAGGCGAAGAGCAGCCGTTGGGAGAAATCGGCGAATTGTGCGTGAAGGGCCCTCAGGTGATGAAGGGCTATTGGCAGCGCCAGGACGCCACCGACGAGATCCTCGACAGCGAAGGCTGGCTCAAGACCGGCGACATTGCGGTGATCCAGCCGGACGGCTACATGCGTATCGTCGATCGCAAGAAAGACATGATCCTGATCTCTGGCTTCAACGTCTATCCGAACGAGCTGGAGGATGTATTGGCCACTTTGCCCGGCGTGCTGCAATGCGCGGCCATCGGCGTACCGGACGAGAAGTCCGGCGAGGCGATCAAGATATTCATCGTCGCGCGTCCGGGTGTCACGCTGACCAAGGAACAGGTGATGGAGCACATGCGCGCCAACGTCACCGGCTACAAGGTGCCAAAGACCGTGGAGTTCCGCGATGCATTGCCGACCACCAATGTGGGCAAGATCCTGCGGCGCGAGTTGCGCGATGAAGAACTGAGGAAGTTGGGGCTGAAGAAGTAAAGCCGCCGCTGACAAAAGCCCCGCTGATGCGGGGCTTTTGTTTACGCGATGAATTCGCTGGTACAAAACTGTGGCGAGGGGATTTATCCCCTCACCACAGAAGCTCCTTTGTCCAAGGAGTCAGTTACAACCGAAACTGCGCAAAATCCAGGTTGGTGCCGCCCGGCCGCATGTCCTGCAGGTAGGAATCCTTGTCGGCGCTCAGTTCCAGGCTCAGGGCGGCCTTGCGTTTGCCCTGGTTGCGCACTTCCAGGCCTTCCATTTTTTCCCGCAGGAACACGGTCGGCACTTTCAGGTGCAGCAGTTCGTCGGTGGCCGGGGTGTGCAGCAGCAGGTGAATCCATTCGTACTGACCGATGGCCAGGCGCGCCACCGGAATATCGAACCAGAAGATGTTGCGGTTGCGGTTCAATTCGCTGAAATGGCAATTGTTGACACCCAGGACGGCACCGCCCAGTTCCTGGTTCCTGCGGGCGATGGCCTGCTTCTTATCGAGTTTCATAACGTTCCTACGGGATTGGAGCTTCGGGCCACGGCCTGAATACGAGGGGCATTCTCGACGGTTGCCGGCCAAACATAAAGCCCCGCTTGCACGAACGATGAAACTTGCCCAATGGATCTCCGGTCAATTCTGCGTCAGTTGGTAAAACGATGAAATTGCTCCAAAGTCGCCAAACAGGCTACTTTGTTGTAGAAAACGGCCCTTGAGTCGCCACGCGACCCCTCTTTTTGCGGCGAAAGGAGACGCTCATGATGTTCCCGGCCTTGAAAGGCTTGCCCTTGCACCGTGTGATGATGCGCACGGTGACCGAGTTTCTCGACGACGAGATGTCGACCTACGCCTCCGCTCTGGCTTACCAGATGCTGTTTTCATTGTTTCCCTTCATTCTTTTCCTGATCGCGCTGATCGGCTTCCTGCACCTGCCGGACTTTTTCTCCTGGCTGCGCCTGCAATCGGAACTGGTCCTGCCGCCCCAGGCGCTGGAGCAGGTCAACCCGGTGATCGACCAGCTGCAGCAATCCAAGGGCGGCTTGCTGTCGGTGGGTATCGTGGTTGCGTTGTGGACCGCGTCCGCTGGCGTGCGCCTGATGATGAGCGCCATGAACGCCGCTTATGACGTGGTCGAAGGCCGCCCGGCCTGGAAGCGTTTCCCGCTGTCGATCCTGTACACCGTCGGCATCGCCGGCATGCTGTTGGCCGCCGCCGCGCTGATGGTGTTGGGGCCGCAAGTGATGGGCTGGATTGCCGCGCAGATCGGCCTGGAGGAATTCATCGTTACCGTCTGGACCCTCGTGCGCTGGCCGGTCATCGTGTTTCTGCTGATGGTGGCCGTGGCGTTGATCTACTACGTGATGCCCGACGTGAAGCAGGAGTTTCGCTTCATCACGCCGGGCTCGGTATTGGCGGTGGTGGTGTGGATCATCGCGTCCCTGGGCTTTGCGTTCTACGTGAAGACGTTTGCCGACTACAACGCGATGTATGGCAGTATCGGCGCGATCATCGTGTTGTTGCTGTATTTCTACATCTCGGCGGCGGTGCTGCTGCTCGGCGCGGAGATGAATGCGGTGATCGAGCACATGTCCGCCGAAGGCAAGGACACGGGCGAAAAGACCCCGGGCGAGCACGAGAAGCAGCATGTGTCGGGCCTGGGGCGCGATCATTCCATCCATCACAACCACACTGACGAAGCCCGACCATGATCCGTGAAATCCTGAAGATGGGCGACGAACGCCTGCTGCGCATCGCTCCGCCGGTGCCGCCGGAAATGTTCGACAGTCCCGAGTTGTGGCAATTGATCGACGACATGTTCCAGACCATGGAAAGTGTTGGTGGCGTCGGGCTGGCGGCACCGCAGATCGGTGTGGACCTGCAACTGGTGATCTTCGGCTTCGAGCACAGCGAGCGCTATCCGGATGCCGAGGCGGTGCCGCAGACCATCCTGATCAACCCGCTGATCACGCCGCTGAGCCCACTGATGGAAGAAGGCTTTGAAGGCTGCTTGTCGGTGCCAGGCTTGCGTGGTGCGGTGAATCGCTACCAGCAGATCCGCTACGAAGGTTTCGACCCGAAGGGCGAGCCGATCGTGCGCGTCGCTTCAGGCTTCCACGCCCGGGTGGTGCAGCATGAATGCGATCACCTGATCGGCCGCTTGTACCCGTCGCGCATCACCGATTTCAGCAAGTTCGGCTTTACCGAGGTGATGTTTCCGGATCTCGATCCCATGGCCGACGATTGACAGCCCACCACCAAACCCCTTGTGGGAGCGAGTCTGCTCGCGAATGCGGTGTATCAGCCGCATCATCTGCTGGATTTTAAATCGCATTCGCGAGCAGGCTCGCTCCCACAGGGATATGCAGCGCCTTAGAGCTGTGCAGGCGCCAACCCCATCGCAATCATCGGCTTGCTACGCGCGTACCGGCTCAGTCGTTCAGCCATCGCATAAGGCAGCTCCGGGTCGAAACTGAACCCGCGTCGCTCATAAAAGCCGCGCAGGTCCGGGTGGCAGAACAACCACACCGGCTCGTCCAGGCCTTTCACGGCTTCGGCGATCAGCCGCCCCGCGACGCCTTGCACGCGGTACGCCGGGTCGACGAACAATCCCGTCAGCCAATGTCCCCCCGAAACCGGTCGCAGGCAGAGTGCCGCGATGATTTCTTCGCGCCGTGCCACCCAAAGCTGCGCGTCGCGCACGGCTTTCATCGACGACTGATGGGCGCGGTAGAACTTGTTCATCAGCGGCCATAGCGGCTCGTCGAGGCGTGTGCAGTGGAATTCGGACATGGCGCGGGCGCGGTGTGTAATGGAGGCGGGCGATTATAGGGGAACAAACAATGCGCCGGGATATTCCCGGCGCTTGTCTGGCGGGTTCACAGCGAGGCGAGGAACATGTCCGTGACCGGGTGCTTCTCATCCGACCGGCTTTCCTGGGCTTTTTCGACCTGTGCCATCGCCGCCTTGTCCTGCATGCGCTGGGCAATTTCCTCGCCGACCGCCAGTTGCTTCTCGGGCGGCATCGCCTCATATTCCTCTTCGGTAATGCCCATCTCCTCGAGAATGCTGTCGCGCAGGCGCTCTTCCGGCGTCTTGCTCATGTAGTCCTTGAACTGCGCCATGGCAGAGCTGGTGTCTTCAAGGGCTGACGAGCCGACCGTTTGCAATTGCACGCGGGTCTTGGCGAAGGCCTCATCAACCTTGTCACTGATCGCGGTAGCGGCGTTGACCTGCTGCGTGGCCTGCCGGGTGATGGACTCCTGGACTTGGGTGCTGCCTTGGTTGGCCTGGGCCTGGATATTGTCGCGCAGCGCTTGCAAGGCGGCGCTTTGCAGGCCGCTGGCGGCTTCGGCGGTGGGGTCTTCGCCCGGGCGCTTGAGGGGTAGGTTTATCGCTTGTTGTTTTACACTGACCAACATGATGAACACCTGCGGGTAATGGCTGAGCGATGGGCAGCAGCATATCCCGTGCCATCGTCGCAACGTCCCGTATTTCAAGGGCTACGGGGAAGGTGCGCTCAGCGGCGGTGGCCAAACCTTGCCGTTCGTCGGCAGGGATCGACCGCATCGTGCCGAGCCTCAGGTACTTTCGCGAACCTTGAGTTCGAAACCGAGGTCCACCACCGGCTGGGCGATGCGATTGCCGGCCATCAAGGTGAGCATCTGTTCCGCGGCGTGGCGGCCGACGGCTTCCCGGGGAGTACTGATGCTGCTCAAGCGCGGCACCATGTGTGCCGAGGCGGGCAGGTCGTTGAAACCGAGGATCGAAACCTGCTCGGGGATCTTGATGCCACAGCGCAACGCTTCGAGCAGGGCACCGTGGGCCAGGTCGTCGTTGCCGAAGAAGATCGCATCGACGTCCGGATGGCTCGCCAGCAATTGCAGGAACAACTCGCCGCCCAGGCCGACCGATGACGGGCGAGGGGTCAACACTTCCAGGTCCGGGTCGTAGAGCCCGACCTTCTGCAGCGCGCGACGGAAACCTTCGCCGCGCAGCAACGTCCGTTGGTCCAATTGCGCGCCGATGTAGGCCAGGCGCTTGCGCCCCCTGGAGATCAGATGCTCGGCAGCCGTTTCACCGGCCTTGAGCTGGGAAAAACCCACGCAGTTGAGGCCGGCCCCGGGGTCCAGTTCCATCATGTATACACAGGGGATATTGCTGGCCTCGATCATGCGCCGTGCGCTTTCGGTTCGGTCGAACCCGGTCAGCAACAAACCCCGGGGCTGATAGGCCATGTAGTTGCGCAACAGGTCTTCTTCTTCGTCCCGGGAATAGTGGTAGTTGCCGATCACCACTTCGAAGCCCTTGGGCCGCAAGACGCGATGAATGGCTTCCAGGGTATCGATGAACAACAGGTTGGACAGCGATGGCACCAGCACCACCACCGAATGGCTCTGGGCCGAGGCCAGGGCGCGGGCGGCGGGGTTGACGACGTAGTTGAGCTCAAGGGCGGCCTGGCGGACCTTTTCCACCAGCTCCACGGCCACGCTGCTGACGCCGCGCAGGGCACGGGAGGCGGTGATCGGGCTGACACCGGCCAGGCGTGCGACTTCATTGAGCGTGGGGCGACCGGTGGTGCGAGTATTCTTATCGTTTTTAGTGACGGTCATCAGGGCGGCTTGCCAAACAAAAATCAAGGCACTAAGGTAGCGCTGTCTCGGCGCGGCTGCAAATGCGTTGATGGGGTTTGCCTGATCCCTGTGCGCTGGTGCCGTGGACGAACATGCTGCAACCACAAAAATGACAAGAAGGCGTCGGCAACTTCTGCTTTTGCTGCGGTGTCATAACTGGCAAAGGTAGCGCTGTCTGCGCGCTGAGGTGTTACATGAATAATCCAATCACCGCCCTGGTCATCATGGGCGTTGCCGGTTGCGGCAAAACTTGCGTCAGCCAGGCCCTGTGCCAACTGAGCGGCGCCACCGCCATCGAAGGCGACACGTTCCACCCCGCGGCCAACATCCAGAAGATGAGCGCCGGTATCCCCCTGAACGACGACGACCGTGCCGGCTGGCTCGACAGCCTGTGCGACGAGTTGCGCCGTGTCGACGCCACGGGCGAGCGCCCGGTGCTGACGTGCTCGGCCCTCAAGCACAGCTATCGCGAGCGCCTGCGCAGCGCCTTGCCTGGCCTGGGCTTCGTTTTTCTCGAATTGACCCCTGAAGTGGCCGCCGACCGTGTTTCCCATCGTCCCGGTCATTTCATGCCGTCGACCTTGATCGACAGCCAGTTTGCCACCCTTGAATCTCCTGTTGGCGAGCCCCTGACCCTGGCTCTGGATGCGTCCAGCCACAGCATTGATGAGTTGGCACGCCAGGCTTACGTCTGGTGGCTGGCCCACGGTTTGAAGCTGGCCAGTTGAGTTTCAAAATTTTGCGTCAGAAAGATAGCGCTGTCCCGACGGTCCATAAATAACTGCTTCAATAACAACAACAAATCAGGAGACACCCCCCATGTTTGGCATGTCCCACGAGACGTACCTACTGCTTGATGCAGTGGTCACGGTGATCGGACTCATCGTCCTCATCACCAAGTTCAAGATCCACCCCTTCATTGCGCTGACCATCGCCGCCGCGTTTCTCGGCCTGACGTCGGGCATGCCGATCGGCACCATCATCAAGGCGTTCCAGGACGGCTTCGGTGGCGTGCTCGGTTTTGTCGGCATCATCCTCGCGCTGGGCACCATGCTCGGCAAAATGATGGCCGAGTCGGGCGGTGCCGATCAGATTGCCCAGACCCTCATCCGCGCCTTCGGCAAGGACAAGGTGCAATGGGCCATGATGTTCGCCGCGTTCCTGGTGGGCATCCCGCTGTTCTTCGAAATCGGTTTCGTGCTGCTGATCCCGCTGGTGTTCATCGTGGCGCGCCGCACTGGCGTGTCGATCATCAAGATCGGCATCCCGTTGCTCGCCGGCCTTTCCGCAGTCCACGGCCTGGTGCCGCCGCACCCGGGCCCGTTGCTGGCGATTGGCATCTTTGGTGCTGACATCGGCAAGACCATTCTCTATGGCCTGATTGTTGCGCTGCCGACCGCCATCATTGCCGGCCCGATTTTCGGTACGTTCATTGCCAAGCACATCCCCGGTCATCCGAACCAGGAACTGGTGGATCAACTGGCGCGTGAAACCGACGGCACCGAACTGCCGAGTTTCGGCATCACCCTGGTCACCGTGCTGTCGCCGGTGTTCCTGATGTTGCTCAAGACTTTTGCTGACGTGACGCTGCCGGACGGCAACTTCTTCCGCACCTGGATGGACATGATCGGCCACCCGATCTCGGCGCTGCTGTTGGCGTTGCTGTTGTCGCTGTACACCTTTGGCTACAAGCAGGGCATCGGCTCCAGCCAGATACTGAAATGGCTGGACGCCAGCCTGGCGCCGACGGCCGCGATCATCCTGATCATCGGTGCCGGTGGTGGCTTCAAGCAGATGCTGGTGACCAGCGGCGTGGGTGACGTGATCGGCCACATGGCGGTCAGCGCGCAGATCTCGCCGATCCTGTTGGCGTGGCTGGTGGCTGCGGTGATTCGGATTGCCACGGGTTCTGCGACCGTGGCCACCATTACCGGTGCCGGGATCGTGGTGCCGGTCGTTGGGATGATGCCGGGTGTGAACCGTGAGCTGCTGGTGCTGGCGACCGGTGCCGGTTCGTTGATCCTGTCCCACGTCAACGACGCGGGCTTCTGGCTGGTCAAGCAGTACTTCAACATGACCGTGGCCGAAACCTTCAAGACCTGGACGGCGATGGAAACCATCCTGTCGGTGGTGGGCTTGATCTTTATCCTGCTGCTGTCGTTGGTGATCTAACAGGCGCTGTGGCACAAACTGTGGGAGCGGGCTTGCTCGCGAAGGCGGTGTGTCAGTCATCATCTACTCGACTGACACTCAGCCTTCGCGAGCAAGCCCGCTCCCACACTGGTTCTGTGCTGCGCCGAAGTTCTGAGCCTGGCACAACAACCTGTGGGAGCGGGCTTGCTCGCGAAGGCGGTGTATTGGTTGACAGAATCTTCAGCGCTGCTTCAACCGGTCAATCACCACCGCCAGCAACAGGATCGAGCCGCGGATGACGTATTGGTAGAAGGTGTCGATGTTCTTCAGGTTCATCGCGTTCTCGATGATCGCCAGGATCAGCACGCCCGCGATGACGTGGCGGATCATGCCGATGCCGCCGCTCAACGAAACCCCACCGAGCACGCAGGCCGAGATCACGGTCAGCTCGAAGCCTTGGCCGATCATCGGTTGGCCCGACGTCATGCGCGAGGCCAGGATCACACCCGCCAGCGCACCAATAATGCCGTGCACGGCGAAGATGATGATCTTGGTGCGATCAACGTTCACCCCTGCCAACAACGCCGCTTCCTGGTTGCCACCGATGGCCATGGTGTTGCGCCCGTAGGTGGTGTAGTTCAGCAGCCAGCCGAAGAACAGGAAGCAGGCAATGGTGATCAGGATCGGCACCGGCACGCCGAACAACTGGCCGTTGCCGAAGACGAAGAAAGATTCTTCGGAAACGCCAACTGCTTTACCGTTGGCAAAGATATAGGCCAGGCCACGCACGATCTGCATGGTCGCCAGCGTGGTAATCAGCGCATTGACCCGCAGTTTCGCAATCACGATGCCGTTGATCAGGCCAACGATCAGCCCCATCACCAACGCCGCGCTGACCCCGAGGAAGACGCTGTCAGTGTCGCGCATCACCACTGCCGCAACCACGCCGGCACAGGCAATGACCGACCCCACCGACAAGTCGAAGTGCCCGGACGCCAGGCAATACAACATGGTGCAGGCCGCGATACCGGTGGTGGAAATCGCCAGGCCCAGGCCCCGCATGTTCAACGGCGACAGGAAGTTGTCGATCATCAGGGTGCAGAGCACGAAGATGCCGATGGCCGCCAGCAGCATGACCCAGTCGTCGAGGAAGCGGCGCAGGTCCAGGGGTTTGCGTGCCGTTGGCAGTGCATTGTTTTGAATGGTCATGATTTACCTCTCAGTTCGCCGCGTCGGCAACGCGTTGGCGCGGCAGCGCCAGTTGCAGCAGGTTGGATTCGTTGGCCTGGTCGCGCGGCAGCTCGCCACGCATGGCCCCTTCGCAGAGCACCAGGATTCGGTCGGAAGTGCCCATCACTTCCATCAGGTCACTGGACACCACAATCACCGCGATGCCCTCCGCCGCCAGGTTGTGGATAATCTGGTAGATCTCGGCCTTGGCACCGATGTCGATGCCACGGGTCGGCTCATCCAGCAGCAGGACTTTCATCGGCATCGACAGCCAGCGACCCAGAATCGCCTTCTGCTGGTTGCCGCCGGACAGGTACATGATTTTCTGGCTCGCCGCCGGGGTCTTCACCTTCAGCGACTTGATCTGCTTGTCGGCATTGCCCCGCTCCCAGTCACCACGCAACAGGCAGCCGAGCGCGGAATGAGCCGGACGAGCGCTGATGTTGATGTTCTCGCCCACGCTGCCCAACGGGATAATGCCTTCCTTCTTGCGGTCTTCCGGGCAGAGCAGCACGCCAGCGGCGATGGCATCGCGGGGCGAACGCAGTTTCAATTCCTTGCCGTGCAGCACCAGGCTGCCCTCGCTCTGGCGCTCCAGGCCACTGAGCAAGCGCAGCAGCTCGGTACGACCGGCGCCGACCAGCCCGAACAAGCCGAGGATCTCGCCCTTGTGCACCTGGAAACTCACCGGTTCGCGCAAGCCCGGCCCGAGCAGGCCCTTTACCTGCAACGCCACATCGCCGCGCTCCCGGGGACGATAGTCATAAATGTCCTGGATATCGCGACCGACCATGCACGTGACCAGCTGATCATGGGTCAGCTCGCTCATGTTCTCGAAAGTACGGACATAACGCCCGTCCTTGAAGACCGTCACTGCGTTACAGATACGGAACACTTCCTCCATGCGATGGCTGACGTACAGCACCACTTTGCCCTCGTCCCGCAGACGGGCGATGATCGCCATCAACCGGTCGATTTCCCGGGCCGACAGGCTGCTGGTCGGCTCGTCGAAGGCGATGACATGGGCGCCACGGGACAACGCCTTGGCGATTTCCACCAATTGGCGCTGACCCAGGGACAGGCGACCGACTTTTTCCTGTGGGTCGATTTCGTCCGCCAGGCCTTTGAGCAGCGTCAACGCCTGCTGGCGCAGCACGCCACGATTGACCAGGCCGAAACGCGCCGGCAAGTGACCGAGGAACAAGTTCTCCGCGACGGTCATTTCCGGCACCAGGTGTAACTCTTGGTGAATCACCGCGACACCACTGGCGATGCTGTCGGCGGTGCCTTTGAAGGCCATCGTCTGCTCGCCGATCTGCAGATCACCGCTGCTCGGAATGTAGGCGCCACCGAGGATCTTGAGCAAGGTGGACTTGCCCGCGCCGTTCTCGCCCATCAAGGCATGCACCTGCCCCGGATGCGCGACGAAACTGATATTGGCCAGCGCCTGCACGCCGGGAAACGATTTACCGATCCCGTTGAATCGCAAGCTGCCACCGATGTTCTGTTGCTGTGCCGCTGTTTGCGCTTGCATAACCACCTCGAACTTACAGAGATCAAGCGACCCCGTCACGTGTGTGACCGGGGCCGCTTTTGAATCAACCGGCCATCAATTCCACAAGCCGATCTTTTCCAGCTCCTGCTTGAAGTTCTCCCGGGTGATCAGCGTCACCTCGTCCATGGCGGTGTACTTCGGCGGCTCCTTGCCGGTGGTGACCCACTCGTACATCATTTCGGCAGTCTTGTAGCCTTCGATGTGCGGGCTCGGCAGCATCGAACCGAAGAAGCCGCTTTCCGGTTTCTTCAGCTCGCCGATGGCGTCAGTGCCGTTGATACCAATACCGATCACGTTGGCCGCCTTGAACCCGGCCGCTTCGGTGGCACGCACGCCGCCCAGCACGGTGTTGTCGTTCATGCCGCCGATGATCAGGTTTTTCGCGCCGCTTGGCAGCTTCACCAACGCCGAGTTGGTGGAGTCCATGCTGCCGGGGACGTCGAGAGTTTTCAGGGCCGCGAAGAGGATGTGGTCTTTCGGCATGCCTGCGTCTTCCAGAGACTTGACCGAACCGTCGGTGCGCTTCTTGCCGGTGTCCAGCTCGTTGAAGGTGTTGACCACCGCGTAGGTGTCTTTCCAATCCCAGCCACGTTTTTTCGCTTCGGCCGCCATGGCGGCGCCTTGCTTCTGGCCCACCTCGAACGCAGCCATGCCCAGGTACGGCACGTCTTCCATGAACTTGCCCTTGGAATCGACAAAACGGTCGTCCACGGCAATCACCTTGAGATCATTGAGTTTGGCCTTGGCCATGATGGCCGGGCCGAGGGACACGTCCGGCGGACAGATCACGAAGCCCTTGGCACCGTTGGCGGCCAGGCTGTCGATGGCCGAGAGGGTCTTCTCGCCGTCGGGCACGGCGATCTTGATCAATTGGAAGCCTTTGTCTTTGGCAGCTTTTTCAGCGAACGCCCACTCGGTCTGGAACCAGGGCTCCTCGGCCTGCTTGACCAGGAAACCGATTTTTACCGGATCGGCCGCCAGCAAGTGGCTGCTGAGGCTGACCGCGGTCACCGCGAGGGCGGCGCGACACAGGGAACGGATCCCACGACGATGTTTCATAGCTGACTCCTTGTTTTTTTTATTGAAAGCCAAACGTCCAGGGATCTGCTCCACGTGGGTGGAAATGCGCAGGCTGGTCGCTCAAATCGTGTTACTGCACAGCATAGGTCTAAATAGTCATATCGTATGATGATTGGATTACAGGCGAAGTTTCCTACCGCAATCCAAGAATGTTCAGTCGTGGTACATGACCGAACGTCCACCATCGATGGTGATGCATGAAGCATTGATAAACGGTGCTTCGTCACCGGCCAGGAATACGGCCGTCATCGCCACTTCGATCGGCTGCCCGATACGCCGTGGCGGGTGCAGATCCAGCGCGCGCTGGCGTTCGGCATGGGGATCGGCGAAGCCGTTCCAGTAGTCGATGTTCAGTTGCGTCTCGATGTAGCCCGGCGCGATGGCATTCACGCGCACGCCCTTGGGCGCGTACTCGATGCCCAGGGCGCGGGTCAGGCCCAGCAGCCCATGCTTGGCGACGGGATACGGGAAACAGCCAGGAATGATGTGGGACGAATGGGTCGAGGCAATGTTGATGATGCTGCCCACGCCCTGCTCGATCATTTGCGGCAATACCGCCTTGCAACCGTACCAGGCGCCATCCAGGTCGATGGCGAAGCAGCGGCGCCAGTCCTCTTCGGTCATTTCCAGCGGATCGCGGAACACATTGACGCCAGCGCAGTTCACCAGCACATCGATGCGACCGTGCAGTTCAACAGCCCGGCGGGCCATGGCGTGCAGATCCTGCTGGTTCGAAACGTCGACCTTCAGCGCCTGCACATCGGCGCCTTGTCCGCGCCAATGGGCGGCGACGGCTTCGACTTTTTCAGCCTGGATATCGCTGATCACCAGTCGTGCCTGTTGCGACGCGAATGCGGCCACGATTGCTTCGCCGATACCTTGGGCCGCGCCGGTCAGCAACACGACCTTGTCTTTCAGTCGCTGCCCTTTGGGAGGCTCGGGCACGGGCGGCAAGCACAGCACGTCAGCCATGAATCATGACTCCCGCAGGCAGGCACGACAAAAACCGGACATCCGTTGATGGCCGGCCTGACAGAGCCTGAACGAGGAGTTGTTCGCGGACGCCGCCAGGGCGTCCGGGAAAAGATTGATGCATCGCTTCACCTGTTTTGTTTTTTTAGTGTGAGTGCGTATTGCTGATGGAGCCGACTATAAACCCGACCGCCAAATAATCTCAATATATATATTTACATCCCATATTTTGGGATTTAACCAGCGAACCGCGTACAAGGCATGCCCGGCACATCGACGCGCATCGACAGCACCGCACCGTCCAGCGGATGACCGAGCGGACTGGCCGCACTGGTGATGTACAGCGTCTTGAGATCTTCCCCGCCGAATACACAACTGGTCGGGCGACTGACCGGCAGTTCTATCACCCGATCGACATGGCCGTCCGGATGCAACCGCAGCAGGCAACTGCCGTCCCAGCGAGCGTTCCAGACATAACCCCGTGCATCCATGGCCGAACCGTCCGGGCCGCCACGGGAATGGGGTCCGAACCAGACTTCAGCCGGCGCCAGCTTGCCATCGGGGTAAATGAAATGACGGTACAGCGTGCCGTCCAGGCTTTCGCCGAAATACACCGTCGTGCCATCGGGGCTCCATAACAGCGTGTTGGGAATACCCAGGCCGCGTAGCAACGGCATCACACGGCCATCGGTCCCGACACGGAACAGGCCGCCGGAACGCCGCTCGACAGGCAGGTCTTCGCCATGTTCACCGATGTTGTTCTGCATGGTACCGAGCCAGAGCTGGCCCAACGCGTCGCAGCGGGCTTCGTTGGCGCGGTTGCCAGGCTGTGGATCGGCCATGCACAGCAGCTTCAGGCGCGGCTCCAACCCTGGCGAATCGAGATCCAACCGATAGACACCACTGCTCAGCGTCACCAACGCGTCGCCGCTCTGGGTCGGGATAAACGCCGAGACGTGTTCGGGCATCTGCCAGATCTGCACGTTCGCGCCAATCAGCCGCAGCGCTTGCTTGCCGATGATATCGACCCAATACAACGCCTGCGTCGGCTCATCCCAGAATGGCCCCTCGCCCAGCTTCGCGCGGTGTTCTGTCAAAGCCGTCCACTTCATTGAAACCTCCTGTCCCCGGGTGCCCCGGCGTTATCTGGTCGACCGGCCATGACATTGGGATAAAAACGCTTGATGGCCAGGTCTGCGTTATCGATCAGGGTCATGCAGGCCCAGACGCCCCGCGTCGCATCCCGTGCGGCGATCGCCTCGGCAATGTCCTTGTGGATCGGCAAAGTGCGGCGCAGCTCGTCCGGGTCGGCCGCCGACACCTCGAACGAAACCGCCAGCAACGCGCCCAAGGCCGGAACCATTTGTTCGATGAATTGATTGTGGCTGGCGGCGAGAATGCATTCGTGGAAGAACTGGTCGGCGCGGTTGTAATCCGCGCCGCTGTCCACCGCCCGCTCCAAGGCATGATAGGCCACGCGGATCGCCTGCACCTGCTCGGCCGTCGCCCGTTCGCAGGCCCATCTCACGGCCATGGGTTCGATGGTGCGTCGCAGGTCCAGCAGGTCGTCGACGAAGTTTTCCGGCAGGCCACTGCGTGACAGCCAGCCGACTACTTGCGGATCAAACAGATTCCAGCGGCGCACCGGCAGCACCCGCGTGCCGACCTTCGGCCCGACCTCCAGCATGCCTTTGGCAACCAGCGTCTTGATGGCCTCGCGAATCACCGTGCGGCTGACGCCCAGTTGCTCGCCAAGGTCTGCTTCGACCTTGATGGTTTGCCCAGGCTTGACCTGGCCGGCGGCAATCCAGCCCCCCAGCCAATCGACGGTCGATGCGTGAAAACTGCTGGACATGAATACCCCGTGGGCGATTTTTTGTTAGGCGCCCACGCTAATCATCATACGATTGGGTGTCAATTTGAATTTTGCATACCACTGTGGGAGCGGACTTGCTCGCGAAAGCGGTGGGTCAGTTGTGAAGGTGTTGGATGTACCGACGCCTTCGCGAGCAAGCTCGCTCCCACAGGGTTTGGTGGCGCACACAGATATTGCAGGCACCCCAAATCCACTGTGGGAGCGAGCTTGCTCGCGATAGCGATCCTTCAGCCGACGCGGATGTTGGATCAACCCTCACTTCCACAAAGGATCAGGGTTCCAGGCCGATGGGGAAGAACTCGCCACCACTCCACACGCCCAACCAACGCTGCCCGTCGATCTCGCGGCTGACCGCCAGCTCCACCAGTTGGTAGAACACGTTGCGATGGATCAAGGCCTCGAGGTTGCTGCGCACATGCACGTAGGGCGCCGGTTCCTGGGTCTGGGGATCGATCACGACGCGCATCGGATGTTCCGGGCCGGCTTCGGTGATTTCCTCGACATTGGTGGTGAAGCGCAACAACTGCGCTTCACCCTGCCCTTCGACTTCAAGAGTCACCGCCACGAACGGCGCGTCATCGACCTTGATGCCGACTTTTTCCACGGGAGTGATCAGGAAATAATCATCGCCGTCGCGGCGAATGATGGTGGAGAACAGCTTGACCATCGGCTTGCGCCCAATGGGCGTGCCCAGGTAATACCAGGTGCCGTCCCGGGCGATACGCATGTCGATGTCGCCGCAGAAGTCGGGGTTCCACAAGTGGACCGGAGGCAGGCCTTTGGTCTTGGGGATCTGCCCCAGCAGGTCATTGGCTTTTTGCGGTCCGCTCATGGTGTCTCCTTCTGTTTATTCGTCGCTCATCCCCAGCAGGCTGCGGGCGTACTCACGCAACGGCGTGGCGATGAGGTCTTGTGGCTGCTTGTCGTGCAACGTCAGCAAACCGCCACGGCTCTTGATGCGTGCAGTATCAATCAAATACTGGGTGCTGGTCTCGATCAACATGATTTGAATCACGCTGGTGTCGACGCCCAGGCGATCCACGGCCTCCTCATCCAGCCATTCGTCAGTATTGCCGATGCGGTTGTCGGCCTTGGCGAAGCGGGTGTAAAGCAGGTAGTGGGCGCCAGCAGCCCGCGCTTCGCCCATCGCCTGGTCGAGGCCTTCCGGGACTCGGGCGCGACGAACCATGGGGAAATATTCGATGAAACCGTTGAAGGCTTCTTCAGCCACGACGTTGGGCCGAGGATAGGCGCTGCCCGGCGGAGCAAAAGCGCCTTGGGCGATGTAGATGAAGGAATCCGGCTGGATGCGCAGGTTGTTCACGCGGCGGCTGTCGCTATGGTCCAGCAGGCCGGCATCGCTCATGTGATAACGAACGCCCTCCCCCATGTCGCTGACATTCATGCAGCCACCAAGCGTCAAAACGGTCAGCAGCAAAAACAGGCTACGCATCCTATCCTCCAAAAACCGGTGACGGAAAACCGGCGAATGGCCGTGGGATGCAGCTTTTGCGCCAGCTTGATGGGGGAATGGTTCATTATTCCTGTGGCGAGGGGATTTATCCCCGCTGGGTGCGAAGCGCCCCCAAAGGACAGAAATGTTCGACCTGATTCTCCGAGGCGATAGTTCCGGGGTGGCTGCGCAACCCAGCGGGGATAAATCCCCTCGCCACAACAGCCTTATTCAGCCACCGATGATCTTCATGATGGTTGCGCCACCGGAAAACGCCACTTCCTGCTTGTCCCCCAGCGCCTTGACCAGCAGACGCTGGAGCGCCGGCAAGGCTTGGTGACGAGGCTTGTCCAGCAGATCGCCGACGAAGTGACGGTTGCTCGACGACAGGCAGCCATGCAGCCAGCCGGTGGACGACAAGCGCAGTCGCGAACAGGTCCGGCAGAACGGCACGCTCTCGTTGGCGATCACGCCAAAATGGCCTAACCCCGGAATTTCGTAGCGCACGGCTGTCGCATCGACAGGCGCATCGGCCTGCAGGTATTCGTATTGCTCGCCAATCAGGCCCAGCAGTTGCTGGAGGCTGACGAACTGTTGCAGGAACGCATTGGAATCGCTGGCCAGGTGGCCCATGCGCATCAACTCGATGAACCGCAGTTCATAGCCACGTTCCAGGCAATACTCCAGCAACGGCATCACCTGATCGAGGTTCTGCCCGCGCAATGGCACCATGTTGACCTTGATTTTCATCCCGGCGGCCCGGGCTTGTTCCATGCCGTCCAGCACGGTCGCCAGGTCGCCGCCACGGGCGATACTGCGAAACGCAGCAGGGTCGAGGGTGTCGAGGGAAACATTGATGCGACGGATACCGGCGTTTACCAATAACGGCAATTTCTTGGCCAGCAACTGACCGTTGGTAGTCAGGCTGATGTCTTCCAGCCCCATCTGCCCCACCGCCGTCATGAAGCTTTCGAGCTTGGGGCTGACCAGCGGCTCGCCACCGGTGATGCGCAACCGCTCGATACCGGCGGCTTCGATCAGATAAGCAACGCCTCGCGCCATGGCCTCGGCCGACAGTTCATCCTGCGCAGCCACCAGCCGCTTGCCGTCAGGCACGCAGTAGGTACAGGCGTAATTGCAGGCTGAAGTCAGGCTGATCCGCAAATTGCGAAAACGCCTGCCTTGACGGTCAACGATCATGGATCACTCCGGCGAAAGAAGAATCGAGTCCGAGAAAATTGACCTAGAAATCAAGTTTTCGCAAGACCCAAGCCTGAGTATATTCCTCGGGCACTGCGCCATGTAAGCGGACATGGCGCAATCAGGTAGCTGAATGCCTCAACTGCTCGGGACTTCCGGGTCGCGCTTGCGCTTGTTGCCCATGCGCACGCCGATGTCCATCAGGAACTGGAAGAAACCTTCCTGATCTTCCAGCACGTTGCTCCAGAACGGCGAGTGATACAGCGCCACCGCGCCATGTACCAATGCCCAGGCAGCGCAATAATGGAAATACGGCGGCACGTCTTCGAGCTTGCCTTCGCTGATCCGGCCCTTGATCAAGAGGGTCAGGCGATCGAAGTTCGAAGCGCGAATCTTGTGCAGCTCCTCGACCATCTCTGGCACCTGGTTGCCCTTGACCACCTTTTCTTCGAGGCGATCGAACAAGCGATAACGTTGCGGGTCGCGCATACGGAACTCGAAGTAGGCCCGGGACAGGGCTTCCTTGTCCTTGTCGACATCGGCCGAATGCAGGAGCTCGTTCAAATCGCGCTCGTAATCGAGCATCAGGCGCAGGTAGATCTCAGCCTTGGATTTGAAGTGTTTATAGATCGTGCCTTTGCCGATACCCACGGCATCCGCAATCATCTCGACGGTGACGCTGTCTTCGCCCTGGTCGAGGAACAACTTGAGCGCGGTGTCGAGAATTTCCTGCTCGCGGCGACGAAACTCACGGACCTTACGGGGTTCTTTGTGCATAAGAAAAAGGTCTGAAGGGTCAAAATTCGAAGCCCGGTATTATGCCTAACTTACGCAAAAATGCACGGATCATCCGTTCTGGGCCACAGATCTCAACAAAACCGCGCAAATCCGGCTCCTCCGTTTCAACTGATGCCTTATCGCCGCGCAGGCGTCAGGCACAATGAGAACCTATCCGAAGCGAACGTATTCCAAATTTGTTTAAAAACCAACCCGGTGAAACTGGACGCACTGCCATAGTGATCAATACTTGAACTGTCGGCGCGACATCTCCCCCAAGTGACGCGCCGATAAAGGTGCCAACGGACCGCGTGCCTTTGTTTTACTCCTAATGGTCTTAACCCGGATTCACCCCCCAGAACCCGGGTTTTTTTTGTCTCGGTTTCAGGCCATCGGCGAACGGACGCGCGCCAATGGGAACAGGCGCTTGAAGTTTTCCGTGGTTTGCTCCGCGAACCGGCCATAGGATTCCCCCCGCAACATCGCCAGGAACTCCGCCACTTCCCGCACATATTGCGGAAGGTTTGGCTTGCCGCGATACGGGATTGGCGCCAGGTAAGGCGAGTCGGTCTCGACCAACAGGCGATCGGCCGGCACCTTGCTGGCAACGTCGCGCAAGGCGTCGGCATTGCGGAACGTGACAATACCGGACAAGGAAATGTAATAACCCATGTCCAGCGCAGCCTTGGCCATGTCCCAATCTTCAGTGAAGCAATGCAACACACCGGCCTGGGGCAGCGCCGCGTCGCGCAACAGGGCCAAAGTATCGGCCCGTGCCCCACGGGTGTGGATAATCACCGGCTTGCCGGTCTGTCTTGCGGCTTCCAAGTGCAAGCGGAACGACGCCTGCTGTACCTCGGAGGCCTCCGGCTCGTAGTGATAATCGAGACCGGTTTCGCCGATGGCGACGACTCGAGGGTGGTCGAGTTCATGCAGCAGCCAGTCCAGGGCGGGCGTAGCATCGGGTTGTACGTCCAGCGGGTGGATGCCGACCGAACAATCGACATCCTCATAACGTTCGGCCAGGACCTTGACGTCGGCAGCGTTGTCGGCGCTGACGCCGATGCACAGGAAGTGTCCGACGCCCCGCTGGCGCGCGGCATCCAGCGCGGCATCCAGGGAACCGCCGTGGGCGGCAAGGTCGAGGCGATCGAGGTGGCAATGAGAGTCTACGAGCATAAGGGGCCAGGCTACATCGTATGGGTAGGACGGTCGGACTTGAGCGATCCGGCCAGGTGGGTTTCGATCTGATTGCGGGCCGAGTTGTCACCCTCGTTGAACTGCACGCCAACGCCGGCGGCCCGATTACCCTGGGCGCCCTTGGGGGTGATCCAGATGACCTTGCCGGCGACCGGTATCTTTTCCGCTTCGTCCATCAGGCTCAACAGCATGAACACCTCGTCGCCCAGGCGATAATTCTTGTTGGTAGGAATGAACAGGCCACCGTTCTTGATAAACGGCATGTAGGCTGCGTAAAGCACGGACTTGTCCTTGATGGTCAGGGACAGGATGCCGTTGCGTGGCCCGGGACTGACAGGTTCGTTCATGCTGATCTCCGCTGCGATTGAGCTGAGTCTAGTGCCTCTGTCAGGTACGACCAGGCAAACTCGCCCATTGCACCAACAGCGCCTCCAGCAGCAACACGCGATTGAGGTTCGCCTTGCTCAGCACCTTCTGACGTTGGGCAAGAATCCAGTCCTGAATGTTCAAGATTTTGTCCTGGCTGCTTTTTTGCGCCAGGTACTGGATCACCTTGCGCATATCCGGCAATCCGAGGCCGGCTTCGTCCTCGGTGAGCTGATAACGCAGGATCAGGCTCGACCAATCGCAGAACCAGTCGAACAACAGCAACAAGGGGATGGCGTTCCACCCCTCGGCCAGTTGTGTCGGCGATTGCTGCTGCTTGAGCAGCTTCTTCACGCCGTCCACGACCAGGGCCCGCTGCTCGCGCACGCCTTGGGCCTGGAGGCTGACCGCCGCCAGCGGCGAGCCGGCGGCCAGGGTCAGCAGTTCGACGCGCTCTTCATCGGAGCTGTCAGGCAAGGCCTTGGCCAGCCATTGCAGGCTCATTGCCTCGCTGGGCAGCGGACAGGTCTGCTGAACGCAACGGCTCTTGATGGTCGGCAGCAAACGGCTCGGCTGATGGCTGACCAGCAACAGCACGGTATCGCCGGAAGGCTCTTCGAGGCTCTTGAGCAAGGCGTTGGCGGCGTTGATGTTCATCGACTCCACCGGCTCGATCAGCACCACTTTGCGCCCGCCCATTTGCGAGGTCTGGACCACGAAGCTGACCAGGTCACGAACCTGGTCGACCTTGATCGCCTTGTCCGCCTCTTCCGGCTCCAGCACGTAATTGTCAGGATGGCTACCGGCCTTGAGCAACAGGCAGGACTTGCATTCACCGCAGGCATTCGAGGCCGCCGGGGCCTGGCACAACAGGCTGGCCATCAGGCGTTCGGCCAGCGCTCGCTTGCCGATTCCGACCGGGCCATGCAACAGGTAGGCATGGGCGTGCTGGGCACGGCCGGCCAGTTGTTGCCAAAGGCCGTCCTGCCAGGGATAAGCTTCAGCCACGGGCACGCTCCAGCAAGCGCGGCAACAAATCCTCCAGCGATTGCTGGACCTGCCTCAACGGTTGAGCGGCATCGATCAACAGGTAACGCGCCGGATCGGCCTTGGCGCGCCCCAGGAAGGCATTGCGCACGGCGTTGAAGAACCCCTGCCCTTCGAGCTCGAAGCGGTCCAGCCGGCCACGAGCGCTTGCCCGTGCCAGGCCGATTTCAACTGGCAGGTCGAAAACCAGGGTCAGGTCGGGACGCAGGTCACCCTGGACAAAGGTTTCCAGCGTCGCGATGCGTTCAAGGGACAAGCCACGCCCGCCGCCCTGATAGGCATAAGTCGAATCGGTAAAGCGGTCGCACAACACGACAGCGCCGCGAGCCAGCGCCGGGCGAATCACCTCGGCCAAATGCTGCGCCCGCGCGGCAAACACCAGCAACAATTCGGTATCGGGATTCATGATTTCATCGGCCGGTGCCAGCAGCACCTCGCGAATCCGCTCGGCCAGTGGCGTGCCGCCCGGCTCGCGGGTCAGCACCACCTCGATGCCGGCAGCCCGCAGGCGTTCGGCCAGGTACTCGCGATTGGTGCTCTTGCCGGCGCCTTCCGGGCCTTCCAGTGTGATAAACAAGCCAGTCACGGGCGATCCTTAGTCAAAGTCATTGCGAGCTCGGCGGCTCGCTCGCATTCGGTTCGGGGGCAGGCTCTTGTGGCGGCACCTGAGGCACGGCTTCAGGCGCCGTGTCCGGTGACGCTGCGGGAATCGGTGCCGAATCATCCGGGGCCGCCGGGGCCGGACTGGAGCGATAATCGGCACGGCGCTTGAGCTGGAATTCACGCACCGCGTTGTTGTGCGTCTCCAGATCATCGGAAAAGACATGGCTGCCATCGCCACGGGCAACGAAGTAAAGACTGTTGCCGTCGGCCGGGTTCAACGCCGCGTGGATCGCTTCGCGCCCCACCATTGCAATCGGTGTCGGCGGCAAACCCGGGATCAGGTAAGTGTTATAGGGATTCTCTTCTTTCAGATGGGCACGGGTGAGCTTGCCGGTGTAGCGCTCGCCGAGGCCATAGATCACGGTCGGGTCGGTCTGCAGCAGCATGCCCAGACGCAGGCGACGCACGAACACTCCAGCGATCTGGCCACGTTCCTGGGGCACCCCGGTTTCCTTTTCTATCAGGGAGGCCATGATCAGGGCCTGATAGGGTTGGCTGTACGGGACGTCGGCGGCACGCTGTGCCCACTCTTTGGCAAGCACGTCGTCCAGCCGATCGTAGGCCTTCTTCAACAGATCGGCATCCGTGGTGCCCCGCACGAAGCGGTAGGTATCCGGGAAGAACCGGCCTTCGGGGAACACGCCCGAATGACCAAGGCGGTCCATGACCTGGCTGTCGCTCAGGCCAGCAAGGGTCTGCTGGAGTTTTTCGTCCTTGGCCAATGCCGCGCGCACCTGACGGAAATTCCAGCCCTCCACCAGCGTCACGCTGTACTGCACCACATCTCCGCGCTTCCAGACGCCGATCAAGGCTTCCATGGTCATGCCCGGCACCATCCGATATTCACCGGAGTGCAATGGCTGGTCGGCTAGATTGAAGCGCCAATAAATACGCAGCCAGAAGGCGTCCTTGATCAGGCCGTCGGCTTCGAGGCGCTTCAAGGTTCCGGTCGGGGTGGTCCCGTTGGGTACGTCCAGCAACTCTTCCTGGGTGATGTTCAGCGGCTGTTGCAGCGCCGAATGAATCTTCCAGGCTGAAGCGCCCAACAACAGCCCTGCCAGAACCAGTCCGGTCTCCAGCAGCAGCAAGAATTTACGTCTCACGAATCAGGCATCCAATAGCGCACGGGCAAGGGTCTGCAGTTTACGGGTGAGTGGGCCAGCCGACCAGCGTGCCGAACCGCATCCGAGTACCGGCCACACGCCATATACGCTGTTGCAGACAAAGACCTCATCGGCCTGGTGCAGCTGTTCGAGGCTGATATCCATGATTTGCGTAGCGATACCTTGGGAATTGGCTTGAAACAACAATTCTGCGCGCATCACCCCGGCGACACCACAACGGCTCAGGTCCGCTGTAGACAAGACCCCATCGCGCACCAGGAACAGGTTACTGAACACACCTTCGATCACCCGCCCGGACGCGTCCTGCATCAAGCCGTCGGCATACCGCGAATCAGTCCACTCAGCACGGGCCAGCACCTGTTCCAGGCGATTGAGGTGCTTGAGACCGGCAAGCAAAGGCTGCTCGGACAAGCGCACTGAACAGGGAAACAGGAACACGCCTTGCTCGGCATGGGCAGCGGGATAAGCAACAGGAGCACTGCCCTGCAGGATGCGTCGGGCGGTGGCCGAGGGATCGGCGGCATAACCACGCCGACTGTCGCCACGGGTCACGATCAATTTCATCACGCCGTCACCCTGAGACCGGGCGTAAGCGCTCAGCTCGGCGCTCACCACCGTCATGTCGACCCTGAGCGCCAGTCGCTGGCAGCCTGTTTCCAGGCGCTGCAAGTGACGCTCCAGCAACAGTGGCCTGCCATTGCGCACGGCGATGGTCTCGAACAACCCATCGCCATAAGCCAGGCCGCGATCTTTCAGCGACAGGACGTCAGCCGGTTGACCGTCGACCCAGCTCTCCATCAACCTGCGAACCGGCGGAACACCAGCGAACCATTGGTCCCGCCAAAACCGAAGGAGTTGGACAACACCACATCGATGTCCATGCCACGGGCTGTATGCGGCACGAAGTCCAGGTCGCACCCTTCGTCAGGCTCCTCGAGGTTGATGGTCGGCGGCGCTGTCTGGCTGTTGATCGCCAGGACGCTGAAGATCGCTTCCACGGCCCCTGCCGCACCCAGCAAGTGACCGGTCATGGACTTGGTGGAGCTGACCGCCAGCTTGTAGGCGTGTTCGCCAAACACCGTCTTGATCGCCTGGGCTTCGGCCAAGTCACCCGCCGGAGTAGAAGTGCCGTGAGCGTTGATGTATTGCACTTGGTCGCCGTTGATCTTCGCGTCACGCAAGGCGTTGGCGATGCAACGGGCGGCACCGGCGCCATCGGCCGGTGGCGACGTCATGTGGTACGCGTCGCCACTGGTGCCAAAACCGATCAGCTCGGCATAGATGGTCGCGCCGCGGGCCTTGGCGTGTTCCAGCTCTTCGAGCACCAGCGCACCGGCACCGTCGGACAGCACGAAGCCGTCACGGCCCTTGTCCCATGGTCGGCTGGCACGTGCTGGCTCATCGTTGCGGGTCGACAGCGCACGGGACGCGCCGAAACCGCCCATGCCCAGGCCGCAGGCCGCCATTTCGGCGCCGCCAGCAATCATCACGTCGGCTTCGTCGTACATGATGTTGCGCGCGGCCATGCCGATGCAATGGGTGCCGGTGGTGCACGCCGTGGCGATGGCGTAGTTGGGCCCCTGTGCACCCAAGTGGATGGACAGGAAACCGGAAATCATATTGATGATCGAGCCCGGCACGAAGAACGGAGAAATCCGTCGCGGCCCCGAATCGTGCAGCGTGCGGCTGGTTTCTTCGATATTGGTCAAGCCGCCAATACCCGAGCCCATGGCCACGCCGATGCGTTCACGATTGGCATCGGTCACTTCCAGCCTGGCGTTGCGCACCGCCTGGAAACCGGCTGCCAAGCCGTATTGAATGAACAGGTCAAGCTTGCGAGCTTCCTTGACCGACAGGTATTCCTCGACATTGAAGCCTTTTACCGAGCCGCCAAAACGGGTGGAATAGGCAGAAAGGTCGGTGTGTTCGATCAGACCAATGCCACTACGGCCAGCCAGAATGCCCTGCCAACTGCTTGGCACATCCGTGCCCAGTGGCGACAACATACCCATACCGGTGACTACGACGCGTCTACGCGACACAGCACTCTCCTTTTTCAAATGACGACTTTGCATCAGGCCTAAAGAAAAAACCGCACGCCGTGATGGCAGTGCGGTTTTTCCATGACAGCTAGCGACGACTAAAAACGATTACGCCTGGTGGCTGGTAACGTAGTCGATAGCAGCTTGTACAGTAGTGATCTTTTCAGCTTCTTCGTCAGGAATCTCGGTCTCGAATTCCTCTTCCAGAGCCATCACCAGCTCAACAGTGTCAAGGGAGTCGGCACCCAGGTCTTCAACGAAGGAAGCGGTGTTCACAACTTCTTCTTCTTTAACGCCCAGTTGCTCGGCAACGATTTTCTTGACGCGCTCTTCGATGGTGCTCATACCTTGTTTTCACTCCTAATGGACAAATTCAGGCAGCTGGCCGGTGGGTAAGTGTATAGAAAGACTTTTCGGTTTTTCAACCGAAAGCTTCACTCCTCGAACCCTGGGGCCCGCCGCCTATAAATAGATTGCAGCTTTATAACGGATTTTAGACAGCTCGTATGACATTTTTTTGAAGCAATCCGTCACATTTAACTCATGTACATCCCGCCGTTCACCGGGATTGTAGCCCCGGTCACGTATGCCGCACCGTCCGAAGCAAGAAAAGCGACCACGGACGCGATTTCTTGAGCTTGCCCCAGACGACCCAGCGGAATCTGCGTCAACAAGGCTTCACGCTGTGCTTCCGGCAGTTCACGGGTCATGTCGGTGTCGATGAAACCCGGTGCAACCGAGTTTACCGTAATCGAGCGCGAACCGACTTCTCGTGCCAGCGCACGGCTGAAACCTTCCAGACCGGCTTTCGCCGCAGCATAGTTTACTTGGCCTGCGTTGCCCATGGCACCCACAACCGAGCCGATACTGATAATTCGGCCCCAACGTGCCTTGGTCATGCCGCGCAAGACGCCCTTGGACAGCCGGTAGAGGCTGTTCAGGTTGGTGTCGACCACGTCGAACCACTCGTCATCTTTCATGCGCATCATCAGGTTATCGCGGGTGATGCCGGCATTATTCACCAGGATCGCCGGTGCACCGAACTGCTCCTGGATGCTTGCCAACACGGCGGCAACGGATTCATCACTGGTCACGTTGAGCTCGAGCCCGGTGCCCTGGATACCGTTTTCCTTCAAGGTCGCGGCGATACGCTCGGCGCCCGAAGCGGACGTCGCGGTGCCGACAACGATGGCGCCTTGGCGACCCAGTTCCAGGGCAATGGCCTGGCCGATGCCGCGGCTTGCACCGGTCACCAGTGCAACTTTACCTTGCAGACTCATGCAAGCTTCTCCTGTTCAGGCTTGCGCTGCGCGAGCGGCAGCGAAAGCGTCTGGGGTGTTGAGGTTGGAAGTGGACACGCCTTCGGCGCAGCGCTTGTTCAGGCCTGCCAGCACCTTGCCAGGGCCGCATTCGACCAGCTCGGTCGCGCCCTTGGCTGCCAGCGTCTGCACCGATTCGACCCAGCGAACCGGCTTGTAGAGCTGCTCCAGCAAGTCGCGCTTGAGGGTCTCGAGATCCGGCGCCACGTTGGCGCTGACGTTCTGCACAACAGGAATCTGCGGAGCCTGCCAGTCGATGGTGGCGATGGACTCGGCAAAACGCTCGGCAGCCGGACGCATCAGTTCGCAGTGCGACGGCACGCTGACCGGCAGCGGCATGGCGCGCTTGGCGCCACGGACCTTGCAGCCTTCGATGGCACGCTCGACGGCAGCCTTGGCTCCGGCGATAACCACCTGGCCCGGGGAGTTGAAGTTGACGGCGCTGACCACGTCGCCTTGCGCCGCTTCGGCACAGGCAGCCAACACATCGGCATCTTCCAGGCCGAGGATCGCGGCCATGCCGCCCTGCCCGGCCGGAACGGCTTCTTGCATCAACTGGCCACGACGCTCCACCAGTTTCACCGCATCAGCCAGGCTCAGGCTGCCAGCGGCCACGAGTGCGCTGTATTCACCCAGGCTATGACCGGCGACAAACGCCGGGCGCGCGCCGCCTTCAGCCAGCCACAGGCGCCACAAGGCAATCGAGGCGGTGAGGATGGCCGGTTGGGTTTTATCGGTTTGATTGAGTTGCTCTTCCGGCCCTTGCTGGGTCAGTGCCCACAAGTCGTAGCCGAGCGCGTCGGACGCTTCTTTGAATGTTTCGAGGACCAGCGGGTATTGCGCGCCCAGCTCGGCCAGCATGCCGAGGGACTGCGAGCCCTGTCCTGGAAAGACGAATGCGAGGGAAGCAGACATGAAAACAAAGCCCCTAATGATCTTGTCGTCAAAAATTGACGCCCCTGGGGGCGCTAGGAAACTGACAGTTGGATGGCGGCTTGAACCGACCGGTCACATTTAAGCATTGTCAGACGAAAACGCCTAAGTTAACAAATCCTCGAGACGGCCGTGCAAGCGTTCCGGCAGGTTTTCCTGCACTTCGATCACCGCCCGGTTGATAGCGCTTTGAAAGCCCTGCACGCCCGCCGAACCATGGCTCTTGATAACGATACCTTGCAGCCCGAGGAAACTCGCACCGTTGTGCCGCGCCGGCGCCAGGTCTGCCTGCAGCCGTCGCATCAATGGCAGCGCCAGGGCACCCACCACCCGCGAAGCCAGGCTTTGCTTGAACAGTGTCTCGATGCGCTGGCCAATCATGGTCGCCAGCCCCTCGCTGGACTTGAGCAGGATATTGCCAACGAAACCATCACAGACCACCACATCGGCCTCGCCGCGATAGAGACCATCGCCTTCGACGAACCCGATGTAATGGATGCCCCGCGCATTTTGCAACAAGGTCGCCGCCAGCTTGACCTGCTGGTTTCCCTTGATGTCTTCGGTGCCAATGTTCAGCAGCGCAACGCGAGGTCGCGCAATGCCGAGTGTCTGCGCGGCAACCGAGCCCATCACGGCGAATTGCAGAAGGTGCTCGGCGCTGCAATCGACGTTGGCGCCCAAATCGAGCAGTTGGCAGAACCCGCGCTGGGTCGGGATCGCCGCGACCATTGCCGGACGATCGATCCCCGGCAACGTCTTCAGGACATAGCGCGACAGCGCCATCAGCGCCCCGGTATTACCCGCACTGACACAGGCCTGGACCTTGCCGTCGCGCAGCAACTCAAGGGCTACCCGCATCGACGCGTCAGGCTTGCCGCGTAGGGCCTGTGCCGGCTTTTCGTCCATGGTGATGACTTCGGACGCTGGCGCAATTGTCAGGCGCGCAAGATCGACAGCCGACTGGCCGTTGAGCAGTTCTTCAAGGAGAGAGGGTTGACCGACGAGGGTCAGGTGCAGCGAGGGCGTAGCATTCAGGCAAGCAAGGCTGGCCTTAACAATGCTGCGGGGACCGAAGTCCCCGCCCATTGCGTCAATCGCGATGACTTGAGCGGACAAGTGATTACTCGTCGGCGCCCTTGTCGATCACTTTACGGCCACGGTATACGCCTTCTGGCGATACGTGGTGACGCAGGTGAACTTCACCAGTGGTTTTTTCTACAGACAGGGTGCTAGCCTCGAGAGCGTCGTGCGAACGGCGCATGTCACGGGCGGAGCGGGATTTTTTGTTCTGCTGAACAGCCATAATTGATTAACTCCTAAACGTTTGGGTCACGCTTTAACTGCGCCAATACACTGAACGGGTTGGACCGCGTTACCTCGTCCTCGCTCGGTTCGGGCTCATCTGCTCCCGCCGGCTGCTGGCATTCTTCCGGATGATGAGCAGGCACAATGGGCAAGGCGAGCAGAAGCTCCTCCTCGATCAGTGACTGCAGATCCAATGGATCTTCGCCCAGTTCCAGCACGTCATAACCTTTCGGCAACGACTGGGTATTCGCACCCTCCTTCACCACGGCGTAACTGCATTCGCTGTGGATCGGCAGGGTGACCAGCTCAAGACAACGCTGGCAAACCATTTTGACTTCAGTGTCGATAAAGCTGTGGATCACCACAGATTTACGTTCATCTCGTTCAAAAACGAATTTGGCCTGGACCGTCCCGACATCGTCGGAAAGCGGGTCGCAGAGTCTCTTCAAATCGGCCAGCAGCAGTTCACCTTGAAGGGTGGTGCCACGGTCAGCCAATTTGCGCGGGTCAACGTGAGGTGGAATCGGGTCATTCAACATAGGCGCAGCATTATAGGGATGCACCGGGCCATGTCAAAGGAAATTCAGCCCTGTCCGTCACTTGCGCGCCTGGCTAGAATCCTCCCCTGCCCATCGGAGAGAGCCATGCTGCCTTTATTATTAGCCTCAAGCTCGGTTTATCGCCGGGAACTGCTCGCCCGCCTGGGGCTGCCATTCGTCTGCAGCTCGCCAGACATCGACGAAAGCCGCCACCCCGACGAATCCGCGGTCGAGCTGGTAAAGCGCCTGGCCCGGGAAAAGGCCTTGGCATTGACCGACAGACACCCAGCGCACCTGATCATCGGCTCGGACCAGGTCGCCGTGCTCGGCGAGCGCATCCTGGGCAAGCCCCACACATTCGAAAATGCCCGCGAGCAGCTAATGGCCGCCAGTGGCGCCAGGGTGACGTTCCTGACCAGCCTGGCGCTGCTTAACAGCCAGACAGGCCGATGCCAGGTCGACTGCGTTCCGTTCACCGTGAATATGCGAACCCTGGACCTGGCCCGCGTGGAGCGCTACCTGCGCGCCGAACAGCCGTACGACTGCGCCGGCAGCTTCAAGGCCGAGGGCCTCGGTGTGAGCCTGTTCCAGAGCACTGAAGGCCCGGACGCCACGAGCCTGATTGGCCTGCCGCTGATTCGTCTTGTGGATATGTTGCTGGCTGAGGGGGTGCAGGTTCCCTGAAACACCTCCATGGCGAGGGAGCTTGCTCCCGCTCGGTTGCGCAGCGACCGCAGAAATTTTGGGGCCGCTGCGCCCGAGGCGTCGGACCGGCCCAGCGGGAGCAAGCTCCCTCGCCACAGGGACCGCATCACACTTCAGGTGCGCAGCCTTTCAAAAATCAGCGCAACGCCGGCCCCTGGAAGCCCATCCACATCGCCAGGTGCTCGGCGATGCTAGCCCCCAGCTTCTTCGAGAAGCGATCAAACGGCGATTCTTCGATGGTGAAATCCACCAGGTCCTTCTGGCCGATCACATCCCGCGCCACAGAGCTGGCACTGCCCAAGCCATCGATCAGGCCCAGGGGCAAGGCCTGCTCGCCAGACCAGACCAGTCCGGAAAACAGCTCCGGGTGCTCCTTGTCCTTCAGACGGTCGCCCCGCCCTTTCTTGACGCTGGCAATGAACTGCTTGTGGGTGGTGTCCAGCACGCCTTGCCAGAATGCGGTTTCCTCAGGCTTCTGCGGCTGGAACGGGTCAAGAAACGACTTGTGCTCGCC
This sequence comes from Pseudomonas sp. HB05, assembly GCF_016756915.1. Taxonomy (NCBI): domain Bacteria; kingdom Pseudomonadati; phylum Pseudomonadota; class Gammaproteobacteria; order Pseudomonadales; family Pseudomonadaceae; genus Pseudomonas; species Pseudomonas sp. HB05. Next base: position 132,989 of record NZ_JAESPG010000018.1, read on the forward strand.
GGAGGTATAGACCCGACGCTCCACACCAAGCTTTTCCATGGTCCCGACAAACCCGTATCCGGCCGCCGTCACACCAATGGAGCCGACCAAACTGGCCTTGTCGGCATAGATCTGGTCCGCCGCACTGGCAATGTAATAAGCGCCTGATGCGCCGAGATCGGCGATCACCGCGTAGACCTTGATGTCCGGGTGCAAGCCGCGCAATCGGACAATCTCGTCGTAGACATAACCGGACTGCACCGGACTGCCACCAGGACTGTTGATGCGCAGCACCACGCCCTTGACCTTTGGATCCTCGAACGCCGCCCGCAGGCTGCCGACGATATTGTCCGCGCTCGCAGGCTCCTTATCGGCAATCATGCCTTCGATGTCGATCAACGCAGTGTAAGCCGAGCCGCTCACGGCGCTTTTTTCGATGCTCATCAGCGGCGTGAACAGCATGAGCGCGCCGAACAGATACACGAAAGTCAGCAATTTGAAGAAAATACCCCAGCGGCGTGAACGACGCTGCTCCTGCACACTGGCCAGCAGGGTCTTTTCCAGCAGTTTCCAGCTTTTATCGTCACCGCTTTCGGCATTCGCCTTGGCCGGGGCCTTCCATTCGTCCGTCATGCATGCCACTCCATCAAAACTTAATCGGTACGCCGGCTCAACCAGGCGTGCAATTCAGGAAAGCGGTCAATCGCCAGGCACGGCTCGAAGGCCTTCAACGCCTCGATCGTCTGCGCGCCGTAGCTGACAGCCACCGAACCCATGCCTGCATTGCGGGCCATCTGCAGGTCGAACGATGAGTCGCCGACCATCAGCGCCTGCCCAGGCGATACATCGCAATGGGCGAGAATCTGCTCAAGCATCAGCGGGTGTGGCTTGCTCGCGGTTTCATCCGCCGCACGGGTGATATCGAAATAATCTTCCCAGCCATGGGCCTTCAATACCCGATCCAGCCCACGCCGGGCCTTGCCGGTTGCGACTGCCAGGTGATACCCCTCTTCGCGCAAGGCATCGAGCGTTTCCACCACGCCGTCAAACAGCGGCGACGGCTCGGCTTCCAAGGCGATGTAGTGGTCGGCGTAATGCTGGCGAAAAACGATCAGCTCACCCTCCTCGATTTCCGGGTACAGGCTGCGAATCGCCTCCGGCAAGCCGAGACCGATGATGCCCTTTACCGCCAGATCATCGCACCGGGCAAACCCCGTACGATCCGACGCAACGTGCATCGCGTCCACGATCCGACCGATGGAGTTCGCCAGAGTGCCATCCCAATCGAATATCAGCAGCTTGTAGTCAGGATGCACTCAACCGCTCCACGGTCTTGGCCCACATGTCATCCACGGGAGCCTGCAATTTCAGCTCGCCGCCATCGGGCAGTGGCACAGTCAACATGTAGGCATGCAGAAACAGGCGCTTGCCACCCAGGTCGCGGATTTCCTTGGTGAAATCGTCATCGCCGTATTTGCTGTCGCCGGCGATGCAGTGTCCGGCATGCAGCGTGTGGACGCGGATCTGGTGGGTACGCCCGGTGACCGGCTTGGCCTCGACCATGGTGGCAAAGTCGCCGAAACGCCGAAGCACCTTGAACACGGTCAGCGCCTCCTTGCCTTCCTCGTTGACCTCCACCATGCGCTCGCCTGAACGCAGGTTGCTCTTGAGCAACGGTGCGCGGACTTGCTTGATGGAGGTATCCCAACGCCCACGCACCAGCGCCATGTAGCGCTTGTCGACACCATCGCCGCGCAATTGCTCGTGCAAGTGGCGCAGCATGCTGCGCTTCTTGGCAATCATCAGCAGACCGGAAGTATCGCGGTCGAGGCGATGGACCAGCTCCAACTCCTTGGCGTCCGGACGCAACTGACGAAAGGCTTCGATCACGCCGAAATTCAGGCCGCTGCCGCCGTGGACCGCGATGCCCGCAGGCTTGTTGACCACGATCAGCGCTTTGTCTTCGTAGACGATGGAGGCTTCCAGGCGTTGCAGCAGGCCTTGGGCCAAAGGCACCGGCTCATCACGCTCAGGCACGCGAACCGGCGGTACGCGCACGACATCGCCGGCCTGCAGCTTGTATTCGGGCTTGATCCGACCTTTGTTCACCCGCACTTCGCCTTTGCGCAAGATGCGGTAAATCAAGGTCTTGGGCACGCCTTTGAGCCGGGCCAGCAGGAAATTATCGATTCGTTGGCCGGCATATTCCGGCGAGACCTCGAGCAGTTGAACGCCAGGGGTCGAAGGGGCAGTAGTCGTCATGGCGGCGATCATAACAATTTTTTATGGAATTGAAGCACTTAATCATTGCTGCTATAGTCGCGAACGCCGCCAAAAGTGGCTGGACAGCGGACTAGCGGTCAAAAACCGGCCCTGACCAACGCAATTCACGAGGACGAGAGGCCGTCCTACGGGGTTCTTGCTACGTAACGGCAGAGTTTGCAGGTGTAACGAGCGCAGGTGACATGAGGCCTGAAATACGCCGCAAAGCAGAGTTCTGACTCGCCTTGCGCGCCACATTCACGGCCAGTTCACAAAGTGCAGTCACCCGGAAACGACCCCGAGCGAGAGCTTCGGAAACAACGCCTAAATTAGCCATGATGCGTGACCTCCCCTTTCGGAGCTCACGGTAAATGCCAACCCGCTGCGGATTCTGCGCGCGGCAGCACCCGAATTATCAGGGATACGTGTAGGGTGGAGATGTACAACCGTCGGACTGTGTAGCACTAGGCTTATATTTAGACGCTTCATCTCGTCCACAGGCGCCGGTTGATTCCTCCTCCTGACTGAGTGCTTGAGTACCAGCAAGCAGGACGCGTCCGTCGCGACTTCACCGCCATTTGGGTCGAACTCGCTGGACACTGGAATGGCACTGCCATCTCCAGGACGCACCTGACACCGACCGTGAGAAGTCGTGTGTGCCGAACGCCGTTTCCGGCAGCCCGGAAACCGACGGTACTACATGAAAAGAATGCTGATTAACGCAACTCAACCCGAAGAGTTGCGTGTTGCACTGGTAGACGGCCAGCGCCTCTACGACCTGGATATCGAATCCGGTGCACGCGAGCAGAAGAAGGCCAACATCTATAAAGGCCGGATTACTCGCATCGAACCAAGCCTTGAGGCTGCCTTTGTCGATTTCGGCTCCGAGCGCCACGGCTTCCTGCCCCTCAAAGAAATCTCCCGCGAATACTTCAAGAAGGCCCCAGAAGGCCGCGTCAACATCAAGGACGTCCTGAGCGAAGGCCAGGAAGTCATTGTCCAGGTCGAAAAAGAAGAACGTGGCAACAAGGGCGCCGCCCTGACCACCTTCATCAGCCTCGCCGGCCGCTACCTGGTCCTGATGCCGAACAACCCGCGTGCCGGCGGCATTTCCCGCCGCATCGAAGGCGAAGAGCGCAACGAACTGCGTGAAGCCCTCAATGGCCTGGTCGCACCTGCCGACATGGGCCTGATCGTTCGCACTGCCGGCCTGGGCCGCAGCAGCGAAGAAATGCAGTGGGACCTCGACTACCTGCTGCAACTGTGGACCGCCATCAAAGAAGCCTCGCTGGATCGTTCCGCGCCGTTCCTGATCTACCAGGAAAGCAACGTGATCATCCGCGCCATCCGCGATTACCTGCGCCAGGACATCGGCGAAGTGCTGATCGACAGCGTCGAAGCCCAGGACGAAGCCCTGACCTTCATCCGCCAGGTGATGCCGCAGTACGCCAGCAAGATCAAGCTCTACGAAGACAGCGTCCCGCTGTTCAACCGCTTCCAGATCGAAAGCCAGATCGAGACCGCTTTCCAGCGCGTCGTCGAGCTGCCGTCCGGCGGTTCCATCGTCATCGATCCGACCGAAGCCCTGGTGTCCATCGACATCAACTCGGCCCGCGCCACCAAAGGCAGCGACATCGAAGAAACCGCCCTGCAGACCAACCTTGAAGCCGCCGAAGAAATCGCCCGTCAGTTGCGCCTGCGTGACATCGGCGGCCTGATCGTCATCGACTTCATCGACATGACCCCGGCCAAGAACCAGCGCGCCGTGGAAGAAAAGGTCCGTGAATGCCTGGAAGCCGACCGCGCCCGCGTACAGGTCGGTCGCATCTCGCGCTTCGGCCTGCTGGAAATGTCCCGTCAACGCCTGCGTCCATCCCTGGGCGAAAGCAGCGGCATCGTTTGCCCGCGTTGCAACGGCACCGGCATCATCCGTGACGTCGAATCGCTGTCCCTGGCGATCCTGCGCCTGATCGAAGAAGAAGCCCTGAAAGACCGCACCGCCGAAGTCCGCGCCCAAGTGCCGATCCCGGTGGCCGCGTTCCTGCTCAACGAAAAACGCAACTCGATCACCAAGATCGAACTGCGCACCCGTGCCCGCATCGTCATCCTGCCGAACGATCACCTCGAGACGCCGCACTTCGAAGTGCAGCGCCTGCGCGATGACAGCCCGGAAGCCCACACCAACCAGTCCAGCTACGAAATCGCTGCTGCCGCTGCCGAAGTGGAAGACGTCCAGCCAGCTGCCGCCACTCGCACCCTGGTTCGCCAGGAAGCAGCGGTCAAGACCGCTCCGGCCCGCGCCAACGCACCGGTTCCGACCGAAGTGGCCGCTCCGGTTGCCACTCCGGCCGCAGCACCAGAGCCAAGCCTGTTCAAAGGCCTGGTGAAGTCCCTGGTCAGCCTGTTCGCCACCAAGGAAGAACCTGCCGCCCCGGCCGTCGTCGCCAAGCCGGCCGCCACCGAGCGCCCTGCCCGCAACGAAGAACGCCGCAACGGTCGCCAGCAGACCCGCAACCGCAACGGTCGTCGCGACGAAGAGCGCAAGCCCCGCGAAGAACGTGCACCGCGTGAAGAGCGCGCGCCACGCGAGCCGCGTGAAGAACGCCAGCCTCGCGAAGTCCGTGAGGAAGTGCCAGCCGTAGCCCGCGAAGAACGCGCACCGCGTCCGCCGCGTGAAGAGCGTCAGCCTCGCGCACCGCGTGAAGATCGCAAGCCGCGTGGCGAGCGTGAGGAACGTGTTCGCGAACTGCGCGAGCCACTGGATGCCGCCCCGGCCGCTGCTGCCGCCACCGCTGAAGAGCGTCCGGCCCGCCAGCCTCGTGAAGAACGCGCACCGCGTCCGCCACGTGAGGAACGCCAGCCACGCGCCGAGCAAGCCGCCGCCGCTGCCAGCGAAGAAGAAGTGCTGAACGCCGAAGAGCCGTTGCAGGAAGACGGCCAGGACACCGCCGAAGGCGATCGTCCACGTCGCCGCTCCCGCGGCCAGCGTCGTCGCAGCAACCGTCGTGAGCGTCAGCGCGATGCCAACGGCAACGTGATCGAAGGTTCGGAAGAATCCGAGTCCACCGAGAACGCCGAAGCGCCAAGCGCCGCTGACCTGGCCGCCGGCCTGGCCGTCACTGCGGCCGTTGCCAGCAGCGCGATCAGCGCCCCAGCCGAAGCCCAGGCAAACGAGCAGGCTGAGCGCGCCACCGCTGCGGTGGAGAACGCGCCGGTTGAAGCGCCTGTCGTCGAATCCACTGCCCCGGTAGAAGTCACCGCTTCGCCAGAAGTGGAACTCGCGCCGGTACGTGAAGCCCAGCCTGAAGCTGAAGTCGCCGCCGAGCCTGCGCCCGTTGTTGAAGCGCCCATCGTCGCTGCCGAACCGGTTGTCGAAGCACCGGCAGAGGAAAAGGCGCCAGAGCCTGCCCGCGAGGAGCAGACTGCGTTCAACTGGACCGCAGAGCCCGCCGCACCGGCACCTGTTGTCGAGCCTGAGCCAACGCCAGAGCCCGTGCAAGCGGTCGAGCCAGAAGTGGTCGAACCTGCTCCAGTGGTCGAAGCACCGGTGGCTGTCGAAGCGCCTGCCCCCGCGCAAGAGCCTGCACCTGCCAGTGCCCTGACCGCGAATGGCCGCGCACCGAACGATCCACGTGAAGTGCGTCGTCGCAAGCGTGAAGCCGAGCGCCTGCAGAAGGAAGCTGAACAAGCCGCCGCTGCCGCCGCTCAAGCGCCTGCTGCCGAACCGGCTCCGGTCGTGGAAGAAGTCGTCGAGGCAGCCCCTGCCCCGGTCGCTGAAACCCCAGCCGAACCAGCCCCGGCGCTCGACGAACCCCAGCACTCCGCTGAAGAAGTCGAAGTCGCGCCACGTCACACTGAAGCCTTGGAAAAAGAGCACGAGCCTAAACCTCACGCCTGATTCCATCGCCCAGTAAAAAGCCCCGCCTGGTGATGCCAGGCGGGGCTTTTTTATGCCTTCAGACTTATCCACAGGGACCTGATGCCCATCGAAGATCGTTGTGGCAGCGGGCTTGCTCGCGAAGGCGGTGGGTCAGCTTGCATCAATAATGAATGTCAGACCGCTTTCGCGAGCAAGCCCGCTCCCACAGGGGGCCGGGGTCGGATACAAGATTTATGCACCACTGAAGATCCACTGTGGGAGCCGAGCTTGCTCGCGATGGCGTCGGGTCAGCTTGCATCAATAATGAATGTCAGACCGCTATCGCGAGCGAGCTCGCTCCCACAGGGGGCCGGGGTCGGATACAAGATTTATGCACCACTGAAGATCCACTGTGGGAGCCGAGCTTGCTCGCGATGGCGTCGGGTCAGCTTGCATCAATAATGAATGTCAGACCGCTTTCGCGAGCAAGCTCGCTCCCACAGGTTTTGAGTCGCCTGTTATTTGAAGGCCAGTGCTTCTGGCACATCGACATCCCAGGTCACGCCAGGATCATCCACCGGCACTTCAAGCACCTGCGCCCCGGCAAACAACACCTTGGCACCACGATCCCCGGTCAGCGCCATCAGTTTCGGCCCAAACTCCCGACCAAATCCCACCGGATGCCCGTACTCGCCAGCCAGGACTGGCACGCTGATGCCATCCTCACGTATTCCTGCAACGACCTGCTCGATGCTCGACGGCAGGATAAAAGGCATATCGCCCAAGATCATCAGCCACCCATCAAGGTCCGGGCAGGCCTGGACGCCCGCCGCAATGCTGTCGCCCAACCCGGGCGAGTCCAGTTCCACGAAGTCGCACCCGTAAGCCTGGGCCATGCGAATGGCTTGCGGCCGCCCCTTGCCTGTCACCAGCACACGCTTTTCCAACGAGGCCGGCAGGTTGACCAGTACATGCTCGATCACCGATCTGACGGCGCCATCTCGGCCCGCACAATCGGCCAGCAACTTATCCTTTTCCGCACCAGCCACCTGACGGAAACGGCTGCCCGATCCCGCCGCCAGGATAATCACGCCTATCGACTTTCCCATTCGCCCTCCTCGCCCACGGCCTACAGCGATTTTTTCTGCCGCAGTTCCACGCCATTCTTGATGGCCACGATTTCCGCCAGCAGCGACAAGGCGATTTCCGCCGGGGTGTGGCTGCCGATGTGCAAGCCGATCGGTCCATGCAGGCGTCCAATCGCCTCCGCAGACAAGCCTAGCTGAGCCAGATTGTCCCGGCGCTTCTGGCTGTTGACCCGCGACCCCAGGGCACCCACATAAAAAGCCTTGGAGTCCAGGGCCGTGAGCAGCGCCATGTCGTCCAGGCGTGGATCATGGGTCAGGGCCACGATGGCCGTGCGCTCGTCGGTCTGGATACTCAGCACCGCTTCGTCGGGCATACCCGAGACAAAGCGGCCATGTTGCTCTTCCCAACCGTAGACGAACTCCTTGCGCGGGTCACAGATCAACACCTCGAAATCCAGCAAGCGAGCCATTTCCGCCACGTAGCGAGACAGTTGCCCGGCGCCGATCAGCAACAGCCGCCATCGCGGCCCATAAATGGCGCGCAGCACCTGCCCATCGAACACCAGGGCGTCGGTTTTGCTCGCCGGAACCAGAGTCACGCGACCACTGGCCACCGTCAGCTCACGGGCGACGATCTCATGGGCCTCGCAACGCTCCAGCAACTCGGCAACCCAGTGTGGATCGCCCACCCGCTCCTCCGTCAGGCGCAAGGTGCCGCCACACGGCAGGCCAAAGCGCGCCGCCTCCTCGCGGGTGACGCCGTAGGTAATGAGTTGCACCGGCGGCCCCTCCGCCGGAATCCGACCGTCGTGCAACCGGGCGATCAAGTCATCCTCGACACAGCCGCCCGACACCGAACCAATCACCACGCCATCCTCGCGCAGGGCCAACATGGCTCCCGGAGGCCTTGGCGCGGTGCCCCAGGTCTGAACCACGGTAAACAACACCACTCGCTGCCCGGCGCGGCGCCATTCCAGCACGCTGCGCAATACGTTCAGGTCAACGCTGTCCATCAGGCTTTGGCCTGCTGCCAGCCTTGCAGCTGATAACGCACGGGCAGATCGCGGATACGCTTGCCGGTGGCGGCGAAGATGGCGTTGCACAGGGCTGGCGCAATCGGCGGCACGCCCGGCTCGCCAACGCCGCCCAACGGTACCTCGCCCGGCGAAGTGACCAGGTGCACCGCTACCTCCTTAGGCGCCAGGGACATGCGAGCGACTTCGTACATGTGGAAATTATCCTGTTGGACCTTGCCGTCCTTGAAACTGATCTCGCCGACCATCGCGTTACCCAGGCCCATGACGCAGGCGCCTTCGAACTGCGAACGGATGCGTTCAGGGTTGATCTGCGGGCCGCAGTCCACGGCAATATCAGCCTTGTGCACGATCACCGTGCCGTCGTCCTTGACCTCGACTTCGATCGCCGCCGCGACATACGTGACGAAGCTGTAATGCACCGCCAGCCCCAGCCCGCGGCCCTTGGGCAACTCTCGCCCCCAACCGGCAGCCTTCGCGGCGGTTTCCAGCACGGTGCGGATCCGCGCCGTATCGATGGGATAGCGCTCGGGAGATTCACCGTAGTTCCAACTGTCATTGAGGCTGTTCGGATCGATCTTGCGGTCCGGGCCGAGCAGCTTCAGGTGATATTTCAGCGGATCCTGGCCGGCCTTGTGGGCCAGTTCGTCAATGAAGCTCTGGATCGCGAACCCATGGGGAATGTTCGACACCGAGCGGTACCAGCCAACCCGCGTGTGGGCCACCGCTTCAGGGTTTTCCAGGCGCATGTTGGGAATGGCGTAGGCCATGTTGGTCACGCCCATCCCCACTTCGAACGGCGCTTCATGGGTCATCCCCGGCGCGAACAGCGCGGTGATGGTCGGGGCCACGGTGCGGTGCAGCCAACCGGAGGGCAACCCGTCCTGGTTCAGGCTGGCCTTCAGGTATTCGGCCGAGACGGTGTGGAAGTACGAATGATGAATGTCGTCCTCACGGGTCCACTGCACCCGTACTGCCTGGCCGGGGAACTCCTTGGCCAGCACGGCCGCTTCGACGACGAAGTCGGGCTTTGACTTGCGCCCGAAACCGCCACCCAACAACGTGATGTTGACCGTGACCTTCTCGAAAGGAATGCCCAGGCGTTCCGCCACGCGCTCACGGGTAACCTGGGGTGCCTGGCTCGGCGCCCAGGCTTCGCATTGACCGTCCTTGAACCGGGCGACAGCGACCATGGGTTCCATGGGCGACTGGGACAGGTGCGGCAGGTAGTACGAAGCCTCCAACGTCGAGTCGGCCTTGGCCAATGCGTCGTCGAGGTCGCCGGTGCTGCGCAGGACTTTTCCCGGCTGGCGGGCGGCCGCTTCCAGTTCCTTGCGGTAGGCAATGGAGTCATAACCGGCATTCGGGCCATCGTCCCACTGGATCTTCAGTGCTTCGCGCCCCTTGATCGCCGCCCAGGTATTCTTCGCCACTACGGCGACGCCGCCCAGGGGCTGGAATTCGGAGGGCAACGGACGCCCCTCGATCTGCAGCACCTTGACCACGCCCGGTACTTTCAGCGCTGCACTGCTGTCAACGGACTTGACCTTGCCGCCATAGACCGGCGGACGCGCCACGACGGCGTAGAGCATGCCATCAAAATGCACGTCGGCGCCGAACACCGCGCGACCGTTGACGATGTCCGCACCATCGATGGCGCGGCTCGCTTCCTTGCCTATATAGCGGAACTCCGACGGCTGCTTGAGACGCAGGCTGTCACGCCCCGGCACTGGCAAGGCACTGGCGGCGGAGGCCAACTCGCCATATCCCAACTCTCGACCTGAAGGCTGGTGCACCACTTTGTGCAGTTGCGCGCGGCATTCGCCCACCGGCACCTTCCACTGGGCAGCGGCGGCCAGTTCGAGCATGGTCCGGGCGGCGGCACCGCAGCGACGCATCGGCTCGTACCAGTGACGCATGCTGCGTGAACCGTCAGTGTCCTGGTTGCCGAAACGCGCTTCGTCCGCCGGTGCTTGCCGAACCTTGACGAGTGCCCAGTCGGCGTCCAGTTCGTCGGCCACCACCATGCTCAGACTGGTGCGCACACCCTGGCCCATTTCCGAACGGTTGCAGATCACCGTCACGCTGCCGTCGGCGGCAATGCTTACGTAAATATTAGGGTCATCGACCGCGCCATGGGGCATCCCCTCGGCGCCGTATTTCTTCTCTTCGGCGAAGGCATCCGGCAACCCCCAGGTGGCCGCCAACACCAGCACGCCGGTAGCGCTGGCGCCCTTGAGGAAACCCCGACGACTGAGGTTGCTCAGCACGAAATCATTGGGCAGACGGCTCATGCCTTGGCCTCCTTCAAGTGGGTGGAAGCCTGGCGGATCGCGGTCTTGATCCGGTTATACGTGCCGCAGCGGCAAATGTTGCCAGCCATGGCTTCTTCGATCTGCTCGTCGCTGGGGTTGGGGTTGGTCTTGAGCAACGCCGTGGCGGACATTATTTGCCCGCCCTGGCAGTAACCGCACTGGGCCACCGCGGTATCCAACCAGGCCTTCTGGACCACTTGCCCGACCGGGTCGACGTGAAGTGCGTCGATGGTGCTGATCTCCTGGCCTTTCACCGAGCCAATCGGCGTGATGCAACTGCGCGCCGGGGCGCCGTCGATATGAATGGTGCACGCGCCGCACAAGCCCATGCCGCAGCCGAACTTGGTGCCGTTGTAGCCGGCCACGTCTCGGATCGCCCACAGCAGCGGCATGTCCTCGGTCACATCCAGTGAGTGGTCTTTTCCATTGAGTTTCAGGGTAATCATGGGCACGCCCGCATCGTTATCGAGTTATGTGGGTCGAGCCATCTGCCGTTGGGTTATCGGTTCGGTATCGCAGACTGGCTCAGGCTAAATCGGGCTCTCTTGTGCACACGCAAGCAAGCGTCTGCACCGGGCCTTGTGGATACGAATGCTCGCATCGTCAGCCAATTAAATTAACCCAGGAACAAGCAAAACGCCCTGCACAATCCTGCACGAATCACGTTGTGCAGGTCATGCAGGGCGTTTTTCTTCTCGCGGTTGCGAGGTGCCTGTCAGTACCGATTAGGCTCCATCTCAAGATCAACCTGAAACCGCTCCGCGATGTCCTTCTGGATCCGCCGAGCCAGGTCCAGCAACTCCAGCCCCGTGGCATCGCCGTAATTGACCAGCACCAGCGCCTGCAACTTATGCACCCCGGCGTCGCCTTCACGAAAACCTTTCCAGCCGGCCCGTTCGATCAACCAGCCGGCGGCGATTTTCATTTGGCCGCCAGGCTGTGGATAAGCCACCAGGTCGGGGTACTGCTCCTTGAGATGCGCCACGTGAGCGGCTGGCACCAACGGATTCTTGAAGAAGCTGCCGGCGTTGCCCAGCACGGCCGGGTCTGGGAGTTTTTCGCTGCGGATGCTGCAGATAGCTTGGCTGACATCCGTGGGCGTTGCCTGGTCGATGCCTTGTTCGGTCAACCGCTGGCGCACCGGGCCGTACTCCAGATGCAAATGAGCGACACGACTGAGGGCGAAACGCACCCGCAGGATCAACCAGCGATCGGCCTGCTGCTTGAACAGGCTGTCGCGGTAGGCAAAAGCACATTCATCGAGGGTGAAATCGCGCAGCTCACCGGTGTAGCGATCCAGCGCGGTGAGGCCCGCGAAGACGTCCTTTATCTCAACGCCGTAGGCTCCGATGTTCTGCATCGGCGCCGCACCCACCGTACCGGGAATCAGGCTGAGGTTTTCCAGGCCCGCCCAACCTTGGGCCAGCGTGTGCTGGACAAATGGATGCCACGGCTCCCCTGCTTCGGCCTCGACCACCACGCGCTCACCGTCATCGCTGAGCATGCGGATTCCCTGGCTGGCCATACGCAGCACAAAGGCGTCGATGTCACCGGTCAACAACAGGTTGCTGCCGCCGCCAATGACCAGCAACGGTACGTCGTGACCCGCGGCGTAAGCCAGGGCCTCGCGAACATCCGTATCGCTATTGGCCTCAGCGAACAGCCGGGCGTTTACGTCGACGCCAAAGCTGTTGAACGGCTTGAGGCTGACGTCAGCCTGGACTTGCAAGCTCATAACCGCCCCTTCAATTCGATCACCAGACGATCCGTGGCGCGCTCGATCAGGTCCAGCACCTGCTCGAAACCTTGCTCACCGTCGTAGTACGGGTCTGGTACGTCGTCGAGTTCGGCCTCGTAACGACGCAGGAACAGATCCAGTTCCGCGCGGGCATTGACCGGTTGCAGGGCCTTGAGATTGCGCAGGTTGCTGCTGTCCATCGCCAGGATCAGGTCGTAGGCAGCGAAATCGGCCCGCGTCACCTGCCGGGCACGCTGGGCCGACAAGTCGTAGCCGCGACGCAGAGCCGCGGCCATGCTGCGTTTGTCCGGCGCCTTGCCGACGTGCCAGTCGCCGGTACCGGCGGAAGCGACTTCCACCTGCCCCTCCAGCCCGGCCTCGCGCAACTTGTAGCGCAAGATACCTTCAGCAGTCGGCGACCGGCAGATGTTGCCCAGACAGACGAACAAAACCCGCATCAAGCCTCCAACAGGCGACGGATGCGCTCAAGGTCTTCAATGGTATCGACACCGGTGGGCGGGGCGATCAGCGCATCGGCAACATGGATTCGCACGCCGTGCCACAAGGCACGCAGTTGTTCCAGGGATTCGGTGTTTTCCAGCCAGCACGGGCCCCACGCCACGAAGTCCTCGAGGAAACCGGCGCGGTAGGCATAAATGCCGATGTGACGACGGTACGGCACGCCTTCGGGCAACACGTCCGGGTTCTTGGCGAATGCCTCCCGGGCCCACGGCAAGGTCGCCCGACTGAAGGTCAGCGCCAGGCCATTGAGGTCGCTGACGACCTTGACCACGCTGGGATTGAACAGGGTCTGCACGTCCTCGATCGGCTCGGCCAGGGTAGCCATCTGCGCTTCGGGGTGAGCCGCCAGGTTGGCCGCGACCTGATCGATCACGCTGGGCGGAATCATCGGCTCGTCACCTTGCACGTTGACCACGATGGCGTCGGGCGAGAGACCGAGCTTAACGGCCACCTCCGCCAGACGATCGGTACCGGAATTATGATCCTCACGGGTCATTACCACCTCGGCGCCGAAGCCCTTGCAAGCTTCCTCGATGCGCGCGTCATCGGTCGCGACCACGACGCGTTGGGCGCTGCTCTTGCTGGCCTGCTCCCAGACATGCTGGATCATCGGCTTGCCGGCGATCAACAGCAGCGGCTTGCCAGGCAAACGCGTCGAGGCAAAACGCGACGGAATGACAACGGTAAAGGCAGTGGTCATTTATCCAGGCGCTCGTCAGTGGTCAGGGTGCGGGCTTCGCTCTCGAGCATCACCGGGATGCCGTCGCGAATCGGATAGGCCAATCCGGCGCCCTTGCTGATCAGCTCGGTCTTGTCGGCGCTGAGCTTGAGCGGGCCTTTGCAGACCGGGCAAGCCAGGATATCGAGCAGTTTGGTGTCCATGTAATTCCCCTGGATAAAACGTGTTAAGGCAAGAGTCGATCCGGCAACAGGCGCATCAGCTGCGTATCGAACCAGTCCGCGAAGGCCGGCGACGGAGCTGCGTCCACCGCCAGGTACCACCAGTCGGGCGCGGCGAAGGCGCGGCATTTGACTGCGTCCTTTTCCGTCATGACCACCGGCAGGGACGGCGTGAAGCTCAAGGCCTGGGCGCTGTATTCGGCATGGTCGGCAAACCCGTGCGGTATGGGCCGCCAGTGTAGCGTTTCGAGGGTCTTGAAGAAACGCTGGGGATTGCCGATACCGGCCACGGCGTGCAGGGCCTGGCCCGCTGGAAAATGGTCGATGGGGCGCCGTTCACCGCTGGCCAGGTTGACCAGCGCGGTGGGCCGCAATTCGAAGGCAAAGCCGTCGTCGCGATCAGCGGCAGCGCCGTTGAACAGCACGGCGTCGACCGATTGCAGGCGCTCGACCGGCTCGCGCAACGGGCCGGCGGGCAGGCACCGCCGGTTGCCCAGGCCACGGGCATTGTCGATCAATACCAACTCGAGATCGCGGGCCAGCCGATAATGCTGCATGCCGTCGTCGGACAGGATCAGGTCCAGCGGCTCGGCCTCCAGCAAAGCCTGGACAGCCCGGCTGCGATCGGGATCGATCATCAATGGCACACCGGTGCGCTGGACAATCAGCAGCGGCTCGTCGCCCGCGACATCGGCGCCTTGGCTGGCCTCGACTCGCCAAGGCAATTGCGGCGGCTTGGCACCATAGCCCCGACTGACCACGCCGACCCGCAGGCCACTGCGCTGGCAATGCTCGATCATCCACAGGATCAACGGCGTCTTGCCAGTGCCACCTACCGTGATATTGCCGACCACGACCAGCGGCACGGGCGGCTGGTAGATCTCACCCTCGCCCGCCAGGAAACGCTCGCGCTTGCCGACCACGACGCGGCGGTACAGCCACTCCAGCGGTCGCAGCAGCGCCAGGGCGGGATGCCCTTCATACCAGGCGGCAAGCAATCGATCGGACATGGCCATCAAGGTGCAGGCGCCGCCTCGACCGTCGTCATGCGCAGATGGCTGAAGCCGAGCTTGCCGGCTGCGTCCATGGCAGTGATGACCGATTGATGGGGCGTCTTGCCGTCGGCGCTGATGGACAGCGGCAGGCTGGTGTCTCCGCCGGATTCCTTCTGCAAGGCCTCGATCAGGCTGGCGAGGTCACTTTTTGGCAGCAAATGGTTGTTCACCGAGAACGTCCCTTCGGCGCTGATCGTGACTTCGAGACTCTTCAATTGCTGGTCTTCAGCCGGCGAACCACTGACGGCCTCCGGCAATTCGACCTTGAGCTGGGTTTCCCGGGTGAACGTGGTCGTCACGACGAAAAACAGCAAGAGGATGAATACCACGTCGATCAGCGACGCGAGATTGATCTCGATGTTTTCCCGTGGTTTGCGGCGGAATTTCACTTCTTGCCCCCGGCCAGGTCCACATCACGGTCGCCCTGCACCACCTCGACCAGCTTGATGGCTTCCTGCTCCATGCCGACCACCAACTCGTCGACGCGGCGCTGCAGGAAACGATGGAAAAACACCGAGGGGATCCCCACCATCAAACCGGCGGCGGTGGTGATCAAGGCCTTGGAAATACCGCCCGCCAGCACCGACGCATTGGTGGTCATGCCGGTACCGGTAAAGGCGCTGAAAATATCGATCATGCCCAGCACCGTGCCCAACAAACCCAGCAACGGGGCCATGGCGGCGATGGTGCCCAATGCATTGAGGTAGCGCTCCAGTTCATGGATGACCCGGGCCGCCGCCTCTTCGATGCATTCCTTCATGATCTCGCGACCATGCTTGGAGTTGGCCAGGCCTGCGGCAAGGATTTCTCCCAGCGGCGAACTGGCCCGCAGTTCCTTGAGCTTGTCCTTGTTCAGTTGCTTGTCCTTGATCCAGACCCAGACCTGCCCGAGCAAATGCTCCGGGGTTACGCGACTGGCCCGCAGGGTCCACAGGCGTTCGGCAACGATACCCAGTGCCGCGATGGAACTCAGAATGATCGGCAACATCATCCAGCCGCCGGATTTGACCAATTCCCACACAGTGACAGCCCCCTCGAAAAAGTGCGCCACTTTATCATACAGACTCGCCGTGCAGGCCCGCCCAGCCAACAACGCAACCCACAACACTGAGGCAGGTCAATGCCGGGGCGACGGCCCAGCGGACGGCGGCTCGCGCCAGTAGCGGCGATTCCCAGCCTCGGTGTGCGCGGGTTCGAATGCACCCAGTTGCAGACGAATGGCGCCCTGCTCGGCGCTGTCGTGGATTGCCATGCCGAATTTCCTATAGCGTTGCATGACCCAGGGATGCGGGTGGCCGAATGCGTTGTTTCGCCCTCGGGAAATCAATACCGAATGCGGCTTGAGACGCGCCAGCAGCGCCATCGACGACGAACTGCGACTGCCATGATGCGGCGCGGCCAGCCAATGAATCGGCGCCCCCAGCGGGCCATCGAGCATGGCTCGCTCGGCGTGGGCATCGATATCTCCGGTCAACAGCAAGCGCTCGCCGTCGGCTTCGATCAGCAAGACGCAGGACTTCTGGTTGCTTTCGACCGCTGACGCCCAGCGCCACAGCTCGAACCGGACCCCATCCCATTCCCAGCTCTCGCCGCTGTCGCACGGCGCCGCCAGCAGATCGGCGGGCAGCGCATCAGGATCGCCGCTGATGACCCGAGTCGTCGCCAACCCATTGCGCACCGCTTGTGCTCCGCCGGCATGATCAGCGTCGGCATGGCTGAGCAGCATCAGGTCCAACCGTCCCACACCAAGCTTGCGCAAGGTCGGAACCACCACGCGCTCGCCTGCATCGGCCTCGCCAAAGCGTGGCCCCGCGTCATAAAGCAACGCATGCCGATGGGTACGCACCAGGACTGCCAGCCCCTGGCCGACGTCAAAATGCCAGATTTCGGCGCGTCCGTGGGGCACCTGTTCCCGAGGAGGAAACACGATCAGCATCAACATCGGCCAACCCAGGACACGCAGTGGCAGGCCCTTGGGCAGCAACAACAGCACAGCGCCGAGCGCCGCGATACACAGCGCCCACAACGGGACAGCGGGAGGCATCCAGGCCGCCATTCGCCCTGCAACCAGTTCGAGGCCTTTGAACAGCAGATCGAGCAACCCACCGGCGACCCACAACAGGTTTTCCCCGACGCCCGGAACCGGCAGCAACGCCGTGCCAAGCAGTGCCGCCGGTAATACCAGCAAACTGATCCAGGGCACCGCCACCAGGTTGACCAACGGACCGCTCAGGCTGACCGGCAAGCCAAGGATCAATAACAACGGGCATAGGCCGAGCGCAATCAGCCACTGGGCTCGGGTCCAGGTCTGCCACCAGCGCCAAGGGCCCAGGCGACCGCCGAAGGTGAACATCAATATCGCGACGGCGGCAAACGACAACCAGAACCCGGGGCGCAGGCTCGCCAGCGGATCGAACATCAACACGCCGATGAAGGCCAGCAGCCAGGCCCACCAAGGTTCGGCTTGGCGGTAACGCCAGCGCCACAGCAACACCAGACCGATCATCGTGCAGGCCCGCCGCACCGGCACTTCAAATCCGGCGAGCAAGCCGTAGCCCACAGCGGCGACGAAAGCCAAGGCGCAGGCCCAGGGCAACCACGGCAGACGCGCCGGCCAAACGCCATAACGCGCCGCGCCAGCCACCAGCAGATACACCAAGCCGGCAAACAGGCCGATGTGCTGGCCGGAAATCACCAGCAGATGGACCGTGCCGGTGTCTTGCAGTACTTGCCAATCTTCGCGGCTCAATCCAGCCCCGTCGCCAAGCACCAGCGCCATCAGCGCACCGGAACGCCCTTGGGCATCGACCTTTGCCAACGCCTGGCGCACTCCATCGCGCCAAGCGCCCTGCGCCGGCTGCACCCGCAAACCCTCCTTGACGGTGCCGGTCGCGCCGATGCCGCGGCTCAGCAGCCACGCTTCGTAGTCGAAACCATGGGGGTTGAGCAACCCGACGGGCCGCTTGAGCTTCACTGCCAGGCGCCACTTTTCACCGCTCCTGACCGGCGGCCCGCCATACCAGGCCAGGCGCATCAACGCAGGCAAGCGCGTGCGTCGGGAGTGGGCATCGGCAAGCTCGAAACGCACCATGCCCTCACCGTATTGCGGCAAACCGACGACGTTTCCCTCGACCCAGCGGGTTTCACCGTCCAGGGCAGCGGGCAACCGGTCATCCAGCGCAAGCTGCGCCCCAACGCAGGCCCAGGCCAATCCGAGAAGAAAAAAACTGGCCGGGCAGGTGCGAAACGGCAGCATGACCAGCGCTGTTATCGCCATCGCCACGATCAGCCACGGTGGCGGCAACGCCGGTAAGAAAATCGGGACCAGCAACCCGAGTGCGAGCGCGATCATCACTGTGCGCATAAGCCCATCCTTGAGAGTTCCCTCTAAGGCTTAGCCGGTCTGCGGCACCGCGAACGTTATCAATTGTCACAAAGTCTGAATCTGCCGGCCGTAGAATCCGGACATACTTGCGGCCTGACTGCTTTGACCCGACCGAGAAGCCTTATGCCCCGGCGCCTATTCAAACGCTACATGCCTGACCCTGCGAGCATTCGGGAACACAAATCCTTACGCTTTCTTGGCACCCTGCTGCACGACCCCAACCTCTGGCACCTCAATCGCCATTCAGTGGCGCGGGCAATGGCTGTCGGATTGTTTGCCGCTTTTTTACCCATTCCTTTGCAGATGTTGCTGGCCGCCGCACTGTCCATCATGGTTCGCGGCAACATCCCGATTGCCGTGAGCCTGGTCTGGCTGACCAATCCCATCACGATGCCTGCGGTATTTTTCTGTACCTATCAAACCGGCGCCTGGCTGATGGACGTGCCCGCCCGTACGCTGCCGGACGAATTGACTTGGGAGTGGATTACCAATCAACTGTCAACGTTGTGGCAGCCGTTTCTGCTGGGTTCGGTGGTGACTGGGTTGGTGCTTGGGGCTTTGGCCTACTTCGTGACCATGAGTTACTGGCGCTGGTGGGTGGCGCGGCAGTGGCGGCGGCGCAAAAAAAGCCGTAAGTGAGATGCATAAAGGCCTCCTGGGAATGGAGGCCTTTATTGTGGTGTTCTGATGGATCTCTTCGCGAGCAAGCCCGCTCTCACACTGATCTATGTCGAACGCTGATCTGGCGTTCACTGAATATCGAATGTGGGAGCGGGCTTGCTCGCGAAGAAGGCGATGCGTCTTGTCAGGTGCGCATCCCGCGGCCGCTGACCAGCAACCGCGCGCAGCCCACATAAAGCACAACAGTCGCCACCAGCATGAACGTAATCGCAATACTGATCCGAATGTCCGAAACCCCAAGGATCCCATAGCGAAACGCGTTGACCATATGCAGCACCGGGTTGGCCAGGGACACGGTCTGCCAGAACGGTGGCAGCAACGAGATCGAATAGAACACGCCACCGAGGTAAGTCAACGGCGTGAGCACGAAAGTCGGGATGATGGAGATGTCATCGAAGTTGCGCGCGAAGACGGCATTGATGAAACCCAGCAGCGAAAAGATCGTGGCCGTCAGGACTACCACCAGGATCGTCACCCCCAGGTGATGCACCTGTAGATTGGTGAAGAACAGCGACAGCAGCGTCACGATCAGGCCCACCGCCAACCCTCGCAACACACCGCCCAAAGTGAAGCCGATCAGGATTGTATGGGGCGAAACCGGCGAGACCATCAGTTCTTCGATCGAACGCTGGAACTTGCTGCCAAAGAAACTCGACACGACGTTGCCGTAGGAGTTGGTGATCACCGACATCATGATCAGCCCCGGCACGATGTAGTCCATGTACGTGAAGCCGCCCATGTCGCCGATCTGCCGGCCGATCAGGTTGCCGAAGATCACGAAGTACAGAACCATTGTGATGGCCGGGGGCAGCAGGGTCTGCGGCCAGATCCGCATGAAGCGCCGGACTTCACGGTAGACAATGGTATTGAGGGCGATCAGGTTGGGTCGCAGTTCGGAACTCATACCGCCACCTTCGCCAGGTTTTTTTCCACCAGGGACACGAACAACTCCTCAAGGCGATTGGTCTTGTTGCGCAGGCTCAGCACTTCAATATTTTGCAGGGCCAGTTGAGTGAACAGCCCGGTGATGCCGGCGGATTTGTCGACCTGGACTTCCAGGGTATGGCCGTCGAGCAACCGAGCCGGGTAGCCGATGAGCTGCGGGGCGACACTCAGGTCATGCTTGAGATCGAGCAGGAAGGTCTCCACATGCAACTGGCTCAGCAACTGCCGCATGCTGGTGTTCTCGACGATGGTGCCATGGTCGATGATGCCGATGTTGCGGCACAGCTGTTCGGCCTCTTCCAGGTAATGCGTGGTGAGGATGATGGTGATGCCTTTCTGGTTCAATTCGGTCAGGAAGGTCCACATCGAACGGCGCAACTCGATGTCCACGCCCGCGGTCGGTTCGTCGAGGATCAGCAGGCGCGGTTCGTGCACCAACGCACGGGCGATCATCAGGCGGCGCTTCATGCCGCCGGACAACGAGCGGGACGGCACATCACGCTTGTCCCACAGCCCCAGTTGGGTCAGGTATTGCTCGGCGCGTTCGTTGGCGATTTTCGGCGGAATGCCGTAGTAGCCGGCCTGCGTCACGACAATATCGAAGGTCTTTTCGAACTGGTTGAAATTGAATTCCTGGGGCACCACGCCAATGCAGCGCTTGAGCGCGGCGGGAGCGCGGTCCAGGTCATGGCCGAACACGTTGACCGTGCCGCTGGTCTTGTTCACCAAGGTGGAAAGAATGCCGATGGTGGTGGACTTGCCGGCGCCGTTAGGGCCAAGCAAGGCGAAGAAATCACCTTCGGCGACGTCCAGATCGATACCACTCAGGGCCTGGAAACCGTTGCCGTAGGTTTTGGTTAACTGCCGTATGGACAGAGCGGAACTCATATCGGATTACGCACCAAGAAGGGGAAAAGAGAAGAATAGATAAGGGCGTGCGACGAGCAATGCAACCACCCGCACGAAGGCAATGGTGCGTGGCGTCGCCGCACAAGTACAGTGAAGCGTGTCGATAGTAAGTATTAAGTCAACGCGGTCATCACGGCTTTGCGATAGGCCGGACGCTGCTGGAGCCGTGCGTACCAGGCTTGCACATTGGGCAGCGCGGCACGCTCGATGGGCATCTCGAACCAGGCATAAATGAAACTGCCCAGGGGGATATCGCCCATGCCGATTTCATTGCCGCTAAGGTAAGGCTGTTGGCCCAGGGTCTGCTCCACCATTGCCAGCAGGTCTTCGCATTCCTTGATCGCAGCCTTGATGGCGGCCCAATCCTGCTGCTCGGCTGGGGTGCGCAAGACGCCCCAGAACACCGTGCGAAACGGTGCGGCAAAACTCGACGTCGTCCAATCCATCCATTTTTCCGCCGTGGCCCGGGCCTGTACGTCAGCGGGGTACCAGGCGGAATCCGGGGCGTGGCGAGCAACCAGATACCGGACGATGGTGTTCGACTCCCAGAGCACGAAGCCGTCGTCTTCTATCATCGGAACCCGGCCGTTGGGGTTCTTCGCGCGGTATTCGGGCGTGTCCACCACACCGAACGCGCCGCCTGCATCAACAGACTCATAGATGAGCCCCAGTTCTTCGGCGCACCACAACGCCTTGCGCACGTTCGATGAATTCTTCCGGCCCCAGATCTTCAGCATCACGGCTTCCCTCGATGGATAAATGCCGCAGCAGCATACGCCGGATCAGCAATGGCTCAAATCACCGAGCGAGAGCGCACCGCCAAACCTTCCTGAGCCGCCAGGGCATTTACGCCAAACAATGACGTTTTCTCACTTCGGCAACGAACGATTTCCCACGGCTGTTGCCAACCAGACTGGCGCAATACAGGGAGGGTTTCCCACGAAATCAGTCCCATTGCGCCTACCGCCGGTTTTGCACGGGCCGTCTACGCTCTGAAGGTCGGTTTTGCCTTGGTTCACGGAGGATCACTTATGCTGTTGTTGTGGATACTGGTTCTGGTCATCGGAGTCGCCTGGCTGGCGCATCGGCGCACCGCCCCGCTACCGGCGCTGGGTATTGTCGCGGTCTACCTGCTGGCGATGGGTGTCGCCAGCCATGCGCCCGACTGGCTGATGCTCCTTCTCTGGCTGGTGCTCGCCGCCATCGCGACGCCGCTGCTGCTGCCGGACCTGCGCCGCAAATATTTCAGCGCGCCGATGTTCGACTGGTTCCAGAAGACCCTGCCACCCATGTCGCAGACCGAGCGCGATGCCATCGACGCGGGCACGGTGTGGTGGGATGGCGAACTGTTCAGCGGCCGGCCGGACTGGGACCTGCTGCTGACCTATCCCAAGGTAAAACTGACCGAAGAAGAACAGGCATTCCTCGATGGCCCAACCGAAGCGCTTTGCGCGATGGTCAGCGACTGGCAGATCGGCCAGGCCATGGACCTGCCGCCAGAAGCCTGGGCACATATCAAGGAGCACGGTTTCTTCGCCCTGATCATTCCGAAGGAATACGGCGGCAAGGGGTTCTCCGCCTATGCCCATTCCCAGGTGGCAATGAAACTCGCGACCCGCAGCGGCGACTTGGCTTCCACCGTGATGGTCCCCAACTCCCTCGGTCCGGCGGAACTGCTCCTGCATTACGGCACCGACGAACAACGCAACCACTACCTGCCGCGACTGGCCCGTGGCGACGACATCCCCTGCTTTGCATTGACGGGTCCATTGGCCGGTTCCGACGCCGGGGCGATGCCAGACACCGGGATCATCTGCAAAGGCGAATGGCAAGGCGAGGAAACCCTCGGCCTGCGCTTGAACTGGGAAAAGCGCTACATCACCCTTGGCCCGGTCGCCACGCTCCTTGGCCTGGCCTTCAAGGCCTATGACCCGGACCACTTGCTCGGCGACGAAGAAGACCTGGGGATCAGCCTGGCACTGATTCCTACCGATACGCCCGGCGTCCACATCGGCCGTCGCCACCTGCCCCTCGGCGCCGCCTTCATGAACGGACCGAACTGGGGCAAGGACGTCTTCATCCCCCTGGATTTCCTCATCGGCGGCCAGGCCATGCTCGGCAAGGGCTGGATGATGCTGATGAACTGCCTGTCGGTCGGCCGCTCGATTTCCCTGCCGGCGGTCGGTACCGGCGCGGCGAAGTTCACCAGCCTGGTCACCGGCCAGTACACCCAGGTGCGTGAACAATTCAACGTGCCATTGTCGGCGTTCGAAGGCATCCAGGAAGCCATGGCGCGGATCGGTGGCAACGCCTGGCTGATGGACGCCGCGCGCATGCTGACCGCCAACGCGGTGGACCTCGGCGAAAAACCTTCGGTGCTGTCGGCGATCCTCAAATACCACCTGACCGAACGCGGCCGCGAATGCATCAGCCACGCCATGGACGTGCATGGCGGCAAGGGCATCATCATGGGGCCGAACAACTACCTGGGGCGCAGTTGGCAAGGCGCACCGATTTTCATCACCGTGGAAGGCGCGAATATCCTGTCGCGCAACTTGATGATCTTCGGCCAGGGCGCCATCCGCTGCCATCCCTTCGTGCTCAAGGAAATGGCCCTGGCCACCCGCGAAGACAAGGACCAGGCGTTGCTCGAATTCGACGGGCTGCTGCTCAAGCACATCGGTTTCGCCATCAGCAACGCCGCCAGTACGCTGGTGCTCAACCTGGGCCTGGGGCATTTCGACAACGTGCCAGGCAATGCCCTGAGCCAAGGTTATTTCCGCGCACTCAACCGGCAGGCGGCAGCATTCGCCCTGCTGGCGGACCTGAGCATGATGTTGCTGGGCGGTGAGCTCAAGCGCCGCGAGCGTTTGTCTGCCCGACTGGGTGACGTGTTGAGCAACCTTTACCTGGCCTCGGCTGCCCTCAAGCGATATCACGATCTCGATTCGCCGGACCACATGGCGCCACTGTTCCAGTGGGCCATGGAAGAAAGCCTGGGCCAGTCGGAGCGCGCATTGGACGAACTGCTGGGCAACTTTCCCAACCGGGTGCTGGGCTGCCTGTTGCGCCTGGTGGTGTTCCCCTTGGGTCGTCGCCACAGGGGACCGAGCGACAGGCTCGATGCCGAGGTCGCGGCTGTTATCGGACGTTCCAAGGGCGACCCGACCCTGGAAGAGTTGCTACAGGGCTGCTATCGCCCGCAATCCACCGACGATCCGGTGGGCGCGCTGCAACACGCTGCCGACCTGCTGGCCGCAGCCCATCCGCTGCATAAAAAAATCCATGCTGCCCTCAAGCAGGGCCAGCTCAATCCGGCCCCCGGAGAACACCTCATCGATGCAGCCCTGGAAGCAGGCGTGTTGCAGGCCGGTGAAGCACAGACCCTGCGCGCGGCCGAGGCGGCACGGCGCAAGGTCATCGACGTGGATGACTTCGATAAGGAAGCCTTGACGCTCGCCGAGGACAAAGTCCGGTGATCCGGACGGCGATCTGATCACTAGCATGTAAAAGCAGGCGCAGGCACTTTATACTCCTGCGCCCGTTTTGCTCTTGAGGACTTATCTCGTGTCCAATGTCGTTGCCGATCACCTTGTCTTGCTTGACCACTTGCGCAGCATCCTGGTCGCCGTGGGTGAGGCCGAACAGGTTCCCGAAGAAAGCCATGCGCTGTTCCTGGAGCGCTTTGATGACCTGCGCGCGCAACTGCCCGTCGACCCGATCGAAAGCCAGTACCTGGGTCAGGATCTCCTGTGCCAGGTGATCGTCCGTTATCCCCAGATTGCCCACCTGGTCCCCCGCGACCTGCTGTGGTATTTCGCCGGTGATTGCCTGCACTACATGCCCGACGAAGAAATCAGTCTGTACCAGGCCCTGGAGGAGCGTCGTTTCGAAGCAGAACAAAACGACGAGCCCTTCGATTGGAACCAGGAAAAACAATTGCTGGCAATGTCGGATCAGGACAGCAAGCACTGATCGCAAGCAGCAATGCAAAGGCCCGCACGGTTTAACCCTGCGGGCTTTTTTGCGGCTTTTTGTTGATGGCGGCGCCTGGGATTTGTCCTGCTGAATAACAGCGAAAGACAAATTATTGACGCACTCAACCCCATGCTTTTCGCCCCCGTCACTTTTTAGACGTTTTTTTCACAAACGCCGTGGCGCTTTGCCAGCGTTGAACTACTGTCAATCAGAAGCGAGCAGGGAACAGGCGAACCGATCCATAGCCGACCTGATTGGCAACCGTCGTTCTGCTCGCCAGCCCGGCTATCAAGGGCGTTTCAAGATGTGCTGAGTACCGCGTGCCATCCAGTCAGGACGTCCAATGTGCCCCAGGCCAATTGCCGGCGACATTGAGTGATTTGATGAAAATGGGGGGGCAGCCCGGGCCCCATAAATGATCCGAGGCACTGGTTAGCCTAGGGACGGCCTGTCTGTCGAGGATCATTTTATGAGCTATCGTACTGTGCCCGCGTTGAAACACCTTGTTCATGGTTTGTTCTGGATGGGCCTCGGCCTGGATGCGGCTTACGCTGCGGCGGACAGTTGTTCCCAACTGGACAATTTGCCCGCCACCTTCGAGGTTGGCCAGGGCCTGCAGAGCGAGCTGCGTATTCTTGCTCCCGTCACAAAGCTGGCGGTGGGCGATCCGAAAATCGCCGATGTGCAACCCAGCGGCAACGATGCCTTCATTCTTACGGGCCTCATGCCCGGCGCCACCAGCCTGATGGTGTGGACGGCCTGTTCGAAAATTCCCCGTCAAAGCATGGTTTTCGTGACAGGCCGAGCCACCACTGCACTGACCAGCGCAGCAAGCGTGCCGTCGGACGACCCGATGCTGCTCGCCCAAGTGCAGACCGACATCCGTTTCGTCGAAGTCAGCCGGACCAAACTCAAGGAGGCCTCGACCTCCATTCTCGGCACACGAGGCAATTTCCTGTTTGGCTCGCCGAGAACCTTGCCCACCGTCGGCGGTATCGTCCGGCCCTCCTTGCCGGTCAATAACGATATGTTCAATCTGTCGTTCGCCACCGGCAAGACGCTATTGATGATCAACGCCCTGGAAGGCAGCGGCTTCGCCTACACCCTGGCGCGGCCAAGCCTGGTGGCCCTCAGCGGGCAGAGCGCCAGCTTCCTGGCCGGTGGCGAAGTGCCGATTCCCGTGCCCAGTGCCGGCAGCGACAACGTGTCCATCGAGTACAAGGAATTCGGCATCCGCCTGACCCTGACGCCCACCGTGATCGGCAAAAACCGCATCGCGTTGAAAGTCGCGCCAGAAGTCAGCGAGCTGGATTTCACCAACGCCGTGAACATCGCCGGGACGCTGGTACCCGCCCTGACCGTGCGCCGCACCGATACCAGCATCGCTTTGGCCGATGGCGAAAGCTTCGTCATCAGCGGCCTGATCAGTACCCGCAACAGCTCACAGGTGAACAAGTTTCCCGGTTTGGGGGATATACCCATTCTCGGCGCGTTCTTTCGCGATAACTCCATCAACCGCGAAGAGCGCGAGCTGTTGATGATTGTCACCCCGCACCTGGTCCAACCGCTGGCCGCCGACGCGCAACTGCCTACTTTGCCGGGCGAGCAACTGCGCAATTACGACCCGAATTTCTACCGCATGTATTTCCTTGAACATGGCGAGTTCGATAACCGCAGCGGGCTGTCCCAATGAGCCGCTACGTGCAGTGCGAAGCGCCAGCCATTCAACCGGTTTCCAAGGGGCATGGGATGAAAGCAATGATTGCGATAACGGCGACCTTGATGCTCGCCGGTTGTGCCAGCCATGGCACCGTGGCGTCGAGCGCGGCCAGTTGCGCCAAGCCCGGCGCCGATCAGGAATTGGCCCTTAACCTGGCCGATGACATGGCCAATGAAGGTCGCTTGTATGCCAGCCTGGCGAACCTCGAACGCTTGCCCGAAGACTTGGTCCAGGTCCGTTTGCGCAAGGCCCGGGTGCTGCGCCTGATGGGACGCAGCGAGGCCGAGCCTTTGTATAAAAGCCTGCTTGGAACTTGCCTGGCTGCCGATGGTGAACATGGTCTTGGTCAATTGGCCGCTGCCAAGAATGACAACGCCAACGCCACGGAACACCTCGAACGTGCAGCAAAGATGGCGCCCACCGAAGGAAAAATCCGCAATGACCTGGGGGTTGTCTACCTCAATCAAAAGCGGATTCCCCAAGCCCGCTTCGAGTTCATGACGGCCATGGAACTGCAGCAGTCAAACACGCTGGCTGCGCTCAACATGGTGACCCTGCTGATCTACCAGGACAACTGGAAGCAGGCGGCGGAACTGGCGAGCATGGCCAAGCTGAGCCCCCAACAGGTGGCGGATGCACAAGCCCGTGCGGAAAAAATCCGCGGCTCTGCCGGTAATGCAACGACCTCACAATCGAACCGCCTGACCGAGGTCGTCGATGCCTCTACCGGCGCGGTCAAGTAGCGTTTCGAGGAGTCCGAGAGATGAAGACCCAACAATTGTTGATCGTATGCCTGACTTGCCTGTCCACTTCCGCCTGGGCGATCGACCCAGGCCCGTCTTCGGCGGCGCAGCAAGGGACCGAGAGCTGGATGCAACTGCAAATCCGCGGCGTGGTGGCCTCCACCAACCTGCAAACCGCCTCGGCCGCCGAACGCGAGCTGGCCATGCAGCGCTGGCTCAACAGCTTTACTTACCCGATCCCGATGTTCTTCGACCAGGACATGGGGGGAGACGTCAGCAAGAGTGAGTGAAGCGTTGCAAGCATAAAGACCGCAGCCTCCGACACCCCTACGCTTGATGTAGGGAGTTGCCGGGGGCTGCGGTCTTTTGGCTGAAGGCATTGACTAAACGCCTGTGGGAGCGGGCTTGCTCGCGAAGGCGGAACCACAGCCAACACCTGCATTGACTGACCCACCGCTTTCG
>NZ_JAESPG010000019.1:0-138851 GCF_016756915.1 Pseudomonas sp. HB05
TTTGTGTTTGTTTGTGCGGTGTCCCCGCGGCGCCCCCCGGGGGGGGGGGGGGGGGGGGGGGGGCCCCCCCCCCCCCCCCCACCACTTCGTTGATTTCGTAAGGCAGGCGCTGGCGCAACAGGCCGAGCACCCAAGGCTGGATCAGCGACAGCAAGGCAAGCTGCTGGCCACTGAACCGCTGCTTGCTGCCCAACGACAGGCACAGCGTGCGATCGCCTTCGAGCTGGCAATTGAACTGGACTTCGTCGGATACAACGTTCAGGCGAAAGTAACGCTGGTAATACTCGGTCAACTCGAAATGTTCCGGTGCCACTTCCGACAGGCGATACAGCCCGGTGCGCGACTGCTCGCGACAAGCGATGTAGAACGGATCGAGCAGGTACAACCCGCGCAGATAGTCCTGGAACAACTGATCGGGGCTGCCATCCGCGCCCGGGCATTCGGCAAAAACCTGCGGGCGTTGATCGGCGCTGAAAAGCAGTGCCACCCAACTGTCGAAGGGTACGTACTGATCCAGCAAACGGACCAGCTGCGTCCAGAAATTGGGCTTGTCCAAGGCGTCGATCAGTTGCCCGACCGAGCGGTGCCACGCGATGTCGTCTAATGAAAGTGTCATGCCTCTACCCCTATCGGGTTACCCCAGCGGCGTGATTTCCCGGCCCTGGGCTTGCTGCGCATACTGGCGCACAGACACCGTCCGGGCAATCTTTCCGCCAGCCTGGTCAAGAACAAGGAATACCCATGAAAGTCGAACTCGCCCAATTGGCGGGCCGTGATAACGACACGACCTACAACCTGGAACGCGCGCTTGCGGCGATTGCCGCCTGTGCTGCCGACACGCAAATGATCGTGTTTCCCGAAACCCACCTGATGGGCTTTCCGTCGGTCGAGACGTTGGCCGAAACCGCCGAGCCGCTGGACGGACCGACCGTCAGTGCGGTGCTTGCTGCGGCCCGGGAACGTGATATTGCCGTGGTGATCGGCGTGGCCGAGAACGATCGCGGCCGTTTCTACAACACCACGCTGTTGATCACACCAGAGGGCATTGCCCTGAAATATCGCAAGACGCATCTCTGGGCGTCGGATCGCGGAGTATTCGAGGCCGGTGACCGTTACGCGACATGCGAGTGGAATGGTGTGCGGGTCGGCCTGCTGATCTGCTACGACATCGAATTCCCGGAAACTGCCCGCGCCCTGGCGCAATTGGGGGCCGAGCTGCTGATCGTCACCAACGGCAACATGGACCCCTATGGCCCGACTCACCGCACCGCGATCATGGCCCGCGCCCAGGAAAACCAAGCGTTTGCGCTGATGGTCAATCGCGTGGAAGAGGGTGATGGCGGGTTGGTGTTTGCAGGCGGCAGTGCGTTGGTCGACCCGCTCGGCACCTTATTGTTCGAGGCGGGGCGTGATCAAGGCCAGTTCTCGGTGGAACTGGACCTGAACCAGCTGACGGCGGCGCGGCGTGATTACCGGTACCTCGATGATCAGCGGCTGAAGATGCCAGGGGAGATTGTCGAGCATGCCTGCGGAGTGCGGGAGCTACTGATTCCTTCGCGTTGATCCTGATCCTGTGTTGCCGGGGCTGACGCCTTCGCGGGCAAGCCCGCTCCCACCCGGTTGTAAGAATGCCCGAGATCCAATGTGGGAGCGGGCTTGCCCGCGAAGAGGCCCTGACAAGCAACACATTCCTGTTGGCCAAAACCAGAACAACAACGTAACACCCGAAAACCTTGTGCCGAACTCGGCTCTGCCATAAATCTAATAATTCGGAGTAGTCGCTCATGGCTCATTTGCAACGCACCCTGTCACTGGGGTCGGTGGTGCTGTTCGGCATCGCTTACATGACACCGATCATTGTTCTCGGTACCTTCGGCATCCTCGCGCAATCCACTACAGGCATGGTCCCCGCCGCTTACCTGGCGGCATTGGTGGCGATGTTTTTCACCGCGATGAGCTACGGCCGAATGGCTGCGGCGTTCCCCGTCGCCGGTTCGGCCTATAGCTACGTGCGCAAGGCGATCAGCCCGAAACTGGGTTTCATCGCCGGTTGGGCGGTATTGCTCGATTACCTGTTCCTGCCCATGGCGATCTGGCTGATCGGCGCGGCCTACCTGCACTCCGCGTTCCCGGCCTTGCCACAGTGGCTCTGGGTGCTGGTGTTCATCGGCGTTACGAGCGCGATCAATATTGTCGGTCTGAAATTGGCCAATGGCATCAACGCGCTGTTGATGCTGGTGCAGTTCCTGGTCCTGGTCGCCTTCGTTGCGCTGTGCGTCCATTACGTCGCAGGGGACGCGAGCACACCGTTGTGGTCGATCAAGCCGTTCTTCAACGGTGACATGCAGATGCCGCTGATCATGAGCGGTGCAGCTATCGCTTGTTATTCGTTCCTCGGGTTTGACGCGGTCAGTACCTTGACCGAGGAAACCCGCGACCCGCGCCGTACCATCCCGCGAGCGATCATGCTGATTACCCTGATCGGCGGATTGATCTTCGTCAGCGTGTCGTACTTCGTGCAGATCGCGCACCCGTCGTTCCAGTTCGACAGCGTCGACGCGGCGGCCTACGAAATTGCCCGCAACATCGGTGGCGACCTGTTCGTGTCGATCTTCCTGATCGGCCTGATCGTCGGCCAGTTCGCGTCGGGGCTGTCAGCCCAGGCCAGCGGCTCGCGGCTGTTGTTCGCCATGGGCCGTGATGGCGTGCTGCCAAAATCGTTCTTCGGTACCTTGCATGAGCGCTTTGGTACGCCGGTCAACAGCATTCTTTTATGCGCCGTGGTCGCTTTGCTGGCGCTGAAACTGGACGTCACTACATCAACCTCATTCATCAACTTTGGCGCGTTCCTCGCGTTCAGTCTGGTGAACCTGTCAGTGATTTTTCATTACTGGATTGGAGCAGAGAGGAAGGGGCTGCGTGAACTCGTGCTGTTCCTGCTGTTCCCGTTTATCGGCCTGGCGGCGGATGTATGGCTGATGGTCAGCCTCGATCACTCAGCAATCTACCTGGGCCTGAGCTGGCTGGCGATTGGCGTGGTGTACCTGGCGGTGCTGACCGGAGGCTTCCGTCGCCAGCCACCGGAGATGGATTTCCAGGAAGCCGCGTAACTCCTTGCGCCCCGTGGGATCAGTTGAAATCTTGCGGGGGCATTCAGGGAACCCCAGAAACAAGAAAGCCCGCACTAGGCGGGCTTCTTGTTGTTCAAAGACATTCAAGAATGTCTTTGAACAGGACTTGGTGGCTACACAGGGACTTGAACCCCGGACCCCAGCATTATGAATGCTATGCTCTAACCAACTGAGCTATGTAGCCAAGTGGCGCGCATTATTCCCTTGCGGTGGAGATGTGTCAAGCGCAAATCAAAAATATTTCTCTGCACTTTCAACCGCTTATCCATCCCTGCGACAAACGCCCATCAACCGAGTTGAAATCTCCCTGTGTTTGCACTCAAGGCCTGGCTGCCTTGGCTCAAGGTATCCGCCGCCAGGTTCACGGCGCGGGCGCCTTCGAGCAGGCGCATGGCGGCCTGGTCGACCTGCTGGATATTGCCGCTGACTTCGTCAGCCGTGCTGGCTTGCTCATCAACCGCAGTGGCGATTTGCGCCAGGGTATCGGTCACGCTTTGCACGGCGCTGGCAATTTCGCCGAGGCGTTCGCCAAGGCCGGTGACCGCTTGGGCGTCGGTCTGGGCCTGGCCGCAGGCCGCTTCCATCAGGCTGACGGCTTCGTTGACCGTCGCGCGCAGGCTGTCGACGGTGCCGGCGATCTGCTGCGTGGAGGACTGGGTGCGTTGCGACAGGCTGCGCACTTCGTCGGCCACGACGGCGAAGCCGCGGCCCTGTTCTCCGGCGCGAGCGGCTTCGATGGCGGCGTTGAGCGCCAGCAGGTTGGTCTGCTCGGCCACGCCACGAATGGTGTCGACCACCAGTTGGATCTGCTGGCCCTGTTCGCTGACCCGGCCCAGCGCGGCGGCGGTCTCGTTGAGCCGCTGGTTGAGCTGCTGGATGCTCGCCGTGGTGCGTTGGCTGTCGCGGCTGCTGTCGGCCGCGATGCGGCGGGTCTGCTGGGCGCTGTCTGACGCCTGTTCACAACTTTTCGCGACGCCTTGGGAGGTCGCGGCCAGTTGTGTCGCGGCGGCGGCAATCTGGCTGATCTGCATCTGCTGCGCCTCGACTTCACCCAGGGCGCCGCTGGAATGCGTGTTGAGGGTGCGCACGGCGTCGCTCAGTTGCAGTGTTTCGTGATCCACGCCCAACAGGCTGTTGCGCAACTGGACCACGGCGACATTGAGGGCGGTGCTGATCGCTGCCAGTTCGTCCCGGCCCTGCACCGGCACTTGCAGGCTCAGGTTGCCATCGCGCAAGGCTTCGGCCAGCAGGGTGATGCCACTGGCGCTGCGGCGGATAGAGGCTTGCAGGCAAACGAAGAGATACAGCGCGGCCAGCAGCAGGCAGCCGAGCACAATGGCCACCAGAGTGAACTGACGGATGGCCGAGCCATGGTATTGGTCCAGGCGGGTATCCAGCGCGACCAATGATTGTTGGCGCAAGGTCGCCAGATCGACGAGGAGGGCGTCCATGTGTTTCTCGAAGCCTTCCGGCTTGAGGTTGATGGAACCGCCGAACACGCCGTCATCCAAGACTTTCAAACCGCTGTCGAGATTCTTGAGGCTGCCTTGGAATTGACCAGCCCAGCTTTGCAATTCGCTCGGCAGGCGGGTTTCCAGAAGTGCACCGGTCTTGACCAGTTGGTCCCGTGCGTCGCCAATGCGGCTGCGCAGGTCACGCAGTTGCAAGCGGCTCTGCAGCGTGAATTGGCCTGACACCACCGAGGCTTGGCCAACGCTGGCCAGGCGCCCGACACGTTCGATCAGGTCGGGTGTCTGCTGGGTCGAGATTTGTGTCAGCAGGTAGGTTTCCAGCCAGGACGCGAGCGTCAGGCGATTGTCCATGACGATCTGTTCGCGCAGGGCTTGCAACGCGCCCAGGGCGGCGGTGAAACGGTCATAGCCGTCCGGCCACCAGCCCACGCTGCCCAGGCTTTTGGAATCCAGGCCGTTGAGGCAGGTTTGCAAAGCCTGGTAGCGGGCGAGGGTGTCGGCTTCGGCGCCTTCGGTTTGCAAAGTGGCGCCCAGGTCGGTGGCGGCCTGGTTGAGCGCCGGCTGCACGGCGTCGAACGCCGCCATGGCGGCCAGCGTCGCGGGAGTGGGTTGTCGATTGGTTTCGGTGGCGCGCCAACGGGCCGCGCGATTGCGCTGGGCGGTCAGCAGATTGTCCAGGTTATCCAGCGCCAGCAATTGACGCACCCCGGCGCGCTCCCCGGAAATCAGGCTGAGCTTGTCGCGGTAATCCTGGCCGATGAGCCACAAGCTGCCCATGAGCGGCAGGATGAATAACAGGAACAACAGCTGGAATTTACGGGCGAAACCAAAATGCCCCAGCAACCGGATCCCCGGTGATAGAAAAGCCTGCATGCCCATACTCCCCTGAACACCCTTGCACCGAATTTGTGCGTTTTTACACAGGTGCTGAAACAGGTGTTCTCTTAAAAGGCCTCGAAAGCTTGTCCAGGCCGGCTCTGTAGGCCTGCTCTGTAGCGAAACTTCCCATTCTCGATCCCCTTTGTAAGGGGATCACGTCTTAGAGCATTAGCAAGGCAAGATTCAGACCATGGCGTTGCGCTATCACCTTGTTTTTTATAGGTCGATAGCAAGCTAAGGGGATAGCCTTGCCATGGTGAAAAATGGCACATTGATGCGCCTGCCTTGTGCACCCACCCGCCGTATGGAAACTCCCATGGCTATCAGCAATACCCAGGCCGACATGACGTCGGCAGCCGCGACGCCCCAAAGCAGCCCACTGGTCATGCGCATCATTGGTGCGGTGGCGCTGGCGCATCTGATCAACGACCTGATCCAGGCGGTCTTGCCGTCGATCTATCCGATGCTCAAGGACAGCTACGGCCTGACATTTACCCAGGTTGGCCTGATCACGTTGACCTTTCAGCTCACCGCTTCGCTGCTGCAACCCTGGGTGGGTTATCACACCGATCGGCATCCCAAGCCATGGCTCCTGCCGGCGGGAACGGTATGCACATTGGTCGGCATCGTGATGATGTCGATGGTCGGCAGTTTTGCCTTGATCCTGCTGGCCGCCGCGTTGATCGGCATCGGCTCGTCGACCTTCCACCCCGAAGCGTCGCGGGTGGCCCGGCTGGCTTCCGGGGGCCGCTATGGCTTGGCCCAGTCGACTTTCCAGGTGGGCGGTAACGCCGGCTCTGCCTTCGGCCCGCTGTTGGCGGCGGCGATCATCATCCCTTACGGGCAAGGCAACGTGGCCTGGTTCGGCCTGTTCGCGCTGTTTGCCTTGTTCGTGCTGTACCGCATCAGCCGCTGGTACGCCAATCACCTGAACCTGTTCAAGCTCAAGCAAGGCCAGGCAGCGACCCACGGGTTATCCAAGGGGCGCGTCCTCGGTGCGCTCGTGGTGCTCGGGCTGTTGGTGTTTTCCAAGTACTTCTACATGGCCAGTTTCACCAGCTACTTCACGTTCTACCTGATCGAGAAGTTCGACCTGTCGGTGGCCTCTTCGCAGTTGCACCTGTTTCTGTTCCTGGGCGCGGTGGCGGCGGGAACGTTCTTTGGCGGCCCGATCGGCGACAGGATAGGGCGTAAGGCGGTGATCTGGTTCTCGATCCTCGGCGTGGCGCCATTCACCCTGATCCTGCCTCACGTCGACCTGCTGTGGACCAGCATTCTCAGCATAGTAATCGGCTTCATCCTGGCCTCGGCGTTCTCCGCGATCGTGGTGTATGCCCAGGAACTGGTGCCAGGCAACGTCGGGATGATCGCAGGCGTATTCTTCGGCCTGATGTTCGGCTTCGGCGGGATTGGCGCCGCGCTGCTGGGGCATCTGGCAGATATTCGTGGCATTGAATACGTGTACTGGCTGTGCTCGTTCCTGCCGTTGTTTGGGGTGTTGGCGATCTTTTTGCCCAGGACAAAAAAAGCCTGAGCAATCTCCAGCCAGACGGCTCGGTGTTCCTGGGGAAACACCGAGCTCTTGGCGGCCCGAGTCATGAATAACCGGTACTAAAGTCTCGATCTGTATGAGCCTTAAGTTGGCTCTTGTACAAATACCGCTCGTGCTAATTTGCCTGCGTGGCAAATGGTTGGAATGGACTCTGCGGCAAATATCCAGGGGTCGCTTTACGGTGACTGGATAGCGGATTCACATTCTTTCCGCGAAGGCCTTCGTTTCCGGAGGTCTTCGGCTCCTGACGTTGAATGTCCTTTATCGTCCCTCGGACGCATAGAGTGAATCTGCGCGCCATCTCCCCACGTTCAACCAATAACCAGCTGTATCGCCATGCCCGGCCATCCACTTCGGTGCATGACGTAAGCAGCGTCAGTCGTATTCGCCGAGTCGTGCACGCGGTGGCTGCCGGCGTTCTTCATGGCGGCGCGAAAAATAGAATCGGGTGGGGAATGATATGAAGTTCACGTCGTTGCAGGCACGCATTTGTGTCACGGCGGGCGCATGCCTGTTTGTTTCGTCTGTCAGCCTGGTTGTCTACGGGCTCTTTACTGCCCGGTCGAATGAGCAATATGTCGCGAGCGAGGTCAGTGCGCTGGTTGAAAAATCAACCATCCGGGAAATCCAGAACCTGGCCGAATCCCGTGCCAACGCCATCCAGGCCAAGCTGCAGAATGCATTGGATGCAGCACGCACAATGGCCAATACTTTTGCCGCCAGCAAGGCTTCGCAAAGCCCCCTGGCATTGGGCCGTGAACAGATCAACAGCGTGCTGCTCAATGTGCTCAAGGACAACCCTGACTTCAACGGCACCTATTCCTGCTGGGAGCCAAATGCGCTGGACGGGCAGGACCCCGGGTTCCGCAACGCACAAGACGGCAACAACCCCGTGACCGGACGTTTTACGCCTTACTGGACGCGCAGCGCCGATGGTCATGTCGCGGTGCAACCGTTGGTCGAGTATGACTCGGCCGACCGCCATGCCAATGGTGTGCTCAAGGGCGGGTGGTACAGCGGCCCGCGCGACACCCTGAAGGAAAGCGTGTTGGACCCCATTCCCTACGTGGTGCAGGGGAAAAATGTCTGGCTGACCACCTTGTCGGTGCCCATCGTCTCCGAAGGGAAATTCTACGGGGTGGTTGGCGCTGACTTCGACATCGCCTTCATCCAGAAACTCAGCGAGCAGATGTCTGCCGACCTCTATGGCGGCAAAGGCACGGTATCGATCCTGAGCAACCAGGGGCTGGTGGTCGCGGACAGCCAGCGTACCGACTTGATCGGCCAGCCTATCAAGGCCCTCTTGCCCGATTCCTGGGAAAAGGTGCTGGGCGATATCCAGGGCGGTCGAGGGGATGGCCTGCTGAATGCGCAAACCCAGAATATCGAAGTGCTGATGCCGATTGTGCTCGGCCGTACCGGCAAACCCTGGGCGGTGTTGATTCGCCTGCCCAAGGCCGTGGTCATGAGCCAGGCCATCGCCTTGGAGCAGGAGCTGCAGGCGCGCAGCCTCGACAACAGTATCTGGCAGGTGTCGGTAGGGTTGGTCATTTCATTGTTGGCCCTGGCCGCCCTGTGGTATGCCGCCGCCAAGATCGTCGGGCCGATTCGCGAGGCGGCTGCCTTGGCCGCGACCATCAGCCTCGGGGATTTTTCGCGCCGACTGGTGCAGCAGTCCGAAGATGAAGTCGGGCAGTTGTCGGCCGCCCTGAACGATATGTCCGAGAGTCTGCAACGGCAGGTGAGGGTGGCGGAGCGCATTTCCGAAGGTGACCTGGATCTGCAGGTCCGGCTGTCTTCGCCCCAGGACACGTTGGGCAAGTCGCTGGAGAAAATGGTCAGCAACCTGAACCAGTTGATTTCCGAAGTTCAGGCCAGCGCCACCCAGATCACCGGCAGCTCGACGCAGGTGACCGACCTGAGCCAGTCACTGTCCGAGGGCGCCTCCAATTCCGCCTCGTCCATCACCGAGATCAGTGCGGTGATGACGCAAATGGCCGCCCAGACCCGGGACAACGCCGCCAATGCCAAGAAAGCCGATGAGCAATCCCAGGCTTCACGCGCCGATGCGGGGGAGAGCGATAAGCTGATGAGTGAGCTGATCGCCGCCATGGCCGAAATCGATAACTCGGGCAAGGACATCACGGCCATCATCACCACCATCGATAACATTGCCGCGCAAACCAACCTCCTCGCGCTCAATGCGGCGATCGAGGCTGCGCGGGCAGGTGAACTCGGCCGTGGTTTCGCGGTGGTGGCGGACGAAGTGCGCAGCCTGGCCGCCCGCAGCGCCGAGGCGGCCCAGCAGACAGCTGCGCTGATCGCCGATTCCTCGAGCAAGACCCAGCGCGGCATGATCATCGCCGGCCGTACCGCCGAATCGCTGAAGAATATCGTCAGCGGGACCAGCGAAGTCTCCAGCCTGGTTTCGCTGATCTACCAGGCCTCCAGCGAGCAGGCTTCAGGCTTGCAACAGGCGAGCATCGGGCTCGAACAGATCGACGAGGTGACCCAGAAGAACCAGTCGAACTCCCACGAATGTGCCATCGCCGCCAAGGATCTCTCCGAGCGAGCCTCGTTGATGCAGCGTGTGCTTGGGCGGTTCAAGGTGAAAGTTTCAAGGTAAAAAAAGGTCAGCGGGGAGGCTTTTTGCTATCCTGCGGGCCCTTCTTCACGGACGAATACCGAGACCTGCCATGGCTAACGACACGCCGTCACGCATCGGACAGACACTGCTGGGATTGCTTTTCGCGCTGATTGGCATTGGTTTGTTGGGCGCCGCCTTCAATCTGGCGCTCGATCGGCGCGAGTTTCTTGCTCGCGCCGAAATGGCTGATGGCATTGTCAGCCACTTGAATGCCGGTGGTTCGCATCCCGAGATCGCCTTCACCACCGCAAGCGGCGAAAAGATTTCCTACCCTCAGGGCGGCTTTATCTTCGGTTATCAGAAAGACCAGCCGGTGCGGGTGCACTATTCGCCCGAGCAGCCGGCCGGCAGCGCCATCGTCGATGATCGGGGTGCCTTGTGGGGGACCTCGGCATTATTGGGCGGCATCGGTTTGGTATTCACTCTGGTAGGACTATTGAAAGTCACCCGCCAGCGCGGTCGCGGCGCGGCTCATTCACTTAAAGGACTTTGAACGCATGAGCTACAACATCCCTATTCCGGTCAATGAAAGTCGTTGGCAATACCAGACCGCCAGCGGTGGCGGTCTGACCGTGGTCATGGTGGCGGGCAGCGGCGGGTCGATCATCCTGCGTTCGCCCCAAGGCGAGGACGTCAGCTACCGCTATGGCGGCGTCGGCGTGGGTGTCGGATTTGGTGCGCGGCTGCCGCGTTTCGGCAAGATCAATATCCAGATCAAAGGCAAGGGCGTAAGTGGGGCGGGTGCGGCAGAGGCGTTCCCCAGCACCGGCAAGGTGTTTGTCAGCGATGCCCTGGTCGATCGCGACCTGACCAGCGACGACATCACCGGCCCTTGCATGTACACCGAAGTGGGCGTGGGCCTGGTGGTCGGTGGTTCGGCCACAGCGCTGCTGTTCGGACTCGATCCCAAGCTGTTGGCACTGTCGGTGGCCTTGAGCTCCAATCCGGCGACCTCGCTCATCGCGTCGACCACGGTCAACCGGCAACTGGCACGTTCGGCCAAGGGCGCGGTGGTCATGGCCGGCGTGAACGCCGGTTTGCAGGCCGGTGGCGGCGCGGCGATCTACATGGGCTATCTGTTCTAGTTGCGGCTGGGCGCAGGTAACGTTTGGAGAGGACTCAGTGCGTCTGATTAGAGCACTGAGTCTTGGTGCTCGGCCTAGCCGTTCATAACGGATCGTTGTGCACGGCGGGCAGAGCTGCGGGGTCTGGCGTGGGCAAGTCCTCGCCGACGAATGTCGGCCTATCCCTCTGCGTCCCTCCAGGAATATGCGCACGCCGCACCTGCAGCGACGCGTCCCCTGCGCAGGACAGCCGTTTGCCGAAGGCCAGGAAGCGGCCTTCGAGCACTTCGCCGCCGAAGGGACGCAGGGGGGCGCCCAGGCGTATCAAGGGCATCATGAGGCGACCTCCCCATCAAACTCCACCAGCACGCCGGCCAGCCGCAGTATTTCGTCGGTCCGCTCGAGGCGCCGCAGATGGTCGTCCAAGGCGATCTGTTTCTTCTGCTCGATCACCACTTCGCCAATATGACGCGTCGGCTGCAGGATCTTTTCCGCGCCCGGCAGGAACGGCACCACCGCACCGCTGACCTTGTCGATCACCTGATAACCAATGGTCGCCGCACCCATGCCGGCGGCCAGCCCGCCCACGGCGCCCAGCGTGCCGCTGCGCTTGATGCCATACACCGTGGCGCCCGCCAGCACCGCCACGCCCAGCATCCGCCCGGCGACCACCACCGGCGACAGGGCACGGCTGTTCTCGTTGCCGAAATAGGTCATTCGATAGAAAAAGTAACCGGCCCACAGCTCTCGGGACGCCAACTTGTCGTGCATGAACCAGGCCCGCGAGTCGTGGATGTGGTCATCGAACAACGCCACCAGCAGCGCCAGGCCCGGCTTCCGGCTGGGCAAACCGAACCTGTCCAGGAACAGCTGCTCCTTGCGCAGCTCGCCCGCCGCCTTGATGCTCGCGTGGTCACGCACCTCATCGTTCTCGTTGAGCAGGTACATCGTGTCGCGCAGAACCACGTCCAGGACAGAGCCCTTCCAACTGGTCTGCTCGCGACCGATGTCCAGGTAGTCGTGCTTGAATTCAGTGGCAGCCTGGCTGAGCTGGGTCTGATCGATCTGCGGCTCGTAGATCGGCGGGCCGGGATGATTCATCGCTGCGGTGGGTGCTTTCTGGCGGTTTTTCAGCGCGGCCCGTTTCTGGTCTTCATATTCGCGACGCTGTTCGGCCGTATCGTAGGCGGTGGCTTCGTTGGCCTCGGTGAAGAAAGGTTGATGCTTGTAGCTGTCGTTGTATTGATAGCGGTCGCCGATCTTGTTGAGGTCGTTGGCAAAACGGCCGATGCGCCAGCCGGTGATCCAGCCCAATTGATCGGCCAGGGTGTCTTCGACGGTGGTGGTGAGGAGCAGAGGGTGGTAGCCGTCGGTGGAGGGGCTGCTGTTCTGATCTTCGGGTGGAACGGTATGCAGGGTTTGGTGGTGCCAGGCGTTGAAGCGTTCGATGACTAGAGGGCTTATATCGAATTCTTCTGTCACGTCCAGCCCCAGGACCCGCCAATTTTTCTGACTTTTCAGGCTGTCCGGCAATACTGCCTCCGGTACCTTTAATGGCGCTCCGGCAGCGAAGGCTGCGGCATACAGATCGTGCAGGACGATCTGCGACACCAGTTCATTCGTACCGCCACGTGCCTTGCCCTGATCATTTTTCGGGTAGCCACCGCCCACGTCGGAGTGCACGCCGGGGTACACCACTTCATAAGTATTGGGCGGGTACTTGCCATCCTCGTTACGGACCGAGTCCAGCGGGAAACAGGCACGTTGTTCGAACGCCGCGACAAAATGCCGACAGCATTTGACGAAGTCGGGAAACGTTTTTGCGTCCGGCAATAGCTGGGTGTCATCCGCCCAATCCATGTGCCCGGCAAAAAACGGCGTGACATGGGCAATACCTACCGACGCCACGGTGTCCAGCAGGCCGAGGAACTCGATGCTTACCGGCAGCCCCAACAGTGTCTGTTCCGGGTTTTCGGCCCCGTCCGGCGTGTCGAACAACTGGCTCAACCAGCTCACGAAAGTGCGTGCTTCCGCCGCGCCGCGGGAAAAACCATAGACGAAGAGCTTGACGCCCAGCACTTCAGGTCTGGTTTTGGGGACGTAGGGCCTCAATGGTTCCAGCAGGCCCTTCATGACTTGGCGCCGCCGACCGGCGCCGAAAATGCTCATCATCGGAGCTTTGTACGTATCCATGGATTCGACGGCTTTCGCCCGTCGATCTTGTGACAAAGGCGTTTTGATCAGGGCTGTGTGCAAGGCATCAGCCAAAGAGACCAAGGCCCAATTGATACGGTCTTCGCCACCCGTGGCGAACTTCAATCCATCCTCGCTGTAATCCAGTTCGCCAATTTCTGGAAAGGGAGTGCCGACACCGGGCATGTAGTACGAAAAGTAGCCACGCTCTTTTGCTAACGTACCTCTAAGTGAGGCGTGGAACAGCTTCGCAATATTGCTTGGATGCTCTTTCTTGGTATCGTTGTCCTCGTTGTTGTTGGTCCCGTCAAAAAAGAGGCTGATATGCAAACTGTGGCAGCACGCAGAGTGCCGTTTTTGCCCTCGGGCGTTGAACGTTTGACGAAATAGATTCTTTTCCTCAAGCTGCTTATTGTAGTTTGCGGTCACCTTCCGTATGTCTGTGGGCAAGCGTCCACCGACGGGAAAGATAGGTGGTGCCCAGGCCTTGCTCTTCGAATTAGTATCTTTTATTTCGGACATACAACAGGCTCCTTCGCTTCCAAGGGATCATTTATCGGATAATTGGGCTGACCGTATACCGCGCACGCAGTAGTAACCTTCACCTGGTTACAAGTCAGAAAATGCACTTTCAAATCGCAGGACTCCGTTCCCGGCCATTGTGGAATTTCTACCGTAGCGTGATGCTGTTGATAATTAGTTTTATGCTTAACCATAAAGGCTCGGAACTCATCCGTTCCTAATGGTGGTGCATCCGCGAAAGGATCGGGATCCACCTCCCATTCGATATGAGCGATCAGACCGGGGCGCCATTTGGTCGGCATAATGATGCAACAGGAACTTCCTCCCCCTCCGTCAGCCCGATATCCGTTCACCGACAACCAATTAATCGCATTCAACGTATGATTAACGGCCTCTATGTTTCCTCCCGCCATTTCACTTTCCGCAGAAGAGCAGCCATACAACATCAATCCCAGCAATGCATATAGCCCCCGTTTCCTTAGCATCGACAACCCTAGGTCCTTGTCCGCCTTCGAGTTGTTTTCTATTTCGGGCATATGGCGGGCTCCTTCATTTCCAAGCGTTCTTTAATGGGGTTGTGAGGTGAACCGTACCCCCAACAAGAAGTAGTGACCTTGATTTGATTACAAACAAGGAAATGGACTTTCAAACCGCAGGAGTCCGTTCCTGACCACTCCGGAATTTCCACCGTGGCGCTGTGGTGCTGATAATTGGCTTTATGCTTTATCTGAGCCGCTCGATAACCGTCACTCCCCAACGGAGGCCATTTCGAATATGCGTAAGGATCTGTATCAACCTCCCATTCGACATCAGCCATCAAGCCGGGACGCCACTTCGTCGGCATGATGACGCAACAGGAACTTCCTCCCCCTCCGTCAGCCCGATATCCGTTGACCGACAACCAATTAATTGCATTCAACGTATGATTGACGGCTTCTATATTCCCTCCCGCCATTTCATTTTCCGCAGAAGAGCAGCCAGACACCATCAACCCCAGCAAGGCATAAGAGCCTCGCGCCATCGACTTACAGAACATCAACTGCCTCATGGCAAAGTCCTTTTCATTTGCATTTCAAACGCGGAACCGTCTCGTCCGCACGGTTCCTTCCATGCGATCTGTTACGCAGCAATATCTCTCGCTATCAACACCGAGCCGCCCTTAAGAGTTAACAAGCGAAGTTCCCTTCACGTAATCATCGAGTTTCCCGAAGTAATTCTCTTTGCCTGCCTGCACAGCCAACCGATATAACAAGGCGAAACGCTCTTCCTTACTGTCCTCAAGATGGTCAAATTCGCCGCCATTCAACATCTGCTGCGCATCGGAAATGCAGCCAATCAGGTCGCATTGTTCATCGCTCAGTTCGACAAAGGGCGGCACTTCGATGCTGCCCCGTGCCTGACCGGCGCCCCGTCGCCATTGCGGCTGGTCATCCCGGTCCAGCCAAGTCCAATAGCTGACGGGGAGCAGGTACTGAATCCGTTGCTCCTCGCTCAAGATGGAGGAAATCAGCAGAGGAAAGATTCGGGGGTCGTAGTACCGCAACAAACCGGGTTGCCCGCCCCACTTCATTTGGGACAGGGCTTGCAGGGCGTGGCTGAGCGCATCGAAGGGCAATGGCGAGATCGCGACCAGCAACCGTGCATCGGTTGCACAGTGAGTCATGAGTTGTTCCAGCCAGGCGCGATGTTGCCAATGCGCCAGATTCAACCGAATCAATAGCGGCGCCTGCTCCAGCAGGTTTTCCTCCGGCGTACCGGTAAACAACGAGTGCCATGGAATCTCTGGGCTTATTTGCTTCAGGGCCGGGATGGCGCAATGGCCCCAATCAGACTGATCCAGCAGAAGGTCCACTCGCGGTATGTCCGAAGCCATACAGACGTGTTCAATCTGTTTTTGCCATTCGCTTGGCGTTGCCATATGCGTGTACTCCTTTTCTTAACTTTCGCGCGGAAGAATTCCAACAGCGTTTTCGCGGGCCACCTTGAGGCAGTCCTCACACACCGACTGCGGCAACTCCGGCAACGCAAAACTCTGCCCGGCCGGGAGTTCCCAGACATGCTGCCCCTTGAGGTTCAGCTTGCCGGGGCTGTGGATGTCGATCGCGCCGCTCGGGTTGATCCGGATGAACCCACCGCCACAGGCCAGGGTGATGCCGTTCTTGGCTGTCACCTGCACGTGCCCCTGCACCGACTGCACGCTGATGTCCTGCTGGGCTTTCATGGCCAGCACGTCGCCGTGGGATTCGATTTCCAGCGGGCCTTTGCCCGAGACGAGGCGCAGGCCTTCCTGTTGGGCGAGCAGCGAAATGGCCTGGTTGGCGTGGGCCGACAGGCGCTTGGCGGCCGCGAGGTTGATGTCGTCGTGGCTTTGCAGGTAGAGCGCGTCGCCGCTTTTGAGCAGCAGGCTGGCCGGGGTGACGGCGCCGATGCCCTGGGGGGCGCTGAGCAGGATGGCCGCGGCCTTGAGGTCCTTTGCGTTGGCCTGGAGTTGCTGCAAACCGTCGAGGTCAGGCGTGCGGCTGTGATGGGCCTGGGCGATGTGTTGCCACTCAGCCATCTGGCGCTTGGCGCCTTCGATCTGGGCGGTGGCCGGGTCCATGCTGAGGACGTCACCCTTAGCCTTGACCTGCTCATCCGCACTGATAAACACCCCCCTGCCACCCCGAATCGCCCCCCAGCCATCGGTGCGCAACTCAAACCCTTCCCCACGTTTCTTGCGCGCGGCGTCCACCAGATGCCCCAGGTTCAACTGGCTCTTGCCACTGTGTTCAGTGCTGAGCTTGATGTGCTCCTGCCCCCGCGTGTCGTCCAGGCGCAGTTTGTTGTTGGTCGGGGTGCGCAGGACGTTGCGGCGTTCGTTGCGGGCGGTGACCGGGTCGGGGTGGCGGTCATCGTGCAGGGCGTGGGCGATGTAGGGGCGGTCGGGGTCGCCGTGTTCGAAGGCGATGGCCACTTCGGTGCCGGCCTGCAGCGGGAGGTGCAGGCCGTGGGTGTCGCCGCCGTAGGGTCGGGCCAGGCGCAGCCAGGCGCTTTCGCGGCCGGGTTGCCAGGTGTCACGGTCGAACAGGAAGCGCACTTTGTAGCGGCCTTCGAAGTCGAGGTCGGCGTACGGCGGGTTGACGACCGGGTGGCTGACGCGGGCGGGGATGGTGCCGCTCATGCGCGGCTTGGGCAGCAGCGCTGGGCGAAAGCACACGGTTTCCGAGTAGGGAATGGCTTGGAAGTGGGCGACGAAGCTGCGGTCGC
Source organism: Pseudomonas sp. HB05 (assembly GCF_016756915.1). Taxonomy (NCBI): domain Bacteria; kingdom Pseudomonadati; phylum Pseudomonadota; class Gammaproteobacteria; order Pseudomonadales; family Pseudomonadaceae; genus Pseudomonas; species Pseudomonas sp. HB05. Next base: position 16,707 of record NZ_JAESPG010000019.1, read on the forward strand.
GGGCCGCTTCGGTGCGCAGGCTGACGATCACCGCGCCGGGCCCGAAGGCCTTCGGCGGGCCGCCGGTGATGTCGAGGCGCTGCGCCGGGGCCAGGATGGCGCTGCTGGTGGTGCCGCTGAGGCGGGTCTGGTCGTTGAGGTAGAGCTCATGGCGCAGACGGGCGTAGAAGAAACCGCTTTCGCTTTGCAGGTCTTCGTCCAGGGCGTAGCGCTCGCCCAGCACCGTGTAGGGTTCGCCGTAGTGATAGGCCTCGCCGTAGGTGCCCTTGGCACCTCGGGTGTGGTCGACTTCACCGTCCAGGAAGGCGTGGGCCTCGCGGTGATGGTAGGCGCGAAAGTTGATCCTTTGCTCGACCATCCGGTGGGCGGTCTGCAGGTTCCAGACGGCGTCCTGGCCATCGGCGGACAAGCCCGACGGCGGGCGGCACGGCAACGTGACGCCGCGCTGGTAGTGCCGCTGGTCGTCGTGAAATTCCACCACGTCGATGTTCAGGCGATCGTCGCTGGTGACGCGGTACCAGATGCCGACCTCGGCCAGCAGGCGCTCGACGAAGGCCAGGTCGCTCTCGTCGTATTGCATGACCTGTTCGCGCCGGGGGTACTGGCGCACCAGGTTGAAATAGAACTCCTCGCCACGAAAATCGTGGCGCGTGCGCAGGATGTGCTCGACGATCTCCGGCACCGACTGCTGCTGGTAGATGCGAAACTGCTTGCCGCGCCCAAGCCGCGCGAAACGCGGTTGCAAGGTGATTTCATAGCGGGCTTCGTCGTTGGAGCCGGACAGGCGCTTGAAGCCTGAGATCACCCCATGAAAGGCGCGCAACGGCTTGATCACCGGCGGCGTGAAACCCTTGGGCGTCGGCGGTGGCGGCACGGCGTACAGGTTGAAATAACCCCACCGGTTGAGCACGTCGGTGGCCGCCAGGTCGCGCTCGGTGCAGGTGAATTCGATGCGGTAGAGGTAGGGACGACTCAGGTGTTCTTCGCCGGTGAAGGCCAGGACGTCGAGGTGAGTGTCGACGCCGGAGATTCGCAGGGTGTGGCGGCTGTGGTCGAAGAAGGTCGGGAGTGGGTTAGTCATGGATGCCCCTGGAAAACCACGCTCATGGCGCGTGGTTTTTTGTTGTCGAGGGGACCAGATTGGCTCACGGCGAAGGGCAGATACCATAGGCAAACCGCCCGTTCTGAAAATTCAGAAACGTCCTATAAAGGCGCGTTCCTCTTCCTTAGGAAGTTGCCTACATATGGCCGATTACCTAGGCAAATAAGTGGGAAGGGGAGGGTTATTGTCCATCTGTCGTCATCCCCCAGCCAGAAGTGAACTTGCCGCTCGTTGATGCCTCCGAGCAAAAGGGCCATCCAGCCTGCTGACGGCTGCAAGCCACCGGTCAAGCCAATGATCGGAAGCGTGCAAAGCGTTGTGGCTCTTCCAGAGTGACGAATCCGGCATTTATTTAAAGGACTAAACCATGACAACCTTCGATAGTACGAAAGTGGATTCCCATACCGTGAGAACCGGCCCGGGCACTGTCCAGGTCGACCTCACCGGCCAGTTCGATGATGCCCAGAGCATCACTGTCCAGTCGGACGGCAAGATATTGATTGGCGGCTATACCGAGTACCTGGCATGGGGATACCCCGGGGCGCCAGGTGAGGAAAGCTACGGTTACGAACAGAACCATTCCGTTATCCGCCTGAATGCGGATGGAAGCCTGGATACCGGCTTTCATGACGGTGGCGTCGACATGGTACCGGCCACGACAGCGCCAGCGTCCCGCTATGAGCTGACGGCGGTGCAGTTCGATGGCAAGGTGCTTGTCGCTGTGGCGCTGAACACCGGCATACAGGTGGAGCGCTATAACAGCGACGGGACGCGCGATGCTGGCTTTGGTCAGAACGGCGTCATGACGGTCGACGTCGGCCATGACTTCAAGGATATCGACCTGACGGCCAATACGGACGGCACCTTTCAGGTCAGTGCCCGCGGGTTTGACCAGGCGACCGTGACCAAGGTTGGCAATGACGGCAGCTTGTTCGACGGCTTTGGCAACCATGGCGTGCTGACCGTCGATATTTCCGAAGATCCGTTCTTCAACGGCGGGATCTCCACTGCCGTGCTGGCGGATGGAAGCGTCGTGGTCGGGGCTGCCTACAACGCCGCTGGTGTGGGCGATCCGACGTTCGCGTTGCAGCGTTTCAACGCCGACGGTCAGTTGGATACCCGTTTCGGTGACGATGGCGTCCTGCATTTGAGCGCCGCCATGGGGTTTGGCGAAGACTCGGTGGTCACCGTGCAGGCTGACGGCAAGATTATCGTGATGGGCCATGGCGAGGGCGATAGCTTGGCTACCGTGGCGCGGCTCAACGCTGACGGATCCTTCGACAGCAGCTTTGGCAGCAATGGCTCGGTGACCTTCGAGGCCGACACGCCGGTGGCTTTGACGGTACAAGCGGATGGCCGGATTTTGGCTGCCGGCACGAACAGCGGAGATTTCAATGTCATCCGCCTGAACGCCGACGGCAGCCTGGACACCAGCTTCGGCAGCCAGGATGGCAAGCTCCACGTGGATGGGTACGCTGGCGAGGAAATCCTGCGCGGCACCGATGCCGCCGAAATCATCCATGGCCTGGCGGGCGACGATGTGCTCCAGGGCGACGGCGGACGTGACGTGTTGCAAGGTGGCGCAGGCGCGGACATTTTCCGTTTTGCCGAATTGGGCGACAGTTTCCGCACCGCCACATTGAACAACAGCGACCGCATCCAGGACTTCGATGTCTCTGAGGACCGCATTGACCTGATCGGCTTGGGCTTCACCGGGATTGGCGACGGGCATGACGGTACGTTGGCCATCCAGGCGAGCGCGGACGGCACTCGCACGTACCTCAAGAGCTTCGACGCCGATGCCGCCGGGCAACGTTTTGAACTGGCCCTGGACGGTAATCTGGTCGGGCAGTTGAACAGCACCAACCTGGTGTTTACCGCGCCCACCGTCGAAGGGACGTCTGCCAACGATACGATCAACGGTTCTGCCCTGTCGGAGATCATCCGTGGCCTCGACGGCAATGACCGTATCAACGGCGGCGCCGGAGCGGATGTCATCATCGGCGGCGCGGGCGCCGACCGTCTCAACGGCGGAGACCGGGCCGACATTTCGTTGTGGACGGACAACCGTGAAAACGCCGACGTATTCCGCTATCTCTCCACCGACGACAGCTACCGGACTGACAGCCAGAGCTTTGCCGACCTGATCGAAGGCTTCACGGTTGACGACAAGATCGATGTGTCGGCGCTGGGCTACACCGGTTTCGGAGAGGGTACGGACACTACGCTGAAGTTGGTTTACAACGAGGCACTGGACCGCACTTACCTGAAGGATGCGGAAGCGGACGCCCAAGGCCATTCGTTCCAGATCGCACTGGCTGGGGACTGGCGGGAAAGCCTTGGCGAAGACAACATGGTCTTTGCTCCCGCAGCGGCGCCCGACGCCGAATTAGGCCTGATCGGGGTGGCGCCAGATGTCGATCAATGGCATTTGCTGAGTTGACGGGCACAAAAAAACCGCGTGGCAGACAGACGCTGCCACGCGGTTTTTTTCACTTCAGACGTTAAAGCGGAAGTGCATCACGTCGCCGTCCTTGACGATGTATTCCTTGCCTTCCAGACGCCATTTGCCGGCTTCCTTGGCGCCCGCTTCGCCCTTGTACTGGATGAAATCCGAGTAGGCGATGACTTCGGCGCGGATGAAGCCTTTCTCGAAGTCGGTGTGGATGACGCCGGCGGCTTGCGGGGCGGTAGCGCCCACGCGAACGGTCCAGGCGCGGACTTCTTCGACACCGGCGGTGAAGTAGGTCTGCAGGTGGAGCATTTCGTAGCCGGCGCGAATCACGCGGTTCAGGCCAGGCTCTTCCAGGCCCAGGGCCTCGAGGAACATGTCTTTCTCTTCACCGTCGTCCAGCTCGGCGATTTCCGCTTCGATCTTGTTGCAGACCGGAACGACCATGGCGCCTTCTTCTTCGGCAATGGCCTTGACCACGTCCAGGTGCGGGTTGTTCTCGAAACCGTCTTCAGCGACGTTGGCGATGTACATGACCGGCTTGGTGGTCAGCAGGTGGAAGCCCTTGATCACCTGTTTCTCGTCGGTGCTCATGTTCTTCATCAGGCTGCGCGCAGGCTTGCCTTCGGTGAAGTGGGCGATCAACTGTTCCAACAGGCTTTTCTGGACGACGGCGTCCTTGTCGCCACCCTTGGCGTTGCGAGCGACTTTCTGCAGTTGCTTCTCGCAGCTGTCGAGGTCGGCGAAAATCAGTTCCAGGTCGATGATTTCGATGTCGCGTTTCGGGTCGACGCTGTTGGAAACGTGAATCACGTTCTCGTCTTCGAAGCAGCGCACCACGTGGGCGATGGCATCGGTCTCACGGATGTTGGCCAGGAACTTGTTACCCAGGCCTTCGCCTTTCGACGCACCGGCCACCAAGCCAGCGATGTCGACGAATTCCATGGTGGTCGGCAGGATACGCTTGGGATTGACGATCGCCGCCAAGGCTTCCAGGCGTGGATCGGGCATCGGCACGATGCCGCTGTTCGGCTCGATGGTGCAGAAGGGGAAGTTCTCGGCCGCGATCCCGGATTTGGTCAGGGCGTTGAACAGGGTGGACTTGCCGACGTTAGGCAGGCCGACGATGCCGCAATTGAATCCCATGGTGTTTCCCCTCGGATAAGTGTCAGGCCTTCTGGCTGTGCAGGTTTTTCATCGCGCGGTTCCATTCACCGGCGAGGATATCCGGCAGCACGCCGAGGGCGAAGTCGATGCTGGCATCGAGTTTTTCCTGTTCGGCGCGAGGCGCACGACCCAGGACAAAGTTTGAAACCATACTGGCAACGCCCGGGTGGCCTATGCCGAGCCGCAGGCGGTGAAAGGTATTCTGATTACCCAGTTGCGCGATGATGTCGCGCAACCCGTTGTGACCGCCATGGCCGCCGCCCTGCTTGAGCTTGGCGACGCCCGGAGGCAGATCGAGTTCGTCGTGGGCCACCAGGATTTCTTCCGGCTTGATGCGAAAGAAACCGGCCAATGCCGCCACGGCCTGGCCGCTGCGGTTCATGTAGGTGGTGGGAATCAACAGGCGAACATCCTGACCCTGGTGCGAAAAGCGCCCGGTCAAGCCGAAATATTTGCGATCGGCGGCCAGGCTGACGCCTTGGGCGTGCGCGATGCGCTCAACAAAAAGGGCCCCTGCGTTATGCCGGGTCTGTTCGTATTCGGTGCCTGGATTACCCAGGCCAACGATCAGTTTGATGGCAGTCACGATAGGGGCCCTTCCTGGAGTGGTGGATAACATGTCGCGTCAGACGGTGTGGCGACAACGAACGAAAATTGCGGATCTACCGTTAAGTAAACTTCGCGTTCTTGCCCGTTGTCTCGCTACGTTCCAGTCCGCGATGTTTCCGGTCACTCCGGCGACAGAGTGAAATTACTCTGCAGCGCCTTCTTCAGTAGCTTCTGGAGCAACACGTGGAGCGTGGACGTTGGCAACAGCCTTGTCATCACCGTGAGCCAGGGCAACAAACTCAACGCCTTTAGGAGCCTTGAGGTCGGACAGGTGAATGATCGTGCCGACTTCGGCGTCAGCCAGGTCGACTTCGATGAATTCAGGCAGGTCTTTCGGCAGGCAAGAAACTTCGATTTCCGAAGTCACGTGCGAGATCTCGCCGCCTTTCTTGACCGGGGCAGCTTCGTTGATGAAGTGCACTGGAACAACAGCAGTCAGCTTCTGACCGGCAACAACGCGGACGAAGTCAGCGTGCATCACGTGGCCTTTGGCCGGGTGACGCTGCAGGGCTTTGATCACGACGTTTTGCTTGGTGCCGCCAATGTTCAGCTCGATGATGTGGCTGTAGGCCGCTTCGTTTTCGAGCAGTTTGGCAACTTCCTTGGCCAGCATGCTGATGGACTCAGGGGCTTTTTCGCCACCGTAGACTACAGCTGGAACCAGGCTTGCGAGACGACGCAGGCGGCGGCTCGCACCTTTCCCCAGGTCGGAACGCACTTCAGCATTCAGAGTAAAATCGTTCATGTTGTATCTCCAAAATAGCCATTTCCGAATGACGTCTGCGACCGACGCCAAAGCGGTATGGGCAAAAAAGCCCCGCCCCAACATGAGTGTTGGGGCGGGGCGCTTTTCGTCAACGAGACATTCAGGAAAGGGCAGGGCCCTTAGCGGAACATCGCACTGATCGATTCTTCATTGCTGATGCGGCGAACCGCCTCGGCAACCACCGGTGCGATATCCAGTTGACGGATACGCGCACAGGCTTGTGCTGCAGCGGACAACGGGATGGTGTTGGTCACCACCAGCTCGTCCAGCACGGAATTTTCAATGTTTTCGATCGCCCGACCGGACAGCACTGGGTGTGTGCAGTAGGCAAAGACCTTGGCAGCGCCATGCTCTTTCAGGGCCTTGGCCGCGTGGCACAGGGTGCCGGCGGTATCGACCATGTCATCGACCAGAATGCAGGTACGCCCTTCGACGTCACCAATGATATGCATCACTTCGGAGTGATTGGCTTTCTCACGGCGTTTGTCGATGATACCCAGATCAACGCCCAGGGATTTGGCAACGGCCCGTGCACGCACGACGCCGCCGATATCCGGGGACACGATCATGAGGTTTTCGAAGCGCTGATCTTCAATGTCATCCACCAGGACTGGGGAGCCGTAGATGTTATCCACGGGAATATCGAAGAAGCCCTGAATCTGGTCAGCATGCAGATCGACCGTGAGTACACGATCGATGCCGACTACGGTCAGCATATCGGCGACGACTTTCGCGCTGATAGCCACACGTGCGGAACGCGGACGGCGATCCTGGCGGGCATAACCAAAGTAAGGAATAACAGCAGTGATACGAGTAGCCGAGGAGCGGCGGAAGGCATCAGCCATCACGACGAGTTCCATCAGGTTATCGTTGGTCGGAGCGCAAGTCGGCTGAATAATGAAGACGTCTTTACCGCGAACGTTTTCATTGATCTCGGCAGTGATTTCGCCGTCGGAGAACTTACCGACAGAAATGTCACCGAGAGGGATATGCAGCTGACGTACGACACGCCGAGCCAGATCGGGGTTGGCGTTCCCCGTAAAGACCATCATCTTGGACACGCGCAGTACCTGAAGGCTGAGGGTATACCTGGATGAGTATAGGAAAATGGCAGGGGCGGCTGGATTCGAACCAACGCATGGCAGGATCAAAACCTGCTGCCTTACCGCTTGGCGACGCCCCTGTATCTGTTGCTGCGAGTGCCCAGCACTCGATTCCTTTTAGAGCAGGCTTTGCAGCTTGCGATGCAACATCGAAACGTTGCTTCCTTTTGCTACAAACCCTGTAAGGGTCTCTGTCAGAAGGGCCGAGACTTTATCAGCTTCAGCTTTGCTTGGGAAGCCCCCAAACACACAACTTCCAGTTCCGGTGAGTTTTGCTTCGGTAAAATTACCTAACAAATTCAATGCGTTACGAACATCTGGATAACGCCTTGCTACCACCGGTAAGCAGTCATTTCGACTGTTTCCCTTGGGAACGGGGCGCACTTTAATGGGAGGAGAGTTACGTGTCAACAGTGGATCTGAAAAAATTTCTGCTGTACTTACAGATACTTGCGGCACCAGCACCAAGTACCAGGGTTCTTCGGGTTCTACCGGCGTGAGTTTTTCCCCCACACCCTCGGCAAAAGCCGCGTGGCCACGCACGAAAACCGGTACGTCGGCGCCCAGCGTCAGGCCCAAGGCCGCCAAGCGATCCATGTCCCAGCCCAGTTGCCACAAATGATTCAGGCCCAGCAAAGTCGTCGCCGCATTCGAACTGCCACCACCGATGCCGCCGCCCATGGGCAGGATTTTTTCGATCCAGATATCGATGCCCAGCGAACAACCGGATTGTTCCTGGAGTTTTTTCGCGGCCTTGACGATCAGGTTGCTGTCGTGGGGAACGCCAGCGAATTCGGTGTGCAAGCGGATCACGCCATCGTCGCGCACGGCGAAAGTGATCTCGTCGCCGTAGTCCAGGAACTGAAAGATTGTCTGCAGCTCGTGGTAGCCGTCCGGTCGCCGGCCGAGGATGTGCAGCATCAGGTTGAGCTTGGCCGGGGAGGGCAGCGTCAAGCGTGTTGCGCTCATGTCATTGCCCCAGCTTGCGCGGCTGCCATTGCTTGATGACCAGCGTGACGTCGAGGTTGCTGCCGTGCAGCTTGATGCGCTCGGGCAACCAATAGCCGTTCTGCTGGGCATAGCTGAGGTATTCGATCTGCCAGTCGTCCTGCTCCAGGTTGGACAGGCGACTGTCCGCGTCGAGGGTCAAGCGGCTTTTGCTGTCCGGTGCCGGCAGGCCGCGAACCCACCAGGTCAGGTGCGACACCGGCAGTTTCCAGCCCAATTGCTCTTCCAGCAGCGCTTCAGGCGTCGGCGCCTCGTAGCGCCCCTGGTTGGCGACTTCCAGCGAAACCTGGCCCGGCCGGCCGGTCAAGCGTGCGGCGCCACGGCCCAGCGGCCCGGAGAGGCGAATGTCGTAGTAATCCTGGCGCTGCAGCCAGAACAAGGTGCCGCTGCCCGAATCCTTCGGCGCGCGAATACCGATCTTGCCGTCGATCTGCCAGCCATCGAGGCCACTCAATTGTTGCTTGTGCTCGCGCCACTGGGCCTGGTTGCCCTGGCCCTGGACGGATTCACGGGCGCCGAAGCCCGCGCAACCGGCGAGCAGGGCGATGAAACTGAAAACGATGAAATGGCGCAAAAACATAATCTTAAAGAGTCTCTGATCCGGTCAGGCGTTTGATGGTGCTGCGCAGGATGGGGCTGTCGGGCTGTTCCTTGAGGAACTTGTCCCAGATCTGCCGGGCTTCGCGTTGCTTGCCGTTGGCCCACAACACTTCACCCAGGTGAGCGGCGACTTCCTGATCGGGAAAGCGCTCCAGGGCCTGGCGCAACAGGCGTTCGGCTTCGTCGAGATTGCCCAGGCGGAAGTTCACCCAGCCGAGGCTGTCGAGTACCGCCGGGTCTTCCGGGTTGATCTGGTGGGCCTGCTCGATCAGCACCTTGGCTTCATCGTAGCGGGTGGTGCGATCCGACAGGGTGTAGCCAAGGGCGTTGAGGGCCATGGCGTTGTCCGGGTCGCGCTGGATGATCAGGCGCAGGTCTTTCTCCATCTGGGCCAGGTCATTGCGTTTTTCCGCCAGCATGGCGCGGGTATACAGCAGGTTCAGATCGTCCGGGTATTGCTTCAAGGCTTGTTGCAACACGCCCCAGGCCTTGTCGCCCTGGTTGTTGGCCGACAGGGTCTCGGCCTCGATCAGGAAAAGCTGGATGCCATAATCCGGCTGGGTGTCGCGCTGGATGGCCAGGCGACTCTGGGCCTCGGCCGTCCTGCCGTTGCCCATCAGGATGTCGGCCTGGCGCAACTGCGCCGGGAGATAATCATTGCCCGGGCCGACCTGGGCGTATTCGATCAGGGCACTCTCGGGGTCGTTGCGCTCCTCGGCGATGCGACCGAGGTTCAGGTGAGCCGAATCGACATGGCTTTCCCGCGCGATCAGGTCTTCCAGGTAGCCCTTGGCCTCTTCCCAGGCCTTGGCTTCCAGGCAGACCAGCGCCAGGGAATAACGCAGGTCGTCATCCTCCGGGTACTGCTGCACCAGGCTGGAAAATTCGACCTTGGCGTCGTCCATGCGGTTGTTCTCGACCAGCATGCGCGCATAGGTAAGGCGCAGGCGTTTGTCGTCCGGATATTTCTTGATGCTTTTTTCCATCAGCGGCAGGGCTTCGTCGCCGCGATTCATGCTTTGCAACAGCCGTGCACGCAACAGGATGGGCGCCACTTCGCCGGCCTCTGGCGGGTTGTCTTCCAGCAAGGTGAGGGCGCCCTGGGAGTCGCCGTCCTGTTGCAGCAGCAATGCCTTGCCGAAAATCAGCTGTCCATTGTTCGGATGACGCAGCAGCAGGCGGTCGAAGCTCTTCATCAGGCCGGCGCGGGTTTCCTGGTCGGTATCGGCGGCGGACAGCGCGAGGAAGTCGAAATGGGTATCGCCTTTGCCCTGCAGGACTTTTTCCATATACGTCATGGCGTCGTCATAGCGTCCGGCACGTGCCAGTTGTATGGCGGCGGCGCGTTGCGCTTCCAGATCGTCCGGGGCGTTCTTCGCCCAGATCAGCGCAGTATCCAATGCAGGCTGGTCAGCGCCCAGGTATTCGGCGATGCGAAACGCGCGCTCGGAAATCCCCGGGTCCTGGGTATTGATGGCCTGGGTGACGTAGTTGTCCAGCGCAATATCGAAGCGATTGCGCTGGCCCGCCAGCTCGGCACTCAGCAGGCTGAAGATGGTCTCCTCGCTGAACGAGCCGTAGACCTTGGGCTTTTCGGGGGTCGGGGAACTGTCTTCGACCGGTGGCGTACCGTCCGTCGAAACGGGGGCCATGGACTGGCAGCCGCCGAGGAAGGCAAAAGCGAGGAGCAACGCAAAGGATCTATTCATATAGGAAAAGGACGACTAACCTGCGGTCGGATCATCATGACACAAGCCATCGGTCAAACATAACCGAGTCTCGGCGGATGCTTTATAGGCACAGGTAATTGTGACAATAGTCGGGGGTGGTTGTTCTGGATCTGGCGAAGTAGGACAATTGCCGGCTTCACGTCACCATCAGCGACCTTGAATGGCCTTCCTTGCACTTGGTATTAACCACAAGACTGCTTCAGTAGACGTCCGCGAGCGCGTGGCCTTTACGCCTGAGCAGCTGGTTGAGGCCCTGCAGCAGCTCTGCCGACTCACCGACAGCCGCGAAGCTGCGATCCTCTCCACCTGCAATCGCAGCGAGCTTTATATAGAACAGGATCACGTTTCGGCCGATTCAGTGCTGCGCTGGCTGGCCGAATACCATGATTTGAGTCTTGAAGAGCTGCGCTCCAGCGCCTATGTGCACGAAGATGATGCGGCCGTTCGTCACATGATGCGCGTCGCCTCGGGGCTTGATTCGCTGGTGTTGGGCGAGCCGCAGATCCTCGGCCAGATGAAATCGGCGTACGCCGTGGCGCGCGAGGCAGGCACCGTCGGCCCGCTGCTGGGGCGGCTTTTCCAGGCCACGTTCAATGCCGCCAAGCAGGTGCGCACCGACACCGCCATTGGCGAGAACCCGGTGTCCGTGGCGTTTGCCGCGGTCAGCCTGGCGAAGCAGATTTTCAGTGACCTGCAGCGCAGCCAGGCGTTGCTGATCGGTGCCGGCGAGACCATCACCCTGGTTGCCCGCCACCTGCATGACCTGGGCGTGAAACGCATCGTGGTCGCCAACCGCACGCTGGAGCGCGCCAGCACCCTGGCCGAACAGTTCGGCGCCCACGCGGTGCTGCTGTCCGACATTCCCGCCGAGCTGGTACACAGCGACATCGTCATCAGTTCCACCGCCAGCCAGTTGCCGATTCTTGGCAAGGGCGCGGTGGAAAGCGCCTTGAAGCTGCGCAAGCACAAGCCGATCTTCATGGTCGACATTGCCGTGCCGCGTGACATCGAGCCGGAAGTCGGCGAACTGGACGACGTTTACCTCTACAGTGTCGATGACCTGCACGAAGTGGTTGCCGAAAACCTGAAGAGCCGGCAAGGCGCGGCCCAGGCGGCGGAAGAGATGATTACCGTCGGCGCCGAGGATTTCATGGTGCGCCTGCGCGAGCTGGCGGCGGTGGACGTGCTCAAGGCGTATCGTCAGCAAAGTGAACGGCTGCGTGACGAAGAATTGCAAAAGGCCCAGCGCCTGCTGGCCAACGGTGGCAGTGCCGAAGAGGTGCTGGTGCAACTGGCCCGTGGCCTGACCAACAAGCTGCTCCACGCGCCCAGCGTCCAGCTCAAGAAACTGACCGCCGAAGGCCGCCTCGATGCGTTGGCCATGGCCCAGGAACTTTTCGCCCTCGGTGAGGCTTCACCGGATAGCTTTTCGGATAAAAAATCGCAATGAAAGCGTCACTGCTCAATAAGCTGGACATTCTCCAGGACCGTTTCGAGGAACTGACCGCCTTGCTGGGCGACGGCGAGGTCATTTCCGATCAGAACAAGTTCCGGACCTACTCCAAGGAGTACGCGGAAGTCGAGCCGATTGTCGCGACCTATAAACAGTTGCTCAAGGTGCAAGGCGATCTCGAGGGCGCCCAGGCGCTGCTCAAGGACAGCGACCCGGACATGCGCGAAATGGCGGTGGAAGAGGTGCGCGAGGCCAAGGAGCAACTGGTCGAGTTGGAAAGCAACCTGCAGCGCATGCTGCTGCCCAAGGATCCGAACGACGGGCGCAACGTGTTCCTTGAAATCCGCGCCGGCACCGGTGGTGACGAGGCGGCGATCTTTTCCGGCGACCTGTTTCGCATGTACTCGCGCTACGCCGAGCGTCGTGGCTGGCGTGTGGAAATCCTCTCGGAGAACGAAGGCGAACACGGCGGCTATAAAGAAGTCATCGCCCGGGTCGAGGGTGACAACGTCTATGGCAAGCTGAAATTCGAATCCGGCGCCCACCGCGTACAGCGTGTGCCGGCCACCGAATCCCAGGGCCGCATCCACACATCCGCCTGCACCGTGGCGGTGTTGCCCGAGCCGGACGAACAGGAAGCCATCGAGATCAACCCGGCGGACCTGCGGGTCGACACCTACCGTTCTTCCGGTGCGGGCGGCCAGCACGTCAACAAGACCGATTCGGCGATCCGTATCACGCACTTGCCGTCGGGCATCGTGGTCGAATGCCAGGAAGAACGCTCCCAGCACAAGAACCGCGCGCGGGCGATGTCCTGGTTGTCGGCCAAGCTCAACGACCAGCAGACCAGCGCCGCCGCCAACGCCATCGCCAGCGAGCGGAAATTGCTGGTGGGCTCGGGTGATCGTTCCGAGCGGATCCGTACCTACAACTTTGCCCAGGGCCGGGTCACCGACCATCGCGTCAACCTGACCCTGTATTCCCTGGATGAAATCCTTGCCGGTGGTGTCGACGCGGTGATCGAGCCCTTGCTGGCCGAATACCAGGCCGACCAGTTGGCCGCGATTGGCGAATAGGCACAGGTGAATAAATGACCATCATTGCCAGTCTGTTACGCGCCGCCGAGCTGCCGGATTCGCCCACGCCACGGCTGGACGCCGAGTTGCTGCTGGCCGCTGCGCTGGGCAAGTCCCGCAGCTTCCTGCACACCTGGCCCGAGCGGATCGTACCCAGCGAGGCGGCGCTGTTGTTTTCCGAGTACCTGCGTCGCCGGCGCTCCGGTGAGCCGGTGGCCTACATTCTCGGGCAGCAGGGCTTCTGGAAACTGGACCTGGAGGTGGCGCCCCATACGCTGATCCCGCGCCCCGACACCGAGCTGCTGGTGGAAACCGCGTTGGCCTTGCTGCCGGCCACGCCGGCCCGGGTCCTCGACCTCGGCACCGGCAGCGGCGCGATAGCCCTGGCGTTGGCCAGCGAGCGCCCGGCCTGGACAGTCACGGCGGTCGATCGGGTGCTAGAAGCGGTGGCCCTGGCCGAACGCAATCGCCAGCGCCTGGACCTGCGCAACGTGACGGTGGCGAGCAGTCACTGGTTCAGCGCCCTGGAGGGCAAACGTTTCGAATTGATCATCAGCAACCCGCCCTATATCGCCGCCAGCGACCCGCACCTGGCCGAGGGCGACGTGCGGTTCGAGCCGGCCAGTGCGCTGGTCGCGGGGCCGGACGGGCTTGATGACTTGCGCGCGATCGTTGACCAGGCCCCCAATCATCTCGAGACGGGCGGCTGGTTGATGCTCGAACACGGTTACGACCAGGCTGAAGCGGTGCGCGACCTGTTGAGCGGCCGAGGGTTCGCCGAAGTCCACAGTCGCAAGGACCTGGGCAATCATGAACGCATCAGCCTGGGACGCTTGCCGTGCTGAACGATCAGGAATTGCTGCGCTATAGCCGACAGATTCTGCTGCAACACGTCGACATCGATGGGCAGTTGCGCCTCAAGCAGGGCCGCGTGTTGATCATCGGGCTGGGCGGCCTCGGCGCTCCGGTGGCGTTGTACCTCGCCGCCGCTGGCGTTGGCGAGATGCACTTGGCGGACTTCGACACGGTCGACCTGACCAACCTCCAGCGGCAGATCATCCACGACACCGACAGCGTCGGCCTGAGCAAAGTCGAATCGGCGGTGCGGCGCCTGACCGCCATCAATCCCGAGGTCCGGCTGGTGCCTCACACGGCTGCGATGGACGAAGACAGCCTGGCAGATGCCGTGGCGGCGGTGGACGTGGTGCTGGATTGCTCGGACAATTTTTCCACGCGCGAAGCGGTGAACGCTGCCTGTGTGGCGGCGGGCAAGCCATTGGTCAGCGGCGCGGCGATTCGTCTGGAAGGACAGTTATCGGTGTTCGATCCGCGTCGCGCCGAAAGTCCGTGTTACCACTGCCTCTACGGTCACGGCAGCGAAGCTGAATTGACCTGCAGCGAGGCCGGCGTACTTGGCCCGCTCGTGGGGCTGGTGGGCAGCCTCCAGGCGCTCGAAGCCTTGAAGCTGCTGGCCGGTTTTGGTGAGCCGCTGGTGGGGCGCTTGCTGTTGATCGATGCCTTGGGCACGCGTTTTCGCGAATTGCGGGTCAAGCGTGATCCGGGTTGCAGCGTCTGTGGCAAGCCGACATGAGTGAAGCGCCGGTCGGTGTGTTCGATTCCGGGGTCGGCGGGCTGTCGGTGCTGGGTGAGATCCGTCGGTTGCTGCCCAATGAATCTCTCCTGTATATCGCTGACTGCGGGCATATCCCTTACGGCGAAAAGAGCCCGGAATTCATTCGCGAGCGATGCGCGATCATTGCGGGCTTTCTCCAGCGCGAAGGCGCCAAGGCGCTGGTGGTCGCTTGCAACACTGCGACGGTAGCCGGCGTGGCCGACCTGCGTCGCGATTACCCCGAGTGGCCCATCGTCGGCATGGAGCCAGCGGTCAAGCCCGCCGCCGCCGCCACACGAAGCGGCATCGTGGGTGTGCTGGCAACCACGGGCACCTTGCAGAGCGCCAAGTTCGCCGCGTTGCTCGATCGTTTTGCCACGGATGTGCGGGTCATCACGCAGCCCTGCCCAGGGCTGGTGGAATTGATCGAGGCCGGTGACTTGAACAGCCCGGCCTTGCTTCAATTGCTACAAGGCTACGTCACTCCCTTGCTGGCGGCCGGTTGCGACACATTGATCCTCGGCTGCACGCACTATCCATTCCTCAAGCCGTTGCTCAAGCAAATGGTTCCTGAACATATCAGCCTGATCGACACGGGCGCCGCCGTGGCTCGGCAACTTCAACGCCTGTTGGCCGAACGGAATCTACTGGCCCACGGGCCGGCCAGTGAAGCGCAATTCTGGACCAGTTCGGATCCGCTACATTTAAGAAAAATCCTACCGACTCTATGGGATTCGTCTGACATTGTGCGAAACTTCGAACTGTAAAAAAAACGTGAAAATTGTGTAAATCGAGCTGAACTTCTGTTTTGGCGCCGATTTCTATAGCTCTGTCTGTTGTAAGAAAAAACTAACTAGGCTGTCGGAAAAGGATGTTTCTAATGAAGCGCTTATTCTGCTTTGCCGCGTTTGCGGCTGCATTGCTGGGGCACACTTACACCGCGCAGGCAGCGGGCGTCGAGTTCGGGGTAGGCCAGACTGGCGACTCGACCATGACCTACCGCCTGGGCATGCAATTCGATTGGGACAAAAGTTGGTTGCAGAGCGACGTGGGGCGCCTGACCGGTTACTGGAGCGGTGCCTACACGTACTGGGAGGGGGATGAGACCTCCAGCAACCATAGCTTGTCGTTTTCGCCGGTATTTGTGTACGAATTTGCCGGTCAGAATGTGAAGCCTTATATCGAGGCGGGCGTGGGCGTTGCGTTGTTTGAAAACACCGAAGTGGAAAGCAACAAGCTGGGCACGGCGTTCCAGTTCGAGGATCGCATCGGTTTCGGCCTGCGCTTCAAGGGTGGGCATGAAGTGGGCATCCGCGCCACTCATTACTCCAACGCCGGCATCAAGTCGACCAACGACGGTGTGGAAAGCTACGCGCTGCACTACACGATGCCGTTGTAACACTCGATCCTGTGGGGGCGGGCTTGCTCGCGAATGCGTAGTGTCAGTCACATCAATGCTGGCTGAACCGCCGCTTTCGCGAGCAAGCCCACTCCCCCAATAAACGCGGATTTCCTACCGATACGCCGTCGTGATGCCCTGTCGCTCCTCCAGGCATTCCGGCGCACCCATTTCGAATTCCCTGCAAATCAGCGGACGCCTCTCGTAGATCGTGCACATCATGCTGTCGCGATCCAGCGCTGCGCACCAGCCATCGTCGAGCCGCAGCATGACTTCCCCTCCCCAATCGTCGGTGTCGATAAACCGCTCGGGAACGCCGGTGTCGGTGATGAGCATGACTTCGAGCTGGCAGCAGCACGCCGCGCAGGTCGAGCAGGTGACGACCGGCGCGGGGAGTTCAACGAGAGGGATGGTTTTCATGGGGCGCAGTGTAAGGCAACCGGGCCGATCAGGGTTGTCCCTTGATCGGGGATTGTCCTGCTTTTTGGCAGGCGGCGATGTCGCCTTGGGTGGGGTCGCTTGATGACGGTAACGGCCAGAGCTTCGTCATGGAGGCAGCAGGCAAGGCCATCTCGTGGGGGCGTTCCTCCAATTGCGTCAGTATGTGGCTCGCTGCCGTTTCAGCGGTCCATCGGGCCAGCACTGAAAAGTCCTCATCGACACCTGTCGCCGAATTGCCGAAGCCAGGGATGACCAATGTGAGGTCGATCCCCTTGGAGGCCAGGTCGGCACGCACTGACTCGAATACTTGGCGCATCGCGTTGCCGTCGCCCTCGGCTTGCGAGGGTCGCAAGTAAGTGACCGGGCTGGTGATGCCCACCAGATGCGGCTCGGCTCCCTGGTGTAACAATGGACGCGCCGTCTCGATGCAGAAACTCGCTGCAAGCAAATTGCTGCGAATGATGTGTTCAATCAGTGTGCTATCGGTGGGTTGGCCAGCAACGTATTCAGCCGTGCCTGCATTGATGATCACTGTATCCAGTGCTCCCCATTCCTGGGCAAGCCGCTGGCCGATCTCTCGAACGGTCTGGCTGTCGGTCAAGTTGCCCGGCACCATCAGCACCTGGCCGGGAAATTGTTGTGAAAGGGTCTCGCAAGAGGGCGCGACGCGGGAACTCACGGCCAACTGCCCTCCGGCCTGAAGAATCGCTTCGGCCAACGCAGCCCCCAATCCGTTACTGGCACCGGTCAGCCAATATTTTCGCGCCATCGTTCTCCCCTTTTTGCGCACAGCCTTGATTTGAAATGAACCACGCTTGGACCGTGCATCCTGCACAATGCTTTTAATGGCCCCTTCGATTAGTCAAACTACATAGCCTTCACAACTGATTGCATCCGGTCTTCAACAATTTCACGTTCGGTGATCGGCCATCCATGTCATCCCATGTCTTGTCGCGCTGGCAGATTCCTGAAGGCTGTCAGCGCACGTGCTCGGGATTCGGCCAGGTCGACGATCGGCCGATGGTATTGCACCGCGTCAAACAGATTGACTTGTGCATTTGGGCTATGGACCCGTAGCCCGTCTATATCGTTCAGTTCAGGTATCCACCGTTTGATAAACAGTCCCTCGCGATCAAATTTTTCCGATTGGCTCAAGGGGTTGAAGATGCGGAACCAGGGCGCGGAATCCGTGCCGGTGGAAGCACTCCACTGCCAGCCGCCATTGTTGGCGGCCAAGTCCCCGTCGATCAGGTGGCGCATGAAAAAACGTTCGCCTTCGCGCCAGTCGATCAGCAGGTTCTTGGTCAGGAACATGGCGACCACCATCCGCAGGCGGTTGTGCATCCAGCCGGTCTCCAATAATTGACGCATGGCCGCGTCGATAATCGGCAGGCCGGTACGGCCCTGCTGCCAGGCTTCCAATTCGTCGGGAGCCTTGCGCCAGGCCAGCGCTTCGGTTTCCGGGCGGAACGCGCGATGGCGCGAAACGCGTGGATAGCCCACAAGAATGTGTTTATAGAACTCGCGCCAGAGCAATTCATTGATCCAGGCCACGGTACCGGCACTTCCGCTCTCGAATTCGCCCTGGTTGGCTTGCAGCGCAGCGTGCAGGCACTGGCGTGGTGAAACAACGCCGGCCACCAGATAGGCCGAAAGCTGGCTGGTGCCGGGGTGGGCGGGGAAGTCGCGCTCTCGCTGGTATTCATCGATGTGTTGATCGATAAAGGCGTCCAGCCGCCGTCGGGCCTCGTTCTCGCCGGCAGGCCAGAGGGCACGTAGCGCCTCGCTGGGAGGTGCGAAACCTTCGACGTGTGCGGGCACCGGATCGCTGGCGATGGCCGTGCGGGCTTGTCCGGTCGGCGCGGGAACCAGATTGGGTAGCGAAAGGTTCAAGCGCTGGTAGCACACCTTGCGAAACTGGCTGAACACTTGGAAATAGTTGCCGGTCCTGGTCAGGACGCTGCCGGGCCGGAACAGCAGTTGATCAAGGTAACCGTGGAACGCCACGCCTTGATCCTTCAGGGTTCGAGCAACCTCGCCATCACGCCGGGTTTCGTTCACGCCGTATTCTTCGTTGGCATGCACGGCGCTGATATTCAATTCGCGACACAGTGTTGCCAGCACCTGGGGCGCCTGGTCCCAGTGCGAAGCGTGGCGAATCAGCAGCGGAATGTTCAATGTGTTCAGCGCCGCACTCAACGAGGCGAGGTTGCGCAGCCAGAAATCGATCTTGCAGGGAGCATCGTCATGGGCGCGCCATTGCCCGGGGCTCATCAGGTACACCGCCACGCAGGGTCCCGCGGCTGCGGCTGCCGCCAGGGCGGTGTTGTCGTGCAGGCGCAAGTCGCTGCGCAGCCAGATCAGTTGCATGCGGTCTTTCATCTACAGGAGTTCTCTGCGGCTCAGCTCGCGGTAAGCGGCCAGTGGGTCTTCGGCCCAGGACACGTCCAGCGTCGAGACGCCTGTGGATAACCTGGCTTGATGGATCGACGCGGCCGGGCCGGCGATGATGATCGGGCAGTCGATTGCATTCAGCAGCCTGGGCAGTTGGGACAGGTCCAGGGCGTGGTTGGAATACACCAGCACGGCGCGAACCTTGAGGCGTTCGACCGCCAGGGCCAACTCTCCGGCAGGCAGCGGCCCGTCAAGTATTTCCACGGGGCAATCGGCGCTGCTGGCGAGCCAGGCGGTGAGCCACAAGCAGGGTTCCTGATGTGATTGCGATTGATTGACCAGCAGCAACGGCGCGCCACGCAGCTGGCGGTTGTTGTGATAAATCCGGCTGCCGAATTTGCTGCGCAGCCAAGTGTGGAACAACACCTGCTCCAGTTGCGCGCCGAACTGGCCTTGCCAGCGCGTTTGCAACTCGGCCAGCAAGGGCAGCAACAACTGTTCGCAGACTGTCCGCGGCGGATACAGCGCCATCGCCTGGTTGATCAGGTCGTCGACCTGACGCTCGGCCAGTTGTGTCACGGCCAGCAGCAAGGCATGGCGCTGGCGTTGCCATTCGTCCTGCACGGGCTCTTCGGGTGGTTGCGGCGTCTCGAGCAACGGCTTGATCTTGCTCACCGCCACGCCGCGATTGATCCAGGTGAGGATGCTCTGGATCCGCTGCACATGCTCGGCATTGAACAGGCGATGACCCTTGGCGGTGCGGTGCGGCACGATCAAGCCGTAGCGTCGCTCCCAGGCCCGCAGCGTGACGGCATTGACGCCGGTTTGCCGGGCCACTTCGCGGATGGGAAGCCAGCCCTGCGCCAGTGCCTCGGCAAAATCGACGCCGAGGTCTTCGCTGGCGCTTGAATCAGGTTTCGTGTTCATCAAATGGCGTTTCGCAAGCTGAGATTTTCCGGGTGAGGTTGCAGGTACACCTGCTGCGCCAGATAAGGGTCGGGGTGCTGGCGCAGGTGGTGCTTGAGCAGTGTCAGCGGTACCACCAGCGGCACGATGCCGAGGCGATATTGCGCGATGAGGTGTTGCACTTCCTGCTTGTCATCGGCATCGATGGCGCGCTTGAGATAGCCGCTCAAGTGCTGGAGTACGTTGGTGTGGGTACGGCGGGTAGCGCATTTTTTCAAGGCGGCCATCAAGGCGCTGAAATAACGTGCGCCCAGTTCGTCGGGATCGCCCTTGCCCATGTTGCCCAACAAATTGCCCAGTGCCTTGTACTGCACTGGGTTGTGGGCCATCAGCAGGTATTTGTAGCGCGAGTGAAATTCGATGAGGTCACGTCGGGTCAGGCCTCGCTGGCGCAGCGGTTGCCAGGCCGCATAGGCGAACACGCGCGTCAGGAAATTCTCCCGCAGCACCGGGTCATTCAGGCGGCCATCTTCCTCCACCGGCAGGTCCGGATGACGCTCGCAAAAAGCCTGGGCATAGATGCCTCGTCCACCGCCGTCCTGGGGCACGCCGTTGTGATCGTAGACCTTGACCCGTTCCAGCCCGCAGGAAGGGGATTTCTGCATGAAGATATAGCCACAGATACCCTCCAACTCCCCGGCCATCTGCCGTCCGTATTCGGCCAACGGTCCCGTCACGTCGAGGTCGCGATTCACCGTGCCGACCGCGTCAGGATGCTCTGGGTTGCCCACCAGGCGAATCGGCTCGCGGGGAATGCCCAGGCCGATGGCGACCTCGGGGCACACCGGGACGAAATCGAAGTATTCCGTGAGCGTGCGACTGCACAGTGGCGATTGTTTATGCCCGCCGTTAAAGCGAACTTCAGCGCCCATCAGGCAGGCGCTGATGGCAATTCTGGGTTTGGCATGGGCTTCGCTGGGCATGGGCGACCTCTGATGGCTTAATCTTGTACAGTTTTTGTTTTCTGTACAATATTTTCATCATAGGTCCGAACGGGCACAAGTCAACCGCGAATTGAACGAGCGGAGTTCATGACACATTGGCGCGGGATGGGCTGCTGTCTTTTGCGACAGCAGCGAGCGGTACGGGATGACACGATTCACTGAAGACTGGCGTGCAAGCGGCGAGCGGCCTCCTGGCCGCTGAGCCAGGCGCCTTCGACCCGGCCGGACAGGCACCAGTCGCCACACACATACAAACCCAGGTCCGCGTCCGCCAGTGCGCCCCATTCATGACTGCCGGCAGGGCGCGCATACAGCCAGCGATGGGCCACGCTGAAGCTCGGCGCTGGCATCGCGCTGTGCAACAGTTCGGCGAAGGCACCGTGCAAATGTTCGATAACCGCTTCCTTGGGCATGTCGATGTGCTGGCGGCTCCAGTCACTCGTGGCGTGCAGCACCCACGTGTCGAGCTTGCTGTCGCGCCCCGGTTTGCTGCGGTTGCGCGCCAGCCAGTCGAGGGGGCTGTCTTGTACGAAGCAGCCTTCCATAGGTGTATCCAGGGGATGTTCGAAGGCCAGCGCCACGGCCCAGGTAGGGTCCATTTTTACCCCGGCGGCCACCCCGGCCAGTTTCGGCACGGCCGCCAGCAACGCGGTTGCCTGGGGCGCCGGCGTGGCGATGATCACCTGGCCGAAGGGGCCATGGGTGAACCCTTCCGCGTCCTGCAGGTGCCAGTGTTCCTGGCCGCGAAACACCTCGGTGATGCGGCAGGCGAATTGCACCTGCAGTTCGCCGAGCAGGGCGCGGGTAATGGCGCTCATGCGAGGGGTTCCGACCCAGCGGGTCTGTTCGTCGGGGGAGGGGCTCATTTGCCCCTCCTGATAATGATAAAGCTGCGGGTTCCACTCCGCCGCCCAGCCGTTGGCTTGCCAGCGCTGGACTTCCGTGACGAAGCGCCGATCGCGGGCGGTGAAATATTGTGCGCCCATGTCCAGGGCGCCAGCGTCACTGCGCTTGCTCGACATGCGACCGCCGCTGCCGTGGCTTTTGTCGAAGAGTTGGATGACGTGCCCGGCCTCCGTCAGGGCCTGGGCGGCTGATAACCCGGCGATGCCGGTGCCGATGATTGCGATAGGTACAGTCATGAGGGCCTCGTTTAACTTTCTGTACAGACTACGCCGTCGTTTAATCCTGTACAATTTTGATTTTTGGTATAAGTTTTACCGTTCGCGTTTCGACAGGTTGTCCTATTGTTAAAAACAGACCCTGTCCGATATGAACAATCTCTACCTATAAAAATAGACTAATGGGCCGGGTAAAACGCGATGAGAGGTACACCTCATGCACATATTGCTGACCGGCGGTACTGGTTTGATCGGACGGCAGCTCTGCCGGCACTGGTTGGAGCAGGGGCATCACTTGACGGTCTGGAGTCGTCGACCTGAACAAGTGGCTGAAATTTGCGGCGCGCAGGTACGCGGCGTCGCCAAGCTCGACGAGATCAGCGAGCCCGTGGACGCGGTGGTCAACCTGGCGGGGGCGCCCATTGCCGACCGCCCCTGGAGTCATAAGCGCAAGATGTTGCTGTGGAGCAGCCGCGTCACGCTGACCGAGGTTTTGCTCGCATGGTTGGAGCGTTGCGAACAGAAGCCGCAGGTACTGATTTCCGGTTCCGCGGTGGGTTGGTATGGCGACGGCGGCGAGCGAGAGTTGACCGAGGAATCGGGGCCGGTCAGCGAGGACTTCGCCAGCCAGCTGTGCATTGCCTGGGAAGAAACCGCGCAGCGGGCCGAGGCCATGGGCCTGCGTGTGGTGCTGGTTCGCACCGGCTTGGTCCTGTCTGCCGAGGGCGGCTTTTTGTCGCGGCTGTTATTGCCCTTCAAGCTGGCGCTGGGCGGGCGTATCGGCGATGGTCGGCAGTGGATGCCGTGGATTCATATCGACGATCAAATCGCCCTGATTGATTTTCTTCTGCACCGCGATGATGCCAGCGGTCCTTATAATGCCTGCGCGCCGAATCCGGTGCGCAACCGCGATTTTGCCAAGGCCCTGGGGCGCGTATTGCATCGGCCGGCGGTGGTGCCGATGCCAGAGCTGGCGTTGAAAGTCACGTTGGGTGAGTTGTCATTACTGTTGCTGGGCGGCCAGCGCGCCACGCCGGCCCGATTACAGGCGGCGGGTTTTTCATTCCGGTTCACTGATTTGCCTGCGGCCCTGGAAGATTTGTCGGGTCGCCTTTGAAATAGGATGTTGCATGACCGATCACGCGTTGCTTCTGGTGAATCTGGGTTCGCCTGCCTCCACCTCGGTGGCCGATGTGCGCCGCTACCTCAATCAATTCCTGATGGATCCGTACGTTATCGACTTGCCTTGGCCGGTGCGTCGGTTGCTGGTGTCGCTGATCCTGATCAAGCGCCCCGAGCAGTCGGCCCATGCCTATGCGTCGATCTGGTGGGAGGAGGGCTCGCCGCTGGTGGTGCTCAGCCGGCGCTTGCAGCAAGCCATGACCCGTCAATGGACTCAAGGCCCGGTGGAACTGGCGATGCGTTATGGCGAGCCCTCCCTCGAATCCACCCTGGTACGGCTGGCGAGCCAGGGCCACAAGAACATCACGCTGGCGCCGTTGTATCCGCAATTCGCGGAAAGCACCGTGACCACAGTGGTTGAAGAGGCCAAGCGGGTCGTGCGCGAAAAGAAGCTCGATGTGCAGTTCTCGATTCTCCAGCCGTTCTACGACCAGCCGGAATACCTCGATGCGCTGGTCGCCAGCGCCAAGCCGTACTTGATGCAGGACCATGATCACTTGCTGCTGAGTTTCCATGGCCTGCCCGAACGGCACCTGACCAAGCTCGATCCCACGGGTTTCCACTGTTTCAAGGATGCCGACTGCTGCAAGAACGCGCCGCCGGAAGTCATGGCGACGTGTTACCGCGCCCAGTGCATCCGCACCGCCGAGCTGTTTGCCCATCGCATGGGCCTGGCGGATGGAAAATGGTCGGTGTCGTTCCAGTCGCGACTGGGCCGTGCCAAGTGGATCGAACCGTACACTGAAGCGCGCCTGGAGGAACTGGCCAAGAGCGGCGTGAAGAAGGTCCTCGTGATGTGCCCGGCGTTCGTCGCCGATTGCATCGAGACGCTGGAGGAAATCGGCGACCGTGGCCGTGAACAGTTTCGCGAAGCGGGAGGGGAGGAGTTGGTGTTGGTGCCGTGTCTCAATGACGATCCGCAGTGGGCGCAGGCGTTGAGTACACTCTGCGAACGGGCGCCGATTGCTTTGTGAGGTTCAAGGGCCTCATCGCGAGCAAGCTCGCTCCCACATGGGCCTGCGGTGTACACAAATTTTGTGACCACTCGAGATCCACTGTGGGAGCGAGCTTGCTCGCGATGGCTATTTAAGGGTCAAAAAAGCCTTCAAGCCTGAGTCAGATCAACGGCTCATCCGCCTTCTTCTGCTTCCAACCGTCATTGCCCGGCAGCAACAGGTTCAACGCGATCGCCACCACGGCGCACAGCGCGATGCCCTTGAGACCGAAGTCGTCCGGGCCGGTGCCGGTGCCCACCAGCACGCCGCCGATGCCGAACACCAAGGTCACTGAAACGATCACCAGGTTGCGGGCTTCGCCCAAGTCGATCTTGTGGCGGATCAGCGTGTTCATGCCCACCGCCGCGATCGAGCCGAACAGCAGGCACAGGATCCCGCCCATCACCGGTACCGGGATGCTCTGCAGCAGCGCGCCGAACTTGCCGATGAACGCCAGGCTGATGGCAAAGATTGCCGCCCAGGTCATGATCTTCGGGTTGTAGTTCTTGGTCAGCATCACCGCGCCAGTCACTTCGGCGTAGGTGGTGTTGGGCGGGCCGC
The DNA here is from genome assembly GCF_016756915.1 of Pseudomonas sp. HB05. Lineage (NCBI taxonomy): Bacteria > Pseudomonadati > Pseudomonadota > Gammaproteobacteria > Pseudomonadales > Pseudomonadaceae > Pseudomonas > Pseudomonas sp. HB05. The sequence goes on from NZ_JAESPG010000019.1 coordinate 41,388, forward strand.
CGAACAGGCCGGCGGCGGTGGTGGCAATGCCGTCGCCGAGCAGTGTGCGATGCAGGCCGGGTTTTTTCAGGTAGTCACGACCGGTCACGCTGCCCACGGCAATCACGCCGCCGATGTGCTCGATGGCCGGCGCCAGGGCGACCGGCACGATGAACAGGATTGCCTGCCAGTTGAACTCCGGTGCGGTGAACGCCGGCAGGGCGAACCATGGCGCGGCGGCGATTTTTGCGATGTCCACGACACCGAAGAAAAACGCCATGGCAAAACCCACCAGCACGCCGGAAATGATCGGCACCAGGCGGAAAATGCCTTTTCCGAACACCGCTACGATCAAGGTGGTAAGCAGGGCCGGCATGGAAATCATCATCGCGGTCTGATAATGAATCAGCTCAGTGCCATCGCCGGCCTTGCCCATCGCCATGTTGGCGGCAATCGGCGCCATGGCCAGGCCGATGGAGATGATCACCGGGCCGATCACCACCGGTGGCAGCAGCCGGTCGATGAACCCGGTGCCCTTGATCTTTACTGCCAGGCCCAGGAACGTGTAGACGAAACCGGCCGCCATCACGCCGCCCATGGTCGCCGCCAGGCCGAACTGGCCCTTGGCAAGGATGATCGGCGTGATGAAGGCAAAACTCGAGGCGAGAAACACCGGCACCTGGCGTCCGGTGACGACCTGGAACAGGATCGTTCCCAGGCCGGCGGTGAACAGCGCCACGTTCGGGTCCAGCCCAGTGATCAGCGGCATCAATACCAGCGCGCCGAAGGCGACGAACAGCATCTGGGCGCCGGACAGCACCTGGCGCCAGAGCGGATCGTTGAACTCGTCCTGCATGCTCAGGCGTCCTTCTGCTTGGTGCCGAAAATCTTGTCGCCGGCATCGCCCAGGCCCGGGATGATGTAGCCATGTTCGTTGAGTTTCTGGTCGATGGACGCGGTGTAGATGGTCACATCCGGGTGGGCGTCCTGCACGGCCTTGATGCCTTCGGGGGCCGCGACCAGCACCATGGCGCGGATGTCCCGGCAACCGGCTTTTTTCAGCAGGTCGATGGTGGCGACCATGGAGCTGCCAGTGGCGAGCATCGGGTCGATGATCATCGCCAGGCGCTCGTCGATTTCCGGCACCAGTTTTTCCAGGTAGGTATGCGCTTGCAGGGTCTGCTCGTTGCGAGCCACGCCCACGGCGCTGACCTTGGCCCCGGGGATCAGGCTCAGGACGCCCTCGAGCATGCCGATGCCGGCGCGCAGGATCGGCACCACGGTGATTTTCTTGCCGGCGATTTTCTCGACCTGGACCGTACCGGCCCAGCCGTCGATTTCATAGGACTCCAGCGGCAGGTCCTTGGTGGCTTCGTAGGTGAGCAGGGCACCGACTTCCTGGGCGAGTTCGCGAAAGTTCTTCGTGCTGATGTCGGCGCGGCGCATCAGGCCGAGTTTATGTCTGATCAGCGGATGGCGGATCTCGAGGATGGGCATGGGGAAGGCTCCGGCGGCGGGCAAAAAAACCGGCCTAGATTAATCTATCCGAGGGTGTTGTCCTATAGACAATACAGAACGTTAGTCCACAAATGCTTGATCTGGCCGGGCGGGATGCGTACCTTTGCCGGCTTTTCCGAACTGCCACCCCTGGAGAGCGCCATGTCCGCTGATCTCGAGCATATCCGTCAAGTCATGCGAGAGGCTGACTGCCTGTACACCGAAGCTGAAGTCGAAGCGGCCATCGCCCGTGTCGGTGCGCAAATCAACGATCAGTTGGCCGAAAGCAATCCGGTCGTGTTCTGCGTGATGAACGGCGGGCTGATTTTCTCCGGCAAGCTGCTGACCTATCTGAACTTCCCGCTGGAAGCGTCCTACCTGCACGCGACCCGTTATCGCAACGAAACCAGCGGCGGCGACCTGTTCTGGAAAGCCAAGCCGGAAGTCTCGTTCATCGACCGCGACGTACTGATCATCGACGACATCCTCGACGAAGGTCATACCCTGGGCGCGATCATCGATTTCTGCAAACACGCCGGCGCCCGCGCGGTGCACACCGCCGTGCTGATCGACAAGGATCACGACCGCAAGGCTCGTCCGGACCTGAAGGCCGACTTCGTCGGTTTGCCGTGCATCGACCGATACATCTTTGGCTATGGCATGGACTACAAAGGCTACTGGCGCAACGCCAACGGTATCTTTGCGGTCAAGGGGATGTAATAGATGACTGGGCCGGCGTTCCTGGATCAAGCCCTGTTCGATGAACTGGCCGGGAAAGCCGCGGCCAGCCCACGCGGGCGGCAGCATCACAACTTCCACCAGATGGACGAGCCTTGCCATCGCATGGCGGTGGGCTTGCAACCGTCGACCTACATCCCGCCACATCGCCACCTGAGCGCCGACAAGGCTGAGACCCTGCTGGTGCTCAAGGGCCGGCTCGGTGTGTTGATCTTCGACGAAAGCGGTACGGTGCTCGACAAGCGAATCCTGCAGGCCGGCGGCGATTGCCTCGGTGTCGACTTGCCGGCTGGCGTCTACCACGGCCTGGTGGTACTCGAAGCCGACAGCCTGATGTTCGAATGCAAGGCGGGCCCTTATCGGCCAGTGGGCGAGGGCGAACTGGCCCATTGGGCACCTCGCGAAGGCGAGCCCGGCGTGGCGCAATACCACGCTTGGATGCGCGCTCAGTTCGATTGATCGACCTGTGGTGAGGAGGCTTTTGTGGCGAGGGGATTTATCCCCGCTGGGTTGCGAAGCGACCCTAGAACAATCGACTCGATTAGCCTGACACTCCGAGTCGCCTGATTTTAGGGCTGCTTCGCAACCCAGCGGGGATAAATCCCCTCGCCACAGGTCGGGCGCGTCTTCAATGGGCCATACGACTGGCCAACCAATGCTCGCTCTTGACCCGCGCCTGTTCCAAGGTCTGCACATACGCCAATTGACGCTGTTCACGATGTATTCCAGCGCGGCGCAGTTTCAGGCGTACCCTCGGCGCGGTCGCGACCAGGATCAGGCCGATGCCCTGCTTGCGGTAATCCCTCAGGATATTTTCAAACGCGGCCAGGGCGGTCATGTCCAGCATCGGTACGGCGCTCATTTCCACGACCACCACCCGAACACCCGGGTCGAACTTGCGCAGCACGTCCAGGGCTTTTTCCGCTGCGCCAAAGAACAACGGCCCGCGAATGGCATAGCAGCGAACATGCTCGGGCATGTCCAGCAAGGCTTTATGGACATGGCGCGGCAGCTCGGCGCTGTCGGTCAGTTCGCTCATGCGCTTGATAAACAGTCCGGCCGCCAGCAACAGGCCGACGGCGACGGCCATCACCATGTCGAACAGCACGGTCAGGCTCAGGCAGGTCAACAGGACCAGCACATCGCTGCGCGGCGCTATACGCAGCGTGTGCAGCACATGCCCGGCCTCGCTCATGTTCCAGGCCACCATCACCAGCAATGCCGCCAGCGCGGCCATGGGCAAGTAGCTGAACAGCGGTGCCAGCAGCACAATCGCCACCAATACCACCAGGCTGTGGATGATCGCCGCCAGCGGTGAGGTCGCGCCGCTGCGCACGTTGGTGGCGCTACGGGCGATGGCGGCGGTGGCGGTGATGCCGCCGAACAGCGGCGCAACCAGATTGCCCAGGCCCTGGCCCATCAGCTCGGCGTTCGGGTCATGTTTGCTGCCGGTCATGCCGTCCGCCACTACCGCGCACAACAATGATTCGATGGCACCGAGCATGGCGATGGCAAACGCCGGCCCCAGCAATTGGCGGAACAGGTCATAGGAAAGCACCAGCCCATGACCTTGGCTGTCCGACAGGTTCCACGGCCAGTCGAAGCTCGGCAGGAAAGGCGGGATGCCGGGATAGGCGATGCCATCGACGACATAGCTGAAGCGCTCGCCCAATGTTGCGATCGGCCATCCGCCACGCTCCATCGCCAGCCCCAGCAGCGCGCCCACGAGCAAGGCCACCAGGTGCCCGGGAACCCGTGGTACCCAGCGCGGCCAGGCAATCAGCACGGCCAGGCACGCGACGCCGATGATGCCGTCGCCAAGATGGGCGCTGGGCAACGCGACGACCAGCTCGCCGAGCTGTTCGATGTAGTGCTTGGCGTGGCCTGCGGTGGTCAGTCCCAACAGGTCCTTGAGTTGCAGCGTGGCGATCACGACGCCGATCCCGGCAGTGAAACCGAGGATCACGGGATAGGGGATGTATTGGATCAGCCGCCCGGCGCGCATCAATCCCAGGGCGATCAGGATCAAGCCGGCGAGCATCGTGCACAGCAGCAGGCCGCCCAATCCGTATTGCTGGGTGATGGGCAGCAGGATGACGACAAAGGCAGCCGTCGGCCCACTCACGTTGAAACGCGAGCCGCCGGTCAGGGCGATCAGTGGCGCCGCCACCAGCACCGTGTACAGGCCATGCTGGGGCGGGACGCCAACGGCGATGGCCAGTGCCATGGCCAGGGGGATGGCGATGATGCCCACGGTGAGCCCGGCCACCAGATCGCCGCGCAGGCGTTCAAGGGTGTAACCGGCACGCCAGGCTTGGCGCCAGGCGGCAAACAGCGGTGGGGCGGAGAAGGACATGGATACTCCACATGACGTAAATGGAACATGGGGTCCTGTGGCGAGGGGATTTAGCGAAACGTCGCACCGCCCCGCTGGGTCGCGAAGCGGCCCCGGCTTTTTGTATCGCCAGGCTGAATGCAAGTGCTACGCACTTGAGCGGGGATAAATCCCCTCGCCACGAAAGCGTACCTCAGTGAGGTCACGCAGATTGCCCTCTGAGTATGCCGCGCCAGACACCTGGATGTATTGACCCGGGTCGCTTATTTTTTCCACGGATGCTAGCGTGCCCAGCCAAGTCTCTGGAGCCTGTCATGCGTGTATCGATCCACCGCTGCGCCACTCTGCTATTGATAGCCAGCCTGCCTATGACAGCCATGGCCGCGCCGATGCACAGCCAGTTCCTGCCCCCCGATGACCTGGTGGCGCGCCAGGAACAGCCCGAACAGCAGCAGTTGCTGCAAGTCACGGAGTATTCGGTGGTGCTGGGCAACCAGCGACCGTCCAATCAACAACCGATCCCGGTCACCTCGCCCTTGATGGTGCGGCTCAAAGGCAAACCCCTGAACAAGGGCGCGACCATCAACCAGGTCATCCTCAATTTCGATGGCGAAAGCAAAAGCCTGAAGAAACCGGTGTTCGACGAGGTAAGCAAGACCCTGACCCTGTCTTATCCACAGGCCCAGTACCGAGTCGTCATCGATCTGCTGCGCAACGACACGGTCTACGTGCAGTTTCTCAGCTACGCCAACGGTCACATCTGGGCCGACCTGCACACTGGCACCGCACGCCCGCGTTGAGCCGCGACGCCCGGCAGGGGTAAACTGCCCGCCCCGTGAACTGTGCGAGCTGGAGCCGGCAATGCGTAAAGACAAGAAACAGGTGATTGGTGACGAGATTGGCGATGAACAGATCAAGCTGTTCCTCAATTTTGAACCGATCGATGCCACGTCGCCGTCGCTGCACAAACTGATCAAGGCCTACCGTGGGCTGCGTGTCGATGATTTCGAGCGCTTCCTGGTGTTTTTTGCCGAGGCGGGCTACGACCTTAACGGCAAGGACGAACATGGCAATGATTTCGTGACGCTGGTTCGCGATCAGCGCAATGCCCAGGAATACATTGAATTGATCGAGAAGGCGCGTGGCTGATTGATTCAGGGGCCTGCTTCGCAGGCCAGCGGGAGCAAGCTCCCTGGCCACGAGGTCCTAAAAAAACGCCCCGCTCTCATGGAGAACGGGGCGTTTTTTTAGCCGATCGAATCAAGCGTAGCTTTGGGTCTCGCTGCTTTCTTCAACCAACTCCAGCGCGATGTTGTTCTGCGCATTGATCTTGCGATACAGCGCCGCGTCGGTTTCCAGCACTTTTTCCCGGGCCGGGAAGATTTCCGCGAGCTTGGTGGCCCATTCGCCCTTGGCTTTTTCCGGGAAGCAACGCTCGATCAGTTCCAGCATGATCGACACGGTTACCGAAGCACCTGGCGAAGCGCCGAGCAAGGCGGCGAGGCTGCCGTCCTTGGCCGCCACCAGCTCGGTGCCGAATTGCAGGATGCCGCCTTTCTTCGGGTCTTTCTTGATGATCTGCACCCGTTGGCCGGCCACTTCCAGGCGCCAGTCTTCGGCTTTCGCCTCGGGGTAGAAGCGGCGCAAGGATTCCAGGCGCTGTTCCATGGACTGCATCACTTCGCTGATCAGGTACTTGGTCAGGTCCATGTTGTCCCGGGCCACGGCCAGCATCGGGCCGATGTTGCCGGCGCGTACCGACAACGGCAAGTCCATGATCGAGCCGTGCTTGAGGAACTTGGTGGTGAAACCGGCGTATGGCCCGAACAGCAGGGACTTCTTGCCGTCGACCACGCGGGTGTCCAGGTGCGGCACCGACATTGGCGGCGAGCCCACGGCGGCCTGGCTGTAGACCTTGGCCTGGTGGTGCTTGACCACTTCCGGGTTGTCGCAACGCAGCCACTGGCCGCTGACCGGAAAGCCGCCGAAGCCCTTGCTCTCTTCGATGCCTGAGGCTTGCAGCAGTGGTAACGCGGCGCCACCTGCACCGAGGAAGACGAACTTGGCGTCGACTTCCCGGGTATTGCCGGAATTGACGTCCTTGATGCTCACGGTCCAGCCATCACCGTTGCGCTTGAGGCCGGTGACGCGCTTGCAGTATTTGATCTGGGTGTCCGGCGCACTGCCCAGGTGCTTGAGCAACTGGTTGGTCAAGGCGCCGAAGTTGACGTCGGTACCGTTCATGACGCGGGTGGCGGCGACAACTTCGTCAGCCGGCCGGCCTGGCATCATCAGCGGCATCCACTCGGCCATCTGGCCCTTGTCTTCGGTGTATTCCATGTCGGCGAAGGCGTGATGCTGGCGCATCAGTTCGAAGCGCTTCTTCAAAAACTCCACGCCTTTCTCGCCCTGCACGAAGCTCAAGTGCGGCACGGGGGCGATGAAGGATTTCGACGAGCCGAACGTGCCCTTCCTGGTCAGGTACGTCCAGAACTGCTTCGATACTTCGAACTGGGTGTTGATGTGCACGGCTTTCTTGATGTCGACGGTGCCGTCGGCGGCCTGGGGCGTGTAGTTCAGCTCACACAGCCCGGCGTGGCCGGTACCGGCGTTGTTCCAGGGATTGGAACTCTCCGCGGCACCGGAATCCATCAGCTCGACGACTTCCAGCGAGATCGCGGGGTCGAGCTCCTTGAGCAGCACGGCCAGGGTGGCACTCATGATGCCGGCCCCTACCAGAACTACATCGACTGCTTCGTTATGCGCCATTTAACGCGTCTCCAAAAATCTGCAGCACCAAATTGTCGGCATAGCGGCCAGGAAGCGGGGCAAGTCAGTTGCGCCCCAGGAATCCATGGCCAGGAATCGCCATGTCCGAATCTTCGCAATTTTTCGCAACACTGCGGATGCATGCAGCACGGCCTCAAGAGTCACATGAACTCATTTAAGCGCCGGGCAGGCAATTCGACTTATGGCCGAGACATCCGTTCGTGCAACCAAATCCGTAGCGGACAGGCTTCAGGCGCCGGTTATTGAACGATATCCGGTCCTGTGTCGTTGGGCTGTTCCAGACGCTAATGGTGCTTGTTCAGACGCAAAACTCTTCATTTGCTCGCCACACTCTTGTGAAGTTGTGAAAACCCGTTTTTTCACGCTCTTTTGAAGACGTGAACCTCAAAAAAGGGCTGTCCCAGCCTGGCACCGCGCCCGGTTTGGTTGCCCTCATGCAGTACATGACAGGCAAAACGGGCAGACAGCTCAGTGACCGAGCGTAATGACAGCTCTGCAGATTCGTGAAAAGCGGAGATTTTGCCCGGGAACAGCAAGCGCGCCAGCTTCACTCGATCTGTGTGGGCGGCTCTCTGTGGGCGGTGCGAAGTGCCAATACAAGCGCATCAGCGATGTTGCGAGGCCCGATCAGGAGACGTCCTTATAATCGGGGGGAGATTGTAACGAAGAAACGCGTGGAAATGGTCGTGTTTTATGACTTTTATTAGCCTTCCGGTCAGACGGCCAACAGTTGCCGGCTACGGGCGCGTGCGCGGGGCGGTTGCACTCGCGCTTCGACGGGCAGGGGCTGGTGCAGCCAGTTGAGGCGGATCTCTTCGATTTCCACCCAGCCTTCGCCCATGGGTTGCAAGCTGCATTGCTTGAACGCCTGGCAGCGACCGGCGCGGTCCAGCAGGGCAAAGCAGCGATGATGGGGACGGGGGGTAAACAGATCGATCAGAAAACGCATGGTCGGATACCGTGTCGAGGGAACTTGTGGACAGCCTGACAGCCGGCCATGACATGCTGGTTTAAGGAAGGTGACAACGGGGTGACAGGAACCGCCCACGGTGGCCCTTGTCAGACATCTCGGTATTCATGCTGCGACGCTGGTTCGCCGCGATGGCGCACCGCTATACTGCCGGCCTGTTTGTGCCCGATTCTGGAGAGAAGAGCATGTTGCAACGCCTGTTGTTCGGTTTGATCGCCGTGACCAGTCTGACCCTCGTCGGCTGTGCCCACAGCCCGCAGCAACTTAACCCGGAACCCAAGCTCAACGCCCAATTGGCGCCGGTGGGCCGTGGCCAGCCGGTCGTGGTGCGTGTCGTGGACGGTCGTCCGTCGCCGACCCTCGGCACCCGCGGTGGGTTGTACCCTGAAACCAGCGTGATCACGGTGCAGGGCGCGCAGATCCTGCCGAAGTTGCAGGCCCAGGCCGAGGCGGCCGTGCGCCTGCTGGGCTTCACCCCGACCGCGAACGCCATGAACGCGCCGCAACTGACCGTGACCCTGGCGGAGCTGAAATACCAGTCGCCCAAGGAAGGCATGTACGTGACCGAAGCAACGATCGGCGCGACCTTCCGCTCCGACGTGCAGAACGCGAACCGTCGCTACAGCGGTCGTTACGGCGCTTCGCTGGACCAGCGCTTTGGCATGGCGCCGAACCAGGACACCAATACCAAGCTGGTCAGCGACGTGTTGAGCGATGCCCTGACCCGTCTGTTCAAGGACCCGACCATTGGTCAGGTGTTGGCAGAGTAAGTAACAAGCCCCATATCCCTGTGGGAGCGAGCTTGCTCGCGATAGCGGAATGTCAGCCACTTTGATGTTGGCTGATCACTGCCATCGCGAGCAAGCTCGCTCCCACAGGTTTTTTTTATGGATGAGATATTCAGGCGGCCTGGGAATAAAGCTCCAGCACGCTGATCCCGGTCAGCAGGTCTGTCTCCGGAAGATCAGCATGTGGATGGCCGCCGAGGGCGCAATACACCAGCCAGTGCCGGTCCTGGACGTTGAAGGACAGGCTGTCGACGAGGTTCTGTTGTTCGTCGCTCGGGCTGATGAGGTAGAGGCGATCCTGGTTTTCGGCGTGCAGCATGACGGGTTCCGTGCAGGTTTGGAGGGCGACAGGGTGGCCTATCCTTATGACGAAACCGTGACGGATGAAATTAATCCGCCACAAACGCATTCAGTATTGAACGACATCGTTACCGGTCGGAAAAAGCCGCGCAGCGCGCCAGGCTTTCGGTAGAATCCGCGCCCTGATTTGTAGGTCTTGGGCGCAAGGCGTCCGTTTTTCGCTTGAGGTTCGTGATGTCGTTGCAACTGTTTTCGTTGTTCGCTGCCCACCCCGCCAAACTGATCAACCTGCTCGCGCTGCTGTTTGCCTGCCCGGGTGGCTGGGTATTGCACGCAACGCGCCGCCGCGAGCAGCGGGCGCGGGCCTGTCTCGAAGCGCGTGGCGGCGAAAGCAATGAACGATTCGAAGCGCTGCTGGACCTGGCGACGCAACGCATGAACCGGTTTTTCTACCGCTTCGGTTTTGCTTGCCTGGGCGTTGCGCTGTTGATGTCGTGGTTCAGCACAAAGCTCTGATGAAGCAATCTGTGGCGAGGGGATTTAGCGAAACGTCGCACCGCCCCGCTGGGCTGCGTAGCAGACCCGATATCTATGGCTAGCCCAAGGGCTTGCGAGTGCTGTGCACTCGAGCGGGGATAAATCCCCTCGCCACAGGTCACTCGCTCTAAGGGCTGTCGCTTAAAGCGCCAGCCCCGCCTTGACCCGATACTGGTTACGCACCGGCGTTGCATATTGCAGCACCAGGAACGGTCGCTGTTCCACCGGACACTCATCCAGTCGACGCTGCCATTCCTCTTGGGCCTTCGCCAGTTCTTCGGCACCGAACACCTCGGCGGCCGTCGGGACCTGTAGCTGCGGGTCGGCGTCGGCCCATTGGGCATAGGCCAGGTAATGCACCGGGAACAGGCGATAACCGCCGAGGATCTGCCGGTCCATCTCCGCTGCCAGTTGCTTGGTGTCCTCGAACAGCTCGGTGATCGGCGCGGCAAAATTCACATGGACCCGGCCTTTATAGCCAGTGATGCCCTTGGCGATGCTGACGTCATCCTCGCCCGGTGCCTTGGTGTAGGTCCCGGTAGTGGCGCGGATGTACAACTCGCGGGCCTTGGCCTGGTCACACGGATCGTATTCGTAGCTGATCGACACCGGCGTCAGGTTCAGCGAGCGGATCACCTCGCCGAACGGTTCGTCCTTGCGGCTCATGTGGAACATCTTGAGGATCGCTGATTCGGTGCGATCGTCACCGTCCTTGGCCCTACCTTCGGCCTGGGCGATCCAGATCGAGGCGCAATCGTTGCGGATCGAGTGGTTGATGTACGCCGACAGCAACTGGTACGCCGCCATTTTTTCCCGGCGACCGGTGATCGAGCGGTGCACGATAAAACTCTTGTTCAGGCGCATCAGGTCGCTGACGAACGGCTTCTGCAGCAGATTGTCGCCAATGGCGATGCGCGGGGTCGGCAGGCCGGCGTGGTACACGGCGTAGTTGACGAACGCCGGGTCCATCACGATGTCGCGGTGGTTGGCGATGAACAGGTAAGCGTTGCCGGATTTGAATTGCTCCACCCCGGTGTACGTCACGCCATCGGTGGCGCGCTCGATGGTGTGGTCGACATAGAACTCCACTTTGTCCTGCAACGTGGCGACCGATGTCACACCGGCGAACTCTCGACGCAACTTCTGCGCTATAAGGGGTTTGAGCATCCAGCCGAACGCGCCGGCCAGGCGCGGGAAGCGGAAGTGGGTGAGGATATCTAGAAACGCCTTGTCGCTGAGCAGCCGTGCCAGCACTGCTGGGACTTCACTGTCGTCGTAAGGTCGGATGGCATCGAATTCGCCCATCATGCTCTCTTGTTGGAAACGGCTAGGGTAAGTAAAGGTTCGATCGAAAATACGACAGGGCACGGCCTGGAAAATAAGCCAGACGAAAATAGCCCTGCAAATAGACCGGCGATTATACGCACAAGTCACTTGGGAGACCGCGATGCTGGAAGCCGCTGAGTATGAATGTCCGTATTGTGGGGAAGAGGTAGAGACTTCATTGGATCTTTCCGGTGGCGACCAGACCTATATCGAAGACTGTCAGGTCTGCTGTCGGCCGATTACCTTCGTACTGCAAGTCCACGGTGAGGAGTGGCACCTCGAGGTCTTCAGCGAAAACGAATGATGGGGTGGCCATGCAGCGAATCTACGAGTTGGAAAACCTGATGGAAGGCGAATTGCTCCAAGGCATGCTCGCCAGCGAAGGCATCACGGCACATCTGGTGGGCCGTGACCTGGTGGGTGGCGCGGGGGAGCTGCCGATGCACGGGCTGTTGGGGCTGGCGGTGGACGATGAACAGGCGCAATACGCCCGGGAGTTGATCGCCGCCTACAATGCCGCGCTGCCGGTGCCCGGCGATGAACCGGACAGTTACCCCGGAACGCTGGTCTGTTAGGCTGGCCGCCGTTTGATATGAGAGCCGTATTTCCCCATGTGTGGACGTTATGCCCTGTTTCGCTGGAATCCCGCCTTCGCGGCCTTGCCCGGCTTCCCCGTCGATCAGAAGGCCCAATGGAACATTTCGCCCAACGATTCGGTGCTGATGCTGCGGGTTGGCGCCGACGGCCAGCGCGAATTGGCCCGGGCGCGCTGGGGGCTGACGCCGCCGTGGCTGACCGATCTGTCCCGTACTCCCGCCCACGCCCGGGCCGAAACCGTCGCCGAGCAACCGATGTTCCGCGAGGCCCTGCGTTTGCGCCGGTGCCTGCTGCCGGCCAACGGATTCTACGAATGGCGCGGTGGATCGCGTAAACGCCCGTACTGGCTGACGCCAGGAGAGGGTTCGTCGCTGTTTTTCGCGGCGATCTGGGAAGCGTATCCGGTGCAGGAACAGGTGTGGTTGAGCACGGCAGTCATCACCCAACCGGCGGCTGGCCAGCGTCGGCCATTGATTCTGGACGAAGAAGGCCAACGCCTCTGGCTTGATCCCGAGACACCGTTGCATGCCTTGCAAGGGCTGCTGGCGAGCGAGCCGGGGCAATTGCGCGAGCGGGTGTTGGCGAACATGGTCAACGACCCGAAACTCAATGGGCCGGAGTGCCTGACGCCGGCTTGAGGGTTGTGGCGACAGTCCCAACCCCTTCGCGAGCAGGCTCGCTCCCACCGGGAGTCGGGCCTTTCAGAAAAATCTGTAATCCTCGCGCTGTGTATCTGGCGCCGATACAAATCAACGCCTAGGATACGCGCACGTTTCCAGGGAGCTTCATAGATGAACAAGATTTTGATGGTAAGTGCGCTGAGTGCGGGTCTGCTGCTTGCCGGTTGCCAATCGGTCAACACCACCAGCGGCGGAGCCGTGGGGGTGGAGCGCAAGCAGTACATGTTCAGCATGCTGTCGACCGCCGAGGTCAACCAGATGTACGCCCAGTCCTATCAGAAAACCATGGGCGAGGCGAAAGCCCAGGGCGCTTTGGACAAGACCAGCAGCGATGCCAAGCGTCTCCAGGTCATTGCCGACCGCCTGATTGCCCAGGCGCCTGTGTTCCGCCCGGATTCGGCGCAGTGGAACTGGGAAGTCAACCTGATCAAGAGTGACGAGCTCAATGCCAACTGCGGGCCTGGCGGCAAGATCATGTTCTACTCCGGCTTGATCGACCAGCTGAAACTGACCGACGCTGAAATCGCCGCGATCATGGGCCATGAAATCGCCCATGCCTTGCGCGAGCATGGCCGTGAAGCCATGTCCAAGGCCTATGGTATCGAAATGGCCAAGCAGGGCGCCGGCGCGATATTCGGCCTGGGCCAGGACAGCCTGGCGCTGGCCGACACCGTGGCCAACTACGGCATGACCTTGCCCAACAGCCGTGGCAACGAGAACGAAGCCGACCTGATCGGCCTCGAACTGGCCGCCCGCGCCGGCTACGACCCGAACGCCGCGATCACCCTGTGGAACAAGATGGCCAAGGCTTCGGAAGGCGCTCCGCCGGAATTCATGAGCACCCACCCATCGTCGAGCAGCCGGATCGCCTCGTTGCAAGCGGCGATTCCGAAGGTGATGCCGCTTTACCAGCAGGCCAAGAAGTAAGCATCGTCACGCGGTGAGGCGGCTGGCCTCATCGCGAGCAAGCTCGCTCCCACAAGGACAACGAAGTCCCCTGTGGGAGCGAGCTTGCTCGCGAAGAACGATAACGCGGCAAGTCTGATTCAAATCAATCAAACCCACCCACTGCTCTGCATTGCCTTGTATACCGCCACGATTGCCAGGATGAAAAACGCCGAGGCGGCCAGGCGGCGGATGAGGGCCAGGGGCAGTTTCTCGGCGGCGAAGTTGCCAGCCAATACCACCGGCACGTTGGCAATCAACATGCCCACGGTGGTGCCAATGATCACCAACCACAGTTCCGGGTATTGCGCGGCGAGCATCACCGTGGCGATCTGGGTCTTGTCGCCGATTTCCGCCAGGAAGAACGCGATCAGCGTGGTCAGGAACGGCCCGAACCTGCGAGCCGTATTGGCCTCTTCATCGTCCAGCTTGTCCGGGACCAGGGTCCACAATGCCGTGGCCGCGAAGCTTGCCGCCAATATCCAATGCAACACCGAGTCGGAGAAGAACCCACTGACCCAGGCACCCACCGCGCCCGCTGCCGCGTGGTTGGCCAGGGTCGCGGCGACGATGCCGGCGATGATCGGCCAGGGTTTGCGAAAGCGAGCGGCAAGGATCAGCGCGAGCAGTTGCGTCTTGTCGCCGATTTCGGCCAGCGCAACGATGGCGGTAGGTACGAGTAGAGAGTCCAGCATCAGGAAATTCCTAAGAGGGGCGGGTCGACACGGCTATGACACGTACAGCCTTCCCGCCCCGGGTAAGGTGTGCGTGTCATAGGTCTTGTCAAACCCAGCGACCATCTGCGTGGACGCTTGGGCCGCATACGCCATGGTCTGCTGACCAAGTATGTTGACGTATGCCGGGCGAGCAGAGCGCTCGCGGGAGACTACTCCCCTAGGACGGTGCGGATTCTGCCTAGGCAAATCCGATTGGGCAAGCGCTGTTTTTCAAGGATGCTTCAGCCGCGCTTGGCCCGGTAGATGCGAAAACCCTGGCCTTCGGCCTTGATGGTGCACGTGCCGAGGTGCTCTTCGATCAGCGGCTGGTATTTGAGGAAACTGTTGGCAACCAGCCGCAGTTCGCCGCCATTTTTCAGATGTTTGGCGGCTTTTCGCAGCAGGTTTTCCGTCGCGTGATAATCGGTGTGCACCCCGACATGGAACGGCGGATTGCTCAGGATCGCGTTCAGGCCCATGGGCGCGGCGTCGATCCCGTCACCGGTCAGTACGTCGGCTTCCAGGCCGTTGGCGGCCAAGGTCAGGCGACTGCTGGCGGCGGCGAAGGCATCCACATCCAGCAGCGTCACGGTGTTGTGCGGGTAGCGGCGCTTGACCGCAGCGCCCAGCACGCCGGCGCCGCAGCCGAAGTCCAGCAGGTGGCCGCTGGGCAGCTTGTCCAAGTGCTCCAGCAACAGCGCACTGCCGCGATCCAGCCGCCCGTGACTGAATACCCCCGGCAAGCTGATGACCTTCAGCGGACCTTCGGCCAACGGCAGCTCATACGTCTGTGCAAGGCTTTCCAGCGGCTTGGCCTCGGGCGCGTTGGCGACGGTGACTTGCCAGAGCTGGCAGTGCCGCGCGCTGTCGAGCTTGCGTGGCTTGCCGAATGGGTTGAGCTGCTTGGAAGCCCCCTCGATGCCGCTGCGTTTTTCCCCCACCAAGTACACCTCGCGACCGGCCAGGCGCGCGGCCACGGCGTTGAGGATGTAGTCGGTGAGGTCCTTGGCCTTGGGCAGGAACACCACGGCGGTGTCGAACCCTCGCTCGGGTACGTTCACGCCAAAATGGCTGCGCTCCGGGAAGCGCGCATCCAGGGCCGCTTGATCGCCGGCGTGCCAGCACCAACCATGGGCCTCGGGCAGGCGGCCGAGCAGATCGTCGGCGGGCAGGCCAGCCAGCAGGACCGAACCCTGGAATAGCTCAGGTTGACGAAGCAGTACTTCACTGCGCGGATCCATGGTCTGCTCCTTGAAAAAAAGTGCGGCAGTTTATCAACTGACGACTCGTCGCGCTGTACCGCTGAAAAATCCCTGGGCGTTTTCGCTCAGTTGGCCAACGATCCGCTGCCGAGCCTCGCGGCTGCCCCAGGCGTTGTGGGGCGTGACGATCAACCGTGGGGTGTCGCCTGTCAGGAGCGGATTGCCCTCGGTGGGCGGCTCCACGCTCAACACGTCGGTGGCCGCACCGCCCAGGTGACCGCTGCGCAGGGCGTCGGCCAAGGCTTGCTCGTCGATCAGCCCGCCGCGTGCGGTGTTGACCACGAACGTACCGGGTTTGAGCAAGGCCAGTTCGCGCGTGCCGATGAAATGACGGGTGTGCTCGTTGAGCGGACAGTGCAGCGTCAGGGCGTCCACTCGCGGCAACAGTTGGTCCAATGGCAGGCGGTCGGGACGAGCGGGGCGTCCGGGAATCTGTCCCAGCAAGACGCTCATGCCAAAGGCTTCGGCCAGCCGCGCGACGGCGCCGCCCAATTCGCCATGGCCGAGCAGTCCGAGGGTCTTGCCCTGCAGCTCGACAATCGGATAATCCAGCAGGCAGAACTGCGAAGCCTGTTGCCAGCGACCTTCGCCCACGGCTTTTTGATAATCGGCCAGGCGCGTCGCCAGGTTCAGCAACAGCATGATCGTATGCTGGGCGACCGACGGCGTGCCGTAGCCCTGGCAGTTGCTGACGGTAATGCCATGGCGGCGGGCCGCGACCAGGTCGACGTTGTTGGTGCCGGTGGCGCTGATCAGGATCAGTTGCAGTTCGGGGTTGGCGGCCATCGCGGCTGCATCGATCACGACCTTGTTGGTGATCGCCACCGTGGCGCCCTTGAGCCGCTCTGTTACCTCATCCTGGCGGGTTCCGGCGAACAGTTGCAGTTCGCCGAAGCATTCGCGCAACGGGCCGAGGTCGAGGTCGCCGAGGTCCAGGGAAGGGTGATCGAGAAAAACTGCGCGGGCGGTATTGGTCATCAGCTGTACCTGTCATGGAAAGGACTGAAGGCGTAATGTGGCGAGCCTATCAGAACATTTGCCGTGGCGAGGGAGCTTGCTCCCGCTGGCCTGCGAAGCAGGCCCCAGAGGCAAGCGACTGCTGCGCAGCCGAGCGGGAGCAAGCTCCCTCGCCACGGGATTCATTCAACAGAGATTGTCGCAAGGAGCCGCACCATGTACCTCGCCGAATTCCTCACCGTCGCCCTGATCCATTTGCTGGCCGTGGCCAGCCCTGGTCCGGATTTCGCCGTGGTGGTGCGT
The DNA here is from genome assembly GCF_016756915.1 of Pseudomonas sp. HB05. NCBI lineage: Bacteria > Pseudomonadati > Pseudomonadota > Gammaproteobacteria > Pseudomonadales > Pseudomonadaceae > Pseudomonas > Pseudomonas sp. HB05. The sequence continues at coordinate 58,108 of NZ_JAESPG010000019.1, forward strand.
GAAAGCGTGACCCACGGTCGCCGCGCCGGGACGTGGACAGCGTTGGGCGTCGGCACCGCGATCTTCCTGCACGTGGGATATTCGCTGCTGGGCATCGGCCTGATCGTGTCCCAATCGATCGTGCTGTTCAACGCATTGAAGTGGGCGGCCGCCGCCTACCTGTTGTACATCGGCTTCAAGGCATTGCGTGCGCAGCCGGCCAAGGCCAGCGAGGAAAACCTGCACAAGGAAGTCGGCGAACGCACCGCTCGCGGCGCATTTACCGCCGGCTTCGTGACCAACGGCCTGAATCCCAAGGCGACGCTGTTCTTCCTGTCCCTGTTCACCGTGGTCATCAATCCCCATACCCCGATGGCGATCCAGGCCGGCTACGGCGTCTATCTCGCAGTCGCCACGGCGGCCTGGTTCTGCATGGTGGCGATGCTGTTCAGCCAGGCACGGGTGCGTGCCGCTTTTGCCCGCATGGGCCACTGGTTCGACCGGACCATGGGCGCCGTGCTGGTTGCCATCGGGGTGAAGCTGGCGTTTACCGAGGCCCATTGATTGGGCTGAACCCGTCCCGATGATGGCTCAAGGCTGGTATTTGCGAGCGGATCAAATCATTCCTTCGGCTGATTTGGTCCGTGAAGAAGCGCTTTAGAGTGCTTACTTTCCAGCCAAGACCGTGCAGTCAGAAAAGGGACACTTATGTTGCAGACTCGCGTAATTCCTCCAGCCGAAGGCGCCTATCAATACCCGCTGCTGATCAAGCGGCTGCTGATGTCCGGCGCGCGTTACGAGAAAACCCGCGAGATCATCTACCGCGACCAGTTGCGCTACAGCTACCCGACGCTGATCGAGCGCGTCGCGCGGCTGGCCAATGTGCTGACCGAGGCGGGGGTGAAGGCCGGCGATACCGTGGCGGTGATGGACTGGGACAGCCATCGTTACCTGGAATGCATGTTCGCGATCCCGATGATCGGCGCGGTGATCCACACCATCAACGTGCGCCTGTCGCCGGAGCAGATCCTCTACACCATGAACCACGCCGAGGACCGCTTCGTGCTGGTCAACAGCGAGTTCGTCGGGTTGTACCAGGCGATTGCCGGGCACCTGACCACGGTGAAGAAAACCCTGCTGTTGACCGACCTGCCGGAAAAAACCGCCGACCTGCCAGATCTGGTTGGCGAGTACGAGCAACTCCTGGCCGGTGCAAGCCCGGTCTACGACTTCCAGGATTTCGACGAGAACTCCGTCGCCACCACGTTCTATACCACCGGCACTACAGGCAACCCCAAGGGCGTGTATTTCACCCATCGGCAACTGGTGCTGCATACCCTGGGCGTGTCGACCATCATGGGCGCCATCGACAGCGTGCGACTGCTGGGCACCAACGACGTGTACATGCCGATCACGCCAATGTTCCATGTCCACGCCTGGGGCCTGCCGTACGTGGCGACCATGCTGGGGCTCAAGCAGGTCTACCCCGGTCGTTACGACCCGGAGTTCCTGGTGGAGCTGTGGCGCAAGGAAAAGGTCACGTTCTCCCACTGCGTGCCGACCATCCTGCAGATGGTCCTCAACGCCAAGGGCGCCCAGGACACCGATTTTGGCGGCTGGAAAATCGTCATCGGTGGCAGCGCCCTCAACCGCAGCCTGTACGAGGCGGCCAAAGCCAAGGGCATCCAGCTCACCGCCGCCTACGGCATGTCCGAGACCGGCCCGCTGGTGTCCTGCGCCCACCTCAACGACGAACTGATGGCCGGCAGCGAAGACGAACGCATCACCTACCGGATCAAGGCCGGCGTGCCAGGGCCGCTGGTGGAGGCGGCGATCGTCGATGGCGAGGGCCGCTTCCTGCCCGCCGACGGCGAGACCCAGGGCGAATTGGTGCTGCGCGCGCCGTGGCTCACCGAAGGTTATTTCAATGAACCACAGAAGGGCGCCGAGCTCTGGAGCGGCGGCTGGTTGCACACCGGCGATGTCGCCACCCTCGATGGCATGGGCTTCATCGACATTCGCGACCGCATCAAGGACGTGATCAAGACCGGTGGCGAGTGGATCTCCTCCCTGGACCTCGAAGACCTCATCAGCCGTCATGCGGCGGTACGTGAAGTAGCAGTGGTCGGCATTCCCGATCCGCAGTGGGGCGAGCGGCCGTTTGCCTTGCTGGTGATTCGCGAAGGGCATGAGATCGGGGCTCGCGAGCTCAAGGAACACCTCAAGCCGTTTGTCGAGCTGGGGCATCTGAGCAAGTGGGCAATCCCGAGCCAGATTGCCCTTGTTACGGAAATTCCCAAGACCAGCGTCGGCAAGCTCGACAAGAAGCGTATCCGCGTCGACATCACCGAATGGCAAAGCAACAACAGCACCTTCCTCTCGACGCTCTGAGCGTCCCTGCCGTGCCCGAAAAGGGCACGGCAGCCCCACCAAGCAAGCGCTTGTCTTGTCAAAACCGAAAATTCAGCCATCCTTGCCGTGCCGACAGGTGTCGGCCTGGCGAAGGACTGTTCCAGAGTGGTCGTGGGCTGCAAATCACACTTTAGAGGGATCAAGCCGTACTACCTGCTGGCTATAGTCCGCTCAAGGTTTTCTGGAATGGTACGCGCGTGCCAGCACGGCGAAGGGTTTCCGGAAATACCCACTGCCATAACAATAAAACACATGGAGTTGCGTCGATGACCTCAGCAAACACTTTCTGGCGCCGGGCAAAATTGCCGCTGGCCGTCAGTCTTGCCTCCTCGCTCGCCGGCCCGGCTTTCGGCGTCAGCTTCAACATCGGTGAAATCGAAGGCCAGTTCGATTCGTCCCTGTCGGTCGGCGCGAGCTGGTCCACGGCCAAGGCCAACAAGAACCTGATCGGCGTCAACAATGGTGGCCATGGTTTGTCCCAGACCTCTGATGATGGTCACTTGAATTTCAAGCGTGGGGAAACCTTCTCGAAGATCTTCAAGGGTATCCATGACCTGGAGCTGAAGTACGGCGACACCGGTGTGTTTGTGCGTGGCAAGTATTGGTATGACTTTGAGCTCAAGGACGAAAGCCGTCCGTTCAAGGACATCAGCGACAGCAACCGAAAAGAAGGCGCTCAGTCTTCCGGCGGGCAGATTCTCGATGCGTTCATTTACCACAACTACGCCATTGCCGATCAGCCCGGCTCGGTGCGCCTCGGCAAGCAGGTGGTTAGTTGGGGCGAGAGCACCTTCATTCAGAACGGCATCAATGCCATCAACCCGGTCGATGTATCCGCGTTCCGTCGTCCGGGCGCCGAGGTCAAGGAAGGGCTGATCCCGGTCAATATGTTCTATGTGTCCCAGAGCCTGACCGACAATTTGTCAGCTGAAGCTTTCTACCAGTTGGAGTGGGACCAGACCGTTACTGACAATTGCGGGACTTTCTTCTCGCAGCCGGACGTCATTTCCGATGGTTGTGACAGTAACCTGCGAGTGCTGAGGAGCGCGTCGGCGATTCCAGCTGCTGCGATGCCTACCTTGGGTGCGTTCGGAGTGGACGTTGATGGCGAAGGCACTTTGGTTCGTCGTGGCGCCGACCGTGATGCTCGGGACAGCGGCCAGTTTGGCGTGTCTTTCAAGTACATGTACGAGCCGCTGGATACTGAGTTTGGCGCTTATTTCATGAACTACCACAGCCGTGCGCCAATTTTCAGCGGTCATGGTGCACCCGCCAGCGCTTATACCAGCGGACCAGGGTTGGTAGGGTCGCTGATGGCCGCTGGCATTCCGTTTGCTCAAGCGGTTGCCATGGCTCAAGCCATGGTACCGATGGTGGTCGCAGGTAATTCAAACTACTACGTCGAGTATCCCGAAGATATCCGCCTGTATGGCCTGAGCTTCTCGACCACATTGCCCACAGGTACCGCATGGAGCGGCGAAATCAGCTACCGTCCGAATGCACCGGTCCAGCTCAATACCACTGACATCCTGTTTTCCGGATTAACGCCTCTGAACCCCGATGTTTCTGTACTGCCAGGACAGGCAGACACGGACCAGCCAGGCTATCGCCGCAAGGAAGTGACACAACTGCAAACCACCTTTACCCACTTCTTCGATCAGGTCATGGGCGCCGAGCGCCTGACATTGGTAGGCGAGGTCGGTTTCACTCACGTCGGTGGTCTGGAAAGCACTTCCAAGGCGCGTTATGGCCGTGATCCAAGCTATGGCCCTGGGCCATTGCCGAATGGCCAATGCGAGATATTGAACGGTTCGACCCTGGCAGGCGGAGCGCAGAACAACGCTAGTCGCTATTGCGAAAATGATGGCTTCACCACGGCAAACTCCTGGGGTTATCGCGGTCGCGCGATCTGGGACTACAACGACGTGTTCGCCGGTGTAAACCTGCGGCCGAACGTGGCTTGGTCCCATGATGTGAAAGGCTACTCGCCAGGCCCTGGCGCCAACTTCGAGGAAGGTCGCAAGGCCGTCAGCCTCGGGCTGGATGCCGAGTACCAGAACACCTACACCGCCAGCCTGGCCTACACCAACTTCTTCGACGGCAAGTACACCACTGTGGACGATCGCGACTTCGTGGCGCTCAGCGTCGGCGTGAACTTCTAAGCACCGTATTTCAGGACGACACACTATGAAAATAACAAAGAATCTGTTGCAAGTCGGTGCGCTGGGATTATCCCTGTTGGCGGCCAGCGTCATGGCCGCCGTGCCTGCCGCCGAGGCCGATAAGCTGGGCAAGAGCCTGACGCCGATGGGCGCCGAGATGGCCGGCAACGCCGATGGTTCGATTACAGCCTGGAAACCCATGGCCAAGAACGCCGGCAGCGTGGACGGCAAGGGCTTCCTCTCCGACCCATACGCCAGTGAAAAACCGGTCTTCACCATCACCGCGCAGAACGTCGAGCAGTACAAGGACAAGCTCGCCCCGGGCCAGTACGCGATGTTCAAGCGCTACCCGGAAACCTTCAAGATGCCGGTCTACCCGACCCATCGCGGCGCCACCGTGCCGGATGACGTGTTGGCCTCCATCAAGAAAAACGCCGTGAACACCAAGCTGGTGGGCGCTGGCAACGGCCTGGAGAATTTCGAGACGGCGGTGCCGTTCCCGATTCCCCAGAGCGGGCTCGAAGTGATCTGGAACCACATCACCCGCTATCGCGGCGGCAGCGTGACACGTCTGGTCACCCAGGCCACGCCGCAGCCCAACGGTTCGTACAACCTCGTGTACTTCCAGGATCAGTTCGTGTTCCGCGACAAGATCAAGGGCTTCGATCCGGCCAACCCGGGCAACGTGCTGTTCTACTTCAAGCAGCAAGTGACTGCGCCGGCGCGCCTGGCCGGTACCGTGCTGCTGGTGCACGAAACCCTCGACCAGGTGAAGGAGCCGCGCAAGGCCTGGATCTACAACGCCGGCCAACGCCGCGTGCGCCAGGCCCCGCAAGTCGCCTACGACGGCCCGGGTACCGCCGCCGACGGCCTGCGCACCTCCGATAACCTGGACATGTACAACGGCGCGCCGGACCGTTACGACTGGAAGCTGGAAGGCAAGAAAGAGCTGTACATCGCCTCCAACAGCCACAAGATCGATTCGCCGCAGCTCAAGTACGCCGACATCCTCAAGGCCGGCCACATCAACCAGGACTTGGCGCGCTATGAGCTGCGTCGCGTCTGGCATGTGACCGCAACCCTGAAGGAAGGCCAGCGCCACATCTACGCCAAGCGTGACTTCTACATCGACGAAGACACCTGGCAAGCCGCGGTCATCGATCACTACGACGGCCGTGGCCAACTGTGGCGCGTGGCCGAAGCCCATGCCGAGAACTACTACGACAAGCAAGTGCCGTGGTACGCCATGGAGGTTATCTATGACCTGCAGTCCGGTCGCTACCTGGCCCTGGGCATGAAGAACGAAGAAAAGTCGGCTTACGACTTCGGCTTCACCGCGTCCACCAGCGACTTCACCCCGGCGGCACTGCGCCAGGAAGGCGTTCGCTAAATCGCTCCACCCGAGGCCGCATCCTCGAAAAAACGCCCCGACTGGTTCGGGGCGTTTTTTTTGACCGACACAAAAGCAGCACTCCAAGGCATTTGGTTTGTAGCCTTTTTGTAGCCATTTGTAGCACTCCCTTCAATACCTCTCCGTTTACGGCTAGTCTGCGGACATCTGCAACGCCGCCACCCGCATTCCAACAAGAGCCGGCCATGACTGATTTGTCTTCACTTCCGGATTCTTCCCGCGCAGCCATTGCGGTACAGGAAGGGCGCTTCTACCGCCCACCCTTGCCCGACGGCCATGTCGTGCGGCCGCGGTTGTGCGAGCGCCTGGGTGCCGGGCTTGGTGGCCGGTTGCTGTTGGTGAGTGCGCCGGCGGGGTTTGGCAAAAGCTCGCTGGCGGTGGAGTTCTGCCAGGGCCTGCCGGCCCACTGGCACAGCCTCTGGTTAGGGCTCAGTGCCCGGGACAACGACCCGGGGCGTTTCCTGGAGCGGCTGCTCGAAGGGCTCCAGGCGTTTTTCCCGCAACTGGGTGGCCGGGCACTGGGCCTGCTGAAAATGCGCCAGCGCCATCAGCCCTTCGCGTTCGAAGAATGGCTCGATGGTCTGCTCGATGAGCTATCGGCGCATCTGTCCCCTCGCGATCCCTTGCTATTGGTGCTCGACGACTACCATCTCGCCCAGAGCCCGGTGTTGGATCGCTGCCTGCAGTTTTTTCTCAATCACCTGCCCGACGGGCTGCTGGTGCTGGTCACCAGCCGTCAGCGGCCGGATTGGCACCTGGCGCGCTTGCGCTTGTCGCGACAGTTGCTCGAACTCAACGAGCAGGACCTGCGCCTGACCCACGACGAAGCGCAGACCTTGCTCCAGCATCACAGCAGTTCACTGCGCGGGGAGGCGCTGGAAAGTCTCATCCAGCGCAGTGAAGGCTGGGTGGCCGGGCTGCGTTTCTGGTTGCTCGCCGCTTCCGAGGCCGGCAGCGAAGGGCGACTGCCCCAGGCCCTGCACGGTGGCGAGGGGCTGATCCGCGATTACCTGCTGGAGGAAGTCATCGATTGCCTGCCCGTCGAGGTGCAGGCGTTTCTCTATGACATCGCCCCGCAAGAGCGCTTCTGCAGCGAACTGTGCGATGCGGTGCGCGATGCCCATGACAGTCAGGAAATTCTTCAATACCTGGCCGCGCACCAAGTGTTCCTGGTGCCGTTGGACGAACATGGCCACTGGTACCGTTTCCATCATCTGTTTTCCGACCTGTTGCGCAGCCGTCCCAGTGCGCCGGCCATGGTGCCGGCCGCGACTTTGCACCTTCGGGCCTGCCGCTGGTTCAACGCCCAGGGCTTGATCGACGAAGCCGTGGAGCAGGCGCTGCGGGCGGGGCACCTGGATGTGGCGGCGAACCTGGTGCAGAACCTGTCGGAAGAGCAACTGCTGGCCGAGCAGAACGTCGGCATGTTGCTGCGCTGGAAAATGGACTTGCCCGACAGCCTGCTCATCAGCACCCCGAGGTTGATCGTGCTTTACAGTTGGGCGCTGGGCCTGGCCTGCCAACTGGATGCCGCCGAGGAGCTGGCCGCACACTTGAGCCGCTTCCTGCCGGCCCCATCGGCCACCGCGCAAAAGTCCATGCTCGCGCAATGGCTCGCCTTGAGCGGTATCGTCGCCCGGGGCCGTGGCGACCGCGCGGCTACGTTGCGCTATTGCACCGAAGCCCTGGAAAGCCTGCCGCAAAAACGCTATGGCCAACGCCTGATGTGCTTGTCCACGCTGTCGAACCTGGCGATTGCCGATGGCGACCTGTGGCGGGCTCGTGCCTTGAACCGAGATTCCCTGGAGCTGGCGCAACGGGTCGGCAATCCGCTCTTCGAGGCCCTGGCCCATTACGATCGGGCCCGGGTGCTGCAAGCGCGGGGAGAAATCCTGCGGGCGCTCGAAGAGGTGAGACAAGGGCTGCAACGTCTGCAGGGTTTATCGCCACAACGGTTGTACGCGGTGCGAGCGCGTTTGGTCCTGTATGAGGGATTTCTGCTGACCCTGCGCATGCAGTCCCAGGCTGGATTGGCACGGTTGCAAGCCGGCCTGACCGAAGCCAGGGCCTGCCGTGACATCAGCGTGTTGATCGGCCATTGCGTGATTGCACGCGTCGAAGGCTACAACGGTGAGTTCGCCCGGGCCTTTGCCGAACTGGCCGAGGCTGAGCGCCTGATGCATATCTGGGACGTTCCGCCGGTGTATTACCTGGCGATGATCACCCTGGTCAAATGCGAGCTCTGGCTTGCCCAGGGCCGCACCGAGCTGGCCGAAGCCTGGTTAGCGCGACTGGGACAGACCTACACCGGCGAACGGGCTGCCGCGCCTCCGGAATTCCATCCGCAACTGCCACTGCACGTCGAACTGCAACAAGCGTTGCTGGAATCCATCCGCGGGCAGCCGATGCAGGCCGAAGGGCGCCTCGATGCGTTGCTGGAGCACGCGCAGCAAACCGGCCGGCAAATGCTCAGCGTCATGGTGCTCAATCAGAAGGTCGCGTTGCTGCTCGCTGTGGAGCGTGAGCCGCAAGCTCGAAGCGCCCTGGCCCAAGCCTTCGAGGCCGCCATCGGCGGGGTGCTGCAACCTTTCGAGTGGTTGTTGAAAGAACATCCGGAGTGGCTGCGCGAGCAACTGTTGCAGGCACCGCCCAGCGATTTGCGCCAACAACTGCTCGAATCCTTGCCATCCGCGGCGACGCCAGCCACCGAATCCATGACGCCGGTCGAAACCCTCAGCAGCCGTGAACGCGCGGTGTTGCAACTGATTGCCCAGGGCTGTTCCAACCAGGAGATCAGCGAGCAATTGTTCATTTCGCTGCACACGGTGAAAACCCACGCCAGCCATATCAACAGTAAACTCGGCGTGGAACGCCGCACCCAGGCCGTGGCGCGGGCGAAGGCGTTGGGGTTGTTGGGATGAGGTTGCTGTGACAAAACTGTGGCGAGGGAGCTTGCTCCCTCGCCACAAGAGCCATTACGCGTGAGTCGAGGAATCCATTCGATGTTGCCGTTGTACAAAACCATCCCGTCCCCCGTCGGCGAGCTGATCCTTGTTGCCCGAGGCACGAAGCTGGCGGCGATCCTGTGGGAAAACGAACGGCTCAATCGTGTGCGCCTCGGGCCGCTGGAGCCAGACGACGATCACCCGACGCTCAACGAAACCGAGCGTCAACTGCTGGAATACTTCGCCGGCCAGCGCCGCCGTTTCGAATTGGAGCTGGACTTCGCCGGCACTGATTTCCAGGTGCGGGTCTGGCAGGCTTTGCTGACGATCCCGTTCGGCGAGACCCGCAGCTACCGCGACATTGCCATCCAGATTGGCCAGCCGACCGCGACCCGCGCCGTCGGGGCGGCCAATGGACGCAACCCGATCTCCATCATCGCCCCCTGCCATCGCGTCATCGGCACGTCCGGCAGCCTCACCGGTTTCGCGGGCGGCCTCGCCGCCAAGCAGTTTCTGCTCAGCCTCGAAGGCCAACAGAGCCTGCAGCTGGCGTTCTGACCCTCACCCAATCCCCATGTGGGAGCGAGCAAGCTCGCTCCCACAGATTTTTCCTGCGCCAATATGAAATCCGTCTACAGTGTCTGCGCCTGCAAACATAAATCGCCAACGGAGCCATTATGGCCAGCTATGGATTGTTCCTGCTGCTCGCAACCCTGACCATCCTCAGCCCCGGTCCGGGCGTGGTCCTGACCCTGTCCAACTCGGTGCGTCACGGCTGGAGCGGCGCCTTGCCCGGTATCCTCGGCATCGCCCTGGGCGGTTTCCTGGTGGCGGGGATCTCGGCCAGCAGCGTGGGCTTGATCCTGGCGACGTCGGCGACGGCCTTCACCGTGTTGAAGTACGTCGGCGCGGCTTACTTGCTGTATCTGGGCGTGAAGATGTGGAACACCAAGACCTTCATTCCGACCCTCAACGACACGCCTTCACGTCCTTGGCGGCGATTTGTCGAGGCGTTGTCGATCCAGTTGCTCAACCCCAAGGCCGGGTTCTTTTTCCTGGCGGTGTTCCCACAGTTCATCGAGCCGGCCGGCAACTACTACACGCAGTTTCTCCTGCTGGTGGCGTCCTACGGCCTGCTCGTCATCGGCATACACAGTGGCTACGCGCTGATGGCGAGCCGTGCCAGGGGCTGGCTATCCACGCGCCAAGGCACGCGCGTTGTCGGCAAGTTGTCCGGCCTGACGTTCTTTTCCTTCGGCGTGCTGATGGCCTCGGCCAGCAAGTGATCAGCCTGGGGGCGATTTCGGCGCCAGCATGCGTGTCGGCGGATGGCCGTTGGCGTTGTGCTGGTAGATGTCCGCCGGTTGCCCCTGCTCATTGAAAAACACCTGGCCGATACCCGCCGAATTCCACAAGCGTTCCCCGGCCTCGGCGTGTTCCGGGACGTGGGGAATGATGCGCATGCTGCGGCGCTTGGTGAACCAGTTCAAGGGGGATCGGGGGGAATAGAGCCAGCGGTTCAGTCGATCGAACCACTCCAGCAGCGCCGGAGGAAACTCATTCTTGATGCCGCTGCTGGTGATCTGCCAAATGCGCGGACCGCCCTTGCGATGTGGGATCAATACCTCATAGACGAAGGAATAATGCACGTCACCCGAGAGCACCACGTAGCTGCCGGGCGTACGTGAATGTCGGAAAATATTCAGGATCACCTGGGCCGCGCCGCGATGGGCCATCCAGTTTTCCGCGTCCACCAACAGTGGATAACCGCACCAACTGAACACCCGCTGCACGGTCTCGATCAGTTTCACGCCGAAGATCGGCGCCGGTGACACGATGATCGCCGAGGGATGGTCCAGCAGTTCTTGTTGCAGCTCGCTCAGCGCTTCCCAGTCCAGCAGGCCCGACGGCTGCTTGAGGTTGTTTTCGCTGCGCCAGCGGCGCGTACGGGTGTCGAGCACCACCAGCGCCGGCGTGCTCGGCAGCACGTAGTGCCATTGCTGGAAACCGAGCAGCGTGTCGATCAGCGTGTCCTGCGGCGCGCTGTCGAGGTAGCGGTCTTTGGCGGTGCCGCATAACGCCACGGTTTGCTGGATCACCTCGCCAAACACGTCCGGGTTATTGCCCCAGCCCTGGCAGAGCATATAGGCGATCAGCGCGTTGCCGATGATGCGCTTGGAGAACGGATGCCCGTAGGCCGTTTCCTCCCATTGTGCGGATAAATTCCAGTCGTCGGTGATGTCGTGGTCATCGAAGATCATCAAGCAGGACAGGTGCGCGAACACCCGGGCCACGCCGCCAAGTCCGGCCCTGAAAGCCTCGATGCGTTGTTGCTCCACGTCATAGCGTTGACGTCGTTCGGCGGTCAATTCGGGTGGTTGCGGGTCGATCAACGTCCACGGCACGGGCGACCACACCAGCAGATACATCGCCATGACTTCGGCGAAGGTCACCAGGTGATTATCTGCGCTGCTGCTGGTGAAGATCGGCTTGCGTGCCCCGCCGAAGAAACGCTCACGCAGGGTTTCGTTGCTTTCGAGCGCTGGCAGCAAGTCTGCACGGTGGTAATAACTGGCGGGATGTTGGTAAAGCTTGGCGCTGTCTTCAACCACCGCACCTTCGAGGCATTCTTCGAACAACCCCAGGCGCTCGATCAAGGCATGGATCGCCCGCAACATCGGCCCGGCGACATCGTCGGCATACACCTGGTCGCCGCTCATCATCAACAACGCCGGCCGTTGCTCGGGAGATTGCGCCAACAGTCGGTCGACACAGAGCAAACCGTCGTTGGCCGGGTAGTGGGGTTTGCGGCAGGAGCCATGGACCAGTTGCCCGATGCGCGAATGCAGCATGAAATTAGGGCACTTCGCACCGCCGTACAGCAGGTGCGGCGCCCATTCGGCGATGGGCGTGCCGTCTACCAGCAGGTCGTAGTCAATCGTCACATCCAGCGGCAGGGCAGTATCGAGATGCACGTCGATCAAGTGCAAGAATGCCTGCCGCCCCACGGGCACCACCGTGCAGCGCGTGGCGTCGAGCTCGAGATCGCCTGCTTCGTCGAGACGCAAAGTCAACGTCAAGGGTCGTGAACCCACCAGCCACATCACCAGCCGCCGGGCTTCCAATCGCCGCAGCAGCGGACCGACGAGGACGGAGGGTAGGGTGGTTGGTGTGTCGGAAGGGGACGGCAACATTCGTAGGAAAAGCTCTGCTTCAGAAGGAAGCAGGGATCATAACGCAATGCGCCCAAGGGCTGTGGCGGCTGCGTCTTTGTGGCGAGGGAGCAAGCTCCCTCGCCACAGGATCAGCTCATTCCCAACCAGTTCGGCAGAACCAGCGAAATCCACGGCACATAGGTGATCAACACCAGGAACGCCAGCAAGATCATCAGCCACGGCATGGCTGCGCGGATGGTGGCCGTCAGCGACATGCCGGTCACCGCCGAGGTGACAAACAGGTTCAAGCCCACCGGCGGCGTGATCAGGCCGATTTCCAGGTTCACCACCATGATGATGCCCAGGTGAATCGGATCGATGCCCAGTTTCATCGCGATGGGAAACAGAATTGGCGCCAGGATCAGGATGATCGCCGACGGCTCCATGAACGCACCGGCAATCAGCAGCACAATGTTCACCACCAGCAGGAAGGTCACCGGCGTCAGCCCGGCATCGATCACCCATGCGGTGATTTGCTGCGGTAGCTGCTCAGTAGTCAACACGTGGGCAAAAAGCATGGCGTTGGCAATGATGAACATCAGCATGATGCTCAGCTTGGCCGACTCCAACAGCACCTTCGGCGTCTCGCGGAACGACAGGTCCTTGTAGACGAACAGGGCGATGAACGCCGAGTAGACCGCCGCCACCGCCGCGGCTTCGGTCGGTGTGAACATTCCCGAATAGATCCCGCCGAGGATGATGACCATCAGCAGCAAGCCCCAGATGGCCTGGCGTGCCGTGCTCAGCCATTCACGCAAGGAGGCTCGGGGCAAAGCCGGGAGATTTTTCTTCACCGCGACGATGTAGATCGCCACCATCAAGAAGAAACCCAGCAGTAACCCCGGAACCACACCGGCCATGAACAACTTGCCCACGGAGGTTTCTGTCGCGGCGGCGTAGACCACCATCACGATCGACGGCGGAATCAGGATGCCCAACGTGCCGGCGTTACACACGATACCGGCGCCAAACGCTTGTGGATAACCCGAGCGCACCATGCCGGCAATCGCGATGGAGCCCACTGCCGCCACCGTCGCGGGGCTGGAGCCGGACAGCGCCGCAAACAACATGCAAGCCAGCACGGCCGCAATCGCCAGGCCGCCGCGAATGTGTCCGACGCAGGCGTTGGCAAAGTCGATCAGCCGCCGCGCCACACCGCCCGTGGTCATGAACGCACCGGCCAGCAGGAAGAACGGAATCGCCAGCAGCGTGTAGTGTTCGCTGGTTTCGAACAGCTTGATCGCCAGGGAACGTACCGAATCGGGGCTGAAGAAAATGATCGTCAGCGATCCGGCCAGGCCCAGGGAAATGGCGATGGGTACGCCGATGAACATCAGCACGAACAGCGCGATGAACAGGAAGGCAATGGTCATGGCTTGTCTTCCTCGATCTCGGTGAGTTTGATCGCTTCCGCTGCTTCATCCGCCAGGCCCAGGCCCGTCTGACGATTCATCAGGATGCGTACGAGAATTTCCGCGAAACGGATGAACACCAGGGCGAACCCCACCGGCACGATCAAGCCGACATGCCATTGCATGACGCCGAAATGACCGAGGTCTTCGGCGCCGATTTCGGCAATCATCAAGGTGTTGATCCACTCGAAACTCGCCACTGCCAGCAGTCCGGCATACGCCAGGCAGCACAGGCAGGCGATCACGCCGATGAGACGCTGTACCGGTTTGCTCGCCAGTTTCACCAGCGCATCGACGCCGATGTGCCCGGCGGTGCGCACGCCATAGGACAAACCAAAGAAAATCAGCCAGCCAAACAGGGCCTTGGTCAGGGAGCTGCTCCAGGTCATCGCCTGGGCCATGCCCATGACGCTATCACCAATGGCGAACATCGATTCGCTGGCGGCGGGCCAATGATCGCCGAGGCTGTAGAAAATCGCGTAGAGGTTGTTGAGGACCACATAGACGAACGTGACGAGCGTCATGGCGGCCAGGAGGAAAGCGATGAAGCCTTCCTCGAAGTGTTCCCAGGTGCGCCGAAGGGCGTTCATGGATGACATCTCCTGCGAAGAGGACGACAGGCCGGCATTGCCAGGGCGGCAACGCCGGCCGACCCATTACTGAGCCTTGTTGGAGGCTTCGGCGGCCTTGATCAGGTCGGCGCCGATGTCACCTTCGAACTTCTTCCATACCGGTTTCATCTTCTCGCGCCATTCGTCGCGCTGTTCAGGCGTGAGGGTGATGATTTCGGTGGTCTTGGCATCGAGGATGCGCTGTTTGTCATGCTCGTTGAGCTGTGCCGCTTCTTTGTTCACTTGCGCGGTGACTTCCACCAGGATCTTGTCCAGTTCAGTGCGGATGTCCGGCGGCAGGCCGTTCCAGAACTTGGTGTTGGTGATCAGCATGTAGTCGAGTACACCGTGGTTGGATTCGGTGATGTACTTCTGCACTTCATGCATTTTCTGGCTGTAGATGTTCGAGTAGGGGTTTTCCGCACCGTTGACCACACCGGTCTGGAGGCCTTGGTAGACCTCGGCGAAACTCATCTTGCGCGGGTTGGCGTTGACGGCCTTGAACTGCTCTTCGAGCACCGCGGACGCCTGCACGCGGAACTTCAAGCCGCGGGCATCCTTGGGTTCGCGCAGCGGTTTGTTGGCGGACAATTGCTTCATGCCGTTGTGCCAATAGGCGAGGCCGGTGATGTTCTTGCTTTCCATGGACTTGAGCAGTTTCTGACCTTCAGGGCTCAGTTGGAAACGGTCCACGGCGGAGATGTCGTCAAACAGGAACGGCAAGTCGAACAACTGTACCGTCTTGGTGTACTGCTCGAACTTGGCCAGGGACGGCGCGATCATTTGTACGTCGCCCAGGAGCAGGGCTTCCATTTCCTTGCCGTCGCCGAACAGCGAGGAGTTGGGGTACACCTCGACTTTGACTTTGCCCGGCAAGCGCTCTTCCACCAACTTCTTGAACAGCAGCGCGCCCTGGCCCTTAGGGGTTTGTTCGGCCACCACGTGCGAGAACTTGATGACCACCGGATCGGCCGCCATGGCCGAGCCCAGCGCGCTGAGGGCCAGCGTGCAGACGAGTGCTTTCCACATAGGTTTGAACATTGGGGTTTCCTTTTATTTTTAGTTTTGCCCGTGCGGGCTCATTCAAAACAAAACGCACGGTGGGACAGTTGCAAGTCTAGGCAGAAAATAGCGTGCCGGGGCTTTGTGACATCAAGTGCCGCGTATTACTTCGCCGGGTTGGACGCTTCGGCAGCCTGGATCAAGTCCGGGCCGATGTCCTTTTCAAACTTCGCCCACACCGGTTTCATCTGGTCGCGCCAGGCACTTCGCTCTTGCGGGGTGAGCGTGATGATCTCGGTGGTCTTGGCGTCCAGGACGTGCTGTTTGTCCAACTGATTGAATCGCTCCGCTTCCTTGTTGGCATGGGCAGTGGATTCGACCACGATCTTCTGCAGTTCCGCGCGGATATCCGGCGGCAGGCCGTTCCAGAAGTCCGACGTGGTAATCAGCATGTAATCGAGTATGCCGTGGTTGGATTCGGTAACGTATTTCTGCACCTCATGGAGTTTCTGGTTGTAGAAATTCGAATAGGTGTTTTCCGTGCCGTTGACCAGGCCCGTACGCAAGCCCTGATACACCACCGAAAATATCATCGGTTGCCCTTTGGCGCCCACTGCCTTGAACTGCTCCTCCAGTACGGCGGAAGTCTGCACGCGAAAGACCAGGCCGCGCGCATCTTCGGGCGTACGAAGTGGCCTGGTCGCCGACAATTGCTTCATGCCGTTATGCCAATAGGCCAGGCCCGTGATGTTCTTGCTTTCCATGGACTTGAGCAATTGCTGGCCCTGGGGGCTCTGTTGGAAACGGTCTACCGCGGCAATGTCGTCGAACAGGAACGGCAAGTCGAACAGCTGTACCTTGCGGGTGTACTGCTCGAACTTGGCCAGCGAACGCGCAATGATCTGCACGTCTCCCAGCAGTAACGCTTCCATTTCCTTGTCATCGCCATAAAGCGTGGAATTGGGATAAACCTCCACCTTGACCTTGCCCGGCAAGCGTTCCTCCACCAGCTTCTTGAACATCAAGGCGCCTTGGCCCTTGGGCGTCTGCTCGCCCACCACGTGGGAGAACTTGATAACGATGGGGTCCGCCGCAGCGGTGCCCAGCGTGGTGAAAGCCAGCGTGAAGGCGAGCGCGTTCCATAAGGGTCTGAGCATGGCGATTCTCTTGGAATTATGTTTATCGTGCGGGCTCATCCCAGCCCCGGCGAACTGCAAACATGGCAAGTCTAGGAGAAAAAACGCGGGTGATTGGGTGATAGGTAAAATGAAGCCGTTTCGCCATCTGCTAGGCTAGGCCTCCAGGATCAAAAGCCGCAGGGGGGAACAGGATGTTTACGTTTGATAAGTTATGGAAGAGTCATCCCGAAATATTCGGCGACGCCGCGCCTTGCAGGACGAATGGTTCCAAGAACTTTAGCGATCAATGCGCAATCAATCTCGGCGTGGCCCTGCGGCGCGCAGGCGCCGACACAAGGATTACCATGAGTCCAAGGACATCTGGTTCTGGAAGGTCATATGAAGGTCATCAAAGGAGTCTTGTTCGTCTTGCTGCTGGTCGCTTCGGCCATGGGTGCTTTTAATCTGATTTTCATACTGATCGGAACCTATTTGGGTCCGCTGTATGAAAGCGATGCGGACCAGAGCCGCAATTTCGCGATCTGGCTGTTCGGAAATATCGGAGTGATGATCGTCGCGGCTGCGGCGGGCATTATCTGGAGCCGTCGGCGCGCGAAAAGGATTTAACCAAACAGTGCACGCGATAGGCGTTTTTTCATACCTCTTGGCCTGACCGCATCAGGCTGGCTGGAGCTCAAGGCTCCAGCGATGGCCCCTTCAACTCGATCTGGTTGCCATCCGGATCGGCGCAATAGATCGACAATCCCTTACCCTCCGCGCCAAAACGCATCTGTGCTTTCTCGACGGCCAGGCCGGCTGCGTGCAGATGAGCGAGCAGCGCTGGTTCGTCAAACGGCTCGATGCGCAGGCAGAAGTGATCGACGTTGTGGCCCTGCTTGCCGGCAGCCGCGCCACCCTGGCGGCCAAGCGGGCCATCGACAGCCACCAGATCGATCATCGATGCACCGGCACCGAGATGGATCAATCCCAGATCGTCCCGACGCTTCCTGAGCTCGCAGCCGAACACCGAGGTGTAGAAGGCGAGACTGCGCTCGATGTCGGTTACCCGCAGGACGATGTGGTCGATGCGTTCGATGGTGAAGTCCTTCATACCGGCCTCCGCATGGGGTGTCACGCCAATGACCCAGTCACTTTAGTCCAACAATTCCCGCAGAGGGAGCGAGCTGATTCCCAGCGATGACGTACCGCGTGGTATGACGACTTTTGCAGTCGTCATCTTCATGAGAAAGATGAGTTGACGAAAAAATCTCCTGTTTGTGTGGCTTTGTGGGTTGACATGCCTGCGGAAACATTCGAATAATCCATCACGTTGTATGACGACATACAAATAAAAAATAACAACACGGTGGCCCTCCCATGAGAATCACAGGCGTTAACGTCGAAATCTTTTCCACCCCGTCGCGTCGCGCCCAGGACAGTGCCGGCCACGCCCATCCCGGCGACGAAGTCATGATCAAGATGGCCCTGCTGCGAATCAGTTGCGACGACGGATCGGAGGGTTATGCCTTCGGTACGCCTGAGTTGATTCGCCCGCACATCATCGAATCCTTCGTGCGCAAGGTGCTGATCGGCCGCGACCCGATGGACCGTGAGAGCATCTGGCAGGATCTGGCGCACTGGCAGCGCGGCAGCGCCGGGCAATTCACCGATCGGGCCCTGGCCCTGGTGGAACAAGCCTTGTGGGATCTGGCCGGGCGCAAGCTGAAGTTGCCGGTGCACAAGCTCATCGGCGGTTACCGCGACAAGGTCCTGGCCTATGGCTCGACGATGTGCGGCGACGATTTGCCGGGTGGTCTGTCGACGCCGGATGAGTACGGCCAGTTTGCCGAGAAGCTGGTCAAGCGCGGCTACAAGGCAATCAAGCTGCACACCTGGATGCCGCCGATTTCCTTCGCACCAAATCCGCAAATGGACATCCAGGCCTGCGCCGCCGTCCGCGAGGCGGTTGGCCCGGACATCGCCCTGATGCTCGATGGCTACCACTGGTACAGCCGCATGGATGCGCTGACCATCGGCAAGGCCTTGGAGAAGCTGAATTTCGCCTGGTTCGAAGAGCCGATGATGGAAGACTCCGCCGAGTCCTACGCCTGGCTCGCTGCGAACCTGGACATCCCGGTGCTGGGCCCGGAAAGCATCGCCGGCAAATTCCACAGCCGCGCCAGTTGGGTGACGCAGAAGTCTTGTGACATCCTGCGCGCCGGCGTGGCCGGCGTCGGCGGTATCGGGCCGTGCCTGAAAGTGGCGCATCTGGCCGAGTCGTTCGGCATGGATTGCGAAGTCCACGGCAACGGCGCGGCGAACCTCGCCGTGGTCGGGGCGATCAGCAATTGTCGTTGGTACGAGCGTGGCCTGCTGCACCCGTTTCTCGACTACGAGGAAGTGCCGGCGCACCTCAACAGCCTCGTCGATCCGATGGACGCCGACGGTTATGTGCATCTGTCGGATCGGCCGGGGTTGGGCGAGGACATCAACTTCGCGTATATCGAAGCCAATACATTATCCCGGCACTGATGGCGCACTGCGTCCGAGGCTGAACGGCCCGGACGACAAAGTCTTTATAAATATAAGAAAGGACTGAACCATGAAACTCTGGCCCAAGCGCCTGTCCAGGCTGCTCTGTGTCATCGTGGCCCTGTGCGCAGTGCAGGTGCCCGTCAGCCTGGCCCAAGGCGAAACGCCCGCCGACCAATTGGTGGTGGGCATGAGCATGATCAACCTGCTGTCCCTCGACCCGGCTGCCGCGACGGGGCTCGAAGTGGCCGAGGTCAACGCCAACGTCTATGACATGCTCCTGGAGCAAGACGCGGCGAAGCCGGACACGCTGATTCCCGCCCTGGCCAAAAGCTGGGAAATCAGCCCGGACCGTATGCGCCTGACCTTTCAATTGCGCGACGACGTGCGCTTTCACTCCGGTGCGCCACTCACTGCGCAAGACGTCGCCTGGTCCTTGCAGCGCGTGGTCACGCTCAATCGCGCCCTGGCTTCGACCTGGAAGGCCTACGGCTTCACCGCCGAAAACGTCGTCAAACTGATGCGCGCCGAAGGGCCGCACACCTTTGTCATGGAGCTGCCGCGCAGCACCGATCCGTTGCTGGTACTCAACACGTTGGCGACCTCGCCCAGTGCCTTCATCGTCGATCGCTCGGTGGCCTTGCAGCATCAGGTCGGCGACGATCAGGGCGCGGCGTGGCTGGCCACGCATACGGCAGGTTCCGGTGCGTTCAAGCTGGATATCTGGCGCGCCAACGACGTGATCCTGATGAGTCGCAACGATGAGTACTGGCGCGGCGCGCCGAAGTTGCGCCGGGTGATCATGCGCAACATGACCGAATCCCAGGCCTTGCGCCTGATGGTCGAGCGCGGTGACCTGGACGTTGCCCGCGGCATGGCGGCCACCGACATCAAGGCCCTGGGCGCGGTCGATGACGTGCACATCCAGAGCATCGCCCGGGGCACGCTGTACTACGTGGCGTTGAGCATGCAGCAGCCGCTGTTCCAGGACATCCGCGTGCGCCAGGCGATCCGATTGTTGATCGACTACCAGGGCATCAACGACGTGGTGATGCCGCACTACGGCGTGATCAACCAACGGCCGATGCAACTGGGCTTGCCGGCGCGCCTGGACGATCCGGGTTATCGCCTGGACGTGGCCAAGGCCAAGCGCCTCCTGGCGGAAGCCGGTCACGCCGACGGCTTCAAGGTGAGCATCCGTTCGCTGACCGATCCACCGTTCATCAATATCGCCACCAGCCTGCAAGCGACGCTCGCCCAAGCGGGCATCCAGGCGACGATCATCACCGGCACCGGCAACCAGATCTACGGGGCGATGCGCGACCGTCAATTCGACATCCTCGTCGGGCGTGGCGGCGGCGGGGCCGAGCGGCATCCGCATTCGAGCCTGCGCGCCCTGGTGTACAACCCGGACAACCGCACCGAAGCCAAGTTGAGCAATTTCCAGGGCTGGCGCACCTCGTTCTTCGACCCGCAGCTCAACCAGTTGATCGAGCAGGCCGAGCGCGAGCGCGACCCCGAGCGCCAGCGGCAGATGTACGCCCAGGTCCAGACTCTCTATGACCAACAGGCCGGGGCAATCATGCCGGTCTCGCAAATGGTCGACGAGGTGGTGATCCACGCCGACGTGCGCAACTACATCGGCCACACCGCCGCCACCACGCGCCTTCGCGACGTCTATAAGCAGCGCTGAAATCGACGGCCTCACGGCCAAGGCAGGAATGAATATGTCGACTGCATCCTTTTCAATCTGGACCACCCGGGCCGCTTCGGCGACCCGGCGCGGCGGCTCGGTGGCGGTGACGCTGCTGGGGTTGCTGCTGCTGACTTTCTTTATCGGACGGGTGATGCCGCTGGACCCGGTGCTGGCCATCGTCGGCCCGGACGCCGACGCCTCGGCCTATGCCCAGGTCTACAAGGAGCTGGGCCTGGACAAACCGTTGTGGACGCAGTTTGCGATCTACCTCGGCGACCTGCTCCACGGTGACTTCGGCATGGCCTTGCTGACCGGCAATCCAGTCATCACCGACATCGCCCGGGTGTTTCCGGCCACGTTGGAACTGGCGACCCTGGCCATTCTGTTTGGCGTGTTGGCGGGGCTGCCGCTGGGTGTCTACGCGGCGACCCATCAGGGCCGTGCCGGTGACCATGTCGCTCGGCTGATCACGCTGTTCGGTTACTCCACGCCGATTTTCTGGATCGGCATGATGGCTTTCCTGGTGTTCTACGCCTGGTTGGGTTGGGCCGGCGGTGTCGGGCGGATCGGCCTGGCTTATGACGGGTTGATTCCGACGCACACCGGGCTGTTGTTGATCGACACTGCCTGGTCCGGCGATTGGGAAGCCTTTCGCAGCGCACTGCGGCACATCCTGCTGCCGGCGGTGATCCTCAGTTTCAACTCGGTCGCCTACATCAGTCGCATGACCCGCAGCTTCATGCTTGAGCAGTTGTCCCAGGAATACATCATTACCGCGCGGGTCAAGGGTCTGTCCCAGCGCAAGATCGTCTGGGGCCACGCCTTCGGCAACATCCGCGTGCAGCTGTTGACCATTGTTGCGCTGGCCTACGGCGGGTTGCTCGAAGGCGCGGTGCTGATCGAAACCGTCTTCGCCTGGCCAGGCTTCGGGCAGTACCTGACGAGCAGTCTGTTGCTCGGCGACATGAACGCGGTGATGGCTTGCGTGCTGTTGATCGGCCTCATCTTCGTGACGCTGAACCTGATCAGCGACGCGCTCTACAAGATCTTCGACCCGAGGACTCGCTAATGAACCTGCCCCTTGCTTCCAGCGCAGCCGGCAGTGCCGCGCTGCCCGCTTCGAGTACGGCTGCGCTGGTGGCCAGCGCCACTCGACTGCTGCGATTTTTGCTGCGCAACCCGATGACGTTTGCCGGCCTGGTTGTGGTCTCGACCTTGATGGTGGTTGCGGCGTTCGCGCCGTGGATCGCCGGTCACGATCCCCTGTTGCAGAACCTTGCCGGCGCGTTGCAAGCGCCCAGCAGCGCGCATTGGTTCGGCACGGACGAATACGGTCGCGATGTGTTCGCCCGGCTGGTGTATGGCTCGCGCATCACGCTGTACATCGTTTTGCTGGTGACGGTGATCGTCGGCCCCATCGGCCTGTTGGTCGGCACCGTTTCCGGCTACTTCGGCGGCTGGGTCGACAGCCTGTTCATGCGCATCACCGACATCTTCATCTCGTTCCCCAGCCTGGTGTTGGCGCTGGCTTTCATTGCCGCCCTCGGCCCGGGCCTGGAGCACGCGGTGATCGCCATCGCACTCACCGCCTGGCCGCCGATTGCCCGGCTCGCTCGCGCCGAAACGCTGCCGCTGCGCAACGCTGACTTCGTCGTCGCGGTTCAACTTCAAGGCGCGTCGAGCACCCGGATCATCCTGCGCCACATCATCCCGATGTGCCTGTCGTCGGTGATCATCCGCCTGACCATGAACATGGCGAGCATCATCCTCACTGCCGCTGCCCTGGGCTTTCTCGGTCTCGGCGCCCAGGCACCGCTGCCGGAGTGGGGCGCGATGATCTCCACCGGGCGGCGCTACATGCTCGAAAGCTGGTGGCTGGTGGCGGCGCCCGGTGCGGCGATCATGCTGGTCAGCCTGGCCTTCAACCTGTTGGGCGACGGCTTGCGCGACGTCCTCGACCCCCGCAGCCAATCCTGAGGAAAGTCCCATGACTGAGATAAAACTGGCCGTACAGGATTTATGCGTGGAGTTTCGCAACGCGGGCAAAACCTCGCTGGCGGTGCGCGATGTGTCGTTCACCCTGGGCCGGGAAAAACTCGCCATCGTCGGTGAATCCGGCTCGGGTAAATCGACCGTCGGCCGCAGCCTTTTGCGCTTGCATCCACCGACGGCGCGGGTCACCGCCAAGACCTTGCGTTTTGCCGATATCGACTTGCTGAGCGCCAGCGAAAAGCAGATCCAGGCGATTCGCGGGGCGCGCATGTCGATGATCATGCAAGACCCGAAGTACTCGCTGAACCCGGTGGTGCGCGTTGGCGAGCAAATCGCCGAAGCCTATCTCGCCCACCACAAGGTGCCCCATCACCAAGCCCGGGAACGGGCCCTGGATATGCTCGCCAAGGTGCACATCCGCGACCCTCGGCGGGTTTATGACCTGTATCCGCACGAGGTGTCGGGCGGCATGGGCCAGCGGATCATGATCGCCATGATGGTCATCACCGATCCCCAGGTGATCATCGCCGACGAGCCCACATCGGCGCTGGACGTGTCGGTGCGCCGGCAGGTGCTCAACGTGCTTGAAGAGTTGGTCTGCGAGCGTGACCTCGGGCTGATTTTCATCAGCCACGACCTGAACCTGGTGCGGCATTTCTGTGATCGGGTGCTGGTGATGTACGCCGGGCGCGTGGTCGAGTCGATTGCCGCCGCCGACCTGGACAACGCCACCCATCCGTACACCCAAGGCCTGTTGGCGGCGTTGCCCAGCCTGGACCATCCGCGCGCCACGCTGCCGGTGTTGCAGCGCGACCCACACTGGTTGAACCCTTGAGGAGCCTGTCATGAGCATGATCGAAATCACCGGCCTGAACCTCAGTTTCGGCACGGGCGCGGCACTGAATGCGGTATTGCACGACGTCGATTTGAGCGTCGCCGAAGGTGAAGCCTTCGGCCTGGTGGGGGAGTCCGGTTCGGGCAAGACCACCGTGCTGCGTTGCCTGGCCGGACAGTACCAGCACTGGACCGGACAATTGCAAGTCGCCGGCCGGGCGGTGACGCGCAAGCTGCCGCTGGACCACTACCGCACCGTGCAGATGGTTTTTCAGGATCCATACGCTTCACTGCATCCGCGCTACACCATCGACGCCGCTTTGCAGGAACCACTGCGCATCCATGGCATCGACGGGCGTGGGCAAAAGGTCAGCGAGATCCTGCGCAAAGTCGGCTTGAACGACAGCTTTCGCTTTCGTTACCCGCATCAATTGTCCGGCGGCCAGCGCCAGCGCGTGGCGATTGCCCGGGCGCTGATCCTGCGCCCACGGGTGTTGCTGTTGGACGAGCCGACCTCGGCGCTGGATGTCTCGGTGCAGGCGGAAATCCTCAACCTGTTGGCCGAACTGCGCCGCCAGGAAGGGCTGACTTATCTGATGGTCACCCACGACCTGGCCGTCGTTGCGCATTTGTGCGATCGGCTGGCGGTGATGCAGCAGGGCAGGGTAGTGGAGACGCTCGACAGTCATCGACTGGCAAACGATGGCGCCGCCCACGAATACACACGCCTGCTGGTGCAAGCCAGTCGCGACATACAACGAGTCCCTATCGCCGTTTGAAGTAACTAACCCGCTGTACCTGTTTTAAACCGCAGAACACGTTGAACCGCACGTTTCAATGCGCGCACGCGCTCGCCTGCGATTTGGCGTTCAACCCAACTATTGATTTCAACTTACAAGAATAAAAAACATGAAAAAGACCCTGGTAGTTTTGTCGATCGCTTCGCTGTTCACTTCGGTTGTCGCTCAGGCGGATACCGGTTATATCAACGTCCGCCATCAATACGCTGAAAAGACCCGCATGCACGCCGACCGCGCCAAGTTCGGCATCAGGCTGGATAACGGTGTGGGCCTGGAAGGTGAGCTCAAATACAAGACCGCTGGTGACCGGGAAGATGTCGCTTTCGACAACACCGTCGGCAGCGGCCACGAATTTACCGTCAACTACCAGCACAAGATCGATGATCGCTGGACGCTGACGCCTTCGTTCGCCATGGAAAGCGACGAGGAATCCACCACCTACAAGACGGGCATGCGCCTGGGCTACAAGATCACCAAGGAACTGAGCATCGCCGGTCGCTATCGCTACGACGTCAGCAAGCTGGACCGTGACAAGGTCGATCGCGACGTGCCGGACAACGGCCAGGACGACCAGACGATCCATCGCTACGACGTCTATATCAACTATGCAAACCAAGGGCCTTGGGCTTACGAGTATCAACTGACTTACTTCGATGCCGATTACATCCGCTACAACGGCGGCACCGATGACTATGAGCAGAATGCCGTGGTCAAGTACAAATGGGATAAGCGCTGGGCACCGTTCTTTGAAGTGGGTGATATCAAAGTCAACTCGGTGGACAGTGATCGGCAACTGCGGTTGCGGGTGGGGGTCCAGTACAACTTTTTCTGAGTTGCGGGAGAGGTAGTCAACACTGAATAAAACTGTGGGAGCGAGCTTGCTCGCGATAGCGGTCTGCCTGTGCCGATGATATTGGATGTGCCGCCGCCTTCGCGAGCAAGCTCGCTCCCACAGGGGGCGGTGGAGGATACAAATGCTGTGGTCACTGCAGCCACAAAACTGCGGGGGTTACTCGTTGTAGAACGCCTGGCGTTGTTGGGTTTCACACAGGCGCATGCGGCTGTTGCTCAAGTGCAGGTACATGGCCGCCCGCGCCGCGTCGACATTGTGACTGGCGATGGCATCGAAAATCTGTTGGTGTTCGGCATTGATCCCCTGCAGGTAGGCGCTGCGATCACTCTGCCCCGAATAGGCGGAGTTCATCCGGGTACGCGGGATCAGCTTGGTGCCCAGGTGCTTCATGATATCGATCAGGTAGTAATTGCCGGCCGCCTTGGCGATCTTCAGGTGGAACTGGAAATCGGCATTGATCGTGGTGCCGGATTTCTCAGGCCCTTGCAACAACGCTTCCAGCGCCTGGGCCAGCTCGGCCAGGGCTTCGGGCGTGGCGCGCTCGGCGGCCATGCCGGCGGCCTGTACTTCCAGGCTCAGGCGAAACTCCAGCAAGTTAAGCACATCGGACAACGTGGCGATCGTCGCCGGCCCGAGGGTAAAACCTTCCGGCGCCGGCATGTCCAGCACAAAGGTGCCGACGCCATGGCGCGTCTCCACCAACCCTGCCGCCTGCAAGCGCGACAATGCTTCGCGCACCACCGAACGGCTGACGCCTTCGGCTTCCATGATGTGCACTTCGGTGGGGAGCTTTTCGCCGCATTTCAGAATGCCGTCGCGCATGCGCTGGGCAAAACGGTCGACCAGTGTCTCGGCGAGGCGGCGCGGCTTGTTCAATGGAGATAACGCTTGGTCCGTCATCGGCGTGCTCTAGTGTGATCAGCGGGCATTATAGTGAGTTTTGGGGCAAGGTCGCGGCTATAATGCCGCGATCGTCTGGCTTGATGGATAGGTGCAATGGAGCGTGTCACAACCGATCGACGCCTGAGCATGACTCAGCAACTGGTGGTCGACCTGACGCAGCAGATACTCGCCGGCGAGCTGCCCGCGGGCAGCAAGCTGCCGACCGAACAGGTCATCATCAAGGAACGCGGCGTCAGTCGGACCGTGGTCCGTGAAGCCATGTCCCGGCTGCAGGCCGAAGGTTTGGTCGAGACACGCCACGGCATTGGCACCTTTGTGGTCGACACCGCCCGGCCGGGAGATTTCCAGGGCAGCAAGCACGTCAAGGGCGGCGCCTACGACGCATTGGCCGTCATCGAACTGCGCCTGAGCCTGGAAGTGGAAGCCGCCGGCATCGCCGCGCAACGGGCTACGCCTGAGCAATTGCTGGCGATGCGTGAAGCGCTCGACGTAGCGAATGCGCTTGACCCAACGGATGACGACAGCGCCCGGGCCGATTTCGAATTTCATCTGCAGATCGCCCAATGCACCGGCAACAGTTTCTTCATCGATGCCATCGCCCATGTCGGCAATACATTGCTCGCGGTTGTGCAACAGGCCGGGCCGGTGGTGACGGGCGAGAACCGGGCGTTGGTGGTGCGTGAGCGGGAGCAGGTCTACGCGGCGTTGGCGCGCCGTGATGCCGATGCGGCGCGGGCTTCGATGCGGCTGCATTTGATCAATGTGCAGCAGCGGGTTCGTGCTTTGACCGAGTTGACCGCGCAGTAACCTTCCGCCGTCCCCCCCTGTGGGAGCGAGCTTGCTCGCGAAAGCGGCGGATCAGTCAACATTAATGCGACTGACACACCGCCATCGCGAGCAAGCTCGCTCCCACAGTCGGGGGCTCGGGCGTTTGCAGATGCTGCGTTTACCGCCGCCCCCCTGTGGGAGCGGGCTTGCTCGCGAAGATGGTGGCCCATCCTCCTGCTAGTTGCGCTTCCAGCACTCCGCGTACCGCGCGCACACCCCGTAACGCTCATCCATCAGCGCCATCCTGTCCAGGTGATGACCCACCGCTTCGACCGTTACCACATTCACGATCCGGAAATACTCCACCATCATGGCGACGTCCAGGTCGACCTCGGCTTTCTCCGGCTTGGCATCGGCGGTTTTAGGCAACGCCCACTGTTCCAACTGCTCGTCCTTCAACTGCCGCAGGCGCGCCTGGTATTCCTCCTTGAAGCGTTCCATCGAGTGCGCCTTGTTCTGCGCCATGTCATCGCCAAACGTCTTCAGGTTTTCCCGGTACAGCGTCCAGTAGTCAGCCGGCAGGTCGAAGCCGAGCTTGGCCTTGCGTTCGCTGATCAGGGTGTCCAGCTTCTCTGGCGAATAGCTCTCGACTTTTTCCTTGGCCGGATCCGTCTTCACCGTGACGACCAGGCTTTTGTCGATGACTCGATTCATCAGCTCCAAGCGATGGGGTGTGTCCGGGTAGATCTTGGGAAACAGCGCATTGCGACCGGCGCAGGCGGGAAAGTCCTTTTTCAGGATCGGGATCGGTGTGCGCACGTCCTTGCCGTCGACCCGTTGCAAGCGTTGCAACTGAGTCAGGCAGAAGTTCTTCTCGGACTTGAACGTCACCTCGTATTCTGCATTGGCCTCGGGCGTGAAGTTGAAGCCCTTGCCACACACGGCATAACCGCTGTTCATGTTGGTGCGCAGGTGAATCTGCTCGCCGGGCTTGAGCTTGACCTCCAGATAACCCCTCGCATCCTTGGGCGCCGGAACGCTCATCCCCACCCGCCGCGCGGTATCGCTCAGCAGCATGTTGTTGAGAATGCCCGTGGTTTGCCCGTCGCAATGGGCTGCGTCGAAATAATCCAGGGTGGCGTTGCTGGTGTTGGCGACGAACCGCAACTTGGCGGCGTCCGGTTCGATGGCATCGGGGTAACTGCCATGGACGCTGCAGCCGCCGAGCAATACAAACAACGCGGACAATGCTAGCAACGGGGCTGGGGAGCGAGGCAGGGCGAGCATGGGTCATCCTTGAGGGGATCGATGAAGGGGGTGAATGCTACTGAAGTGCCACTATTGCGTCCATCGCCTGCAGCTGGACTCAGGAGTTTCAATTGAACTTCAGGAAGGTCGATAGCTAGGAAGTGGCGGTGTAGTTGTCGTTGAATGTCAGTGATGTTTATCCACAGGGGAGGCACAACGGTGGTCCCTGTTTCGCGCTGATGCCTCTAGCTATGAGCTGAAACAATGTTTCAGCACGATATCAGGCTTAATGATATCGTGCGGAAAAACTGATTCAGGCTAGGCTGAAGGCTTCTTGAATAGTCTTGATCAGGCGGTCGCCGTCCACCCCTTTGTAGGCCTGAGGATTTGACGCGAGCTCAGTGGGCACTTGGTTAAGAAACGACTTCAAATCGAGCGCCAGTCGTTCCGGTAGCTGAGCCATTCCCTCAGTGAGACCGACAGCCAGTACGATCACATCCCTGAAATGCTTTTTGATATCGCGACTGTCCACTGCAATGCCTTGCCCAAGCGACGCCTTCTTGTTGAGCCAGGCATGGGCTTTGAGGGGAACGAGCCGGTCGGCCCCGATATGGCTGATCTCCTGGGTATGATCGATGCCAGCGAGGAGAAAGGCATAGTACTCATCATCCAGGATAATCGCAGACAGGCTCGCAGCTTGTTCCTCTACGGGAATCTTAGTCATTCGGGCTGCTTCTTCGTGGTCCAGGCCGTCCGGGACGCGGGAAAACAGCTCGACCTGAACAGGAAAAGACTTGTCCACAGGATTTTGGAAACGATAGAAAACAGGGGAATCCTCATCGCTGTCCCCATTCTGGCGAATGGTATAGCCGCCGTCCTTGATGAACTTCCAGAACTGTCCGACGAATTCACGGTCGAGGGCTTCGACGACCAGCACGATATCCAGATCCTTGGTCGGTCGAAATGCCTCGCCGAGTTCCTCCATGGCAATCGAGGCGGCCATCCCTCCGATCAGAACGTAACTGCCCTGGAAGTCTTTGAAATACTCTCGAAACCGGTCAACACCCACTACCATTTCACATTCTCCATCATTTCATCCAGACACATTTGTATGCGTTCATCGTGGTCATCCTTGAGGCTTAGATAGAGAGAAAAGGGATCCACGATCCCATTGGCGATGTTGCTGCGGGGTGGTTCATAGCTCCAAAACTGAATGCAACACGCCGCATGGTTTTGTGGCACCTCGGCATAGGGGGCCGTGGCCTCGAGTTTTGACTGGATCGTTTTTGTCGTTGAACCCCAACCGCCAAAAGTGTCCCCGTAGATCTCGTTCCTTTCAGACTGCGCGCGTGTTCGAATTTGATCGAACTGCGCTGCCGTCATTGCAAAACAAGTCACTTTTGGGCTGGCAAGAAGGCTCATCTCGGCCAGTGCCGTTTCTCCTGCCAATAACATTGGTGTGTCAAATGCCTCCGGGATTGCATTGAGCCAAAGTGTTTTCTTGACCGGCGTGCGCATGGCCTCCTTCGCCCTTTCCCACGTTTCCTCGGGCGATAAATGAAAAATGATTGCGGATTCGCCCAGTTCTTTTCCAGGCTTAACAATGTCCAAGTCGGTCAGTTCCCTGATCGCTCGGGTGATGGTCATTTTGGCGTAGGAGAAGGACTGCTCGAATGCTGCGCGGGTGATCAGCAGCGAGTGATGCCAGCCTTTGATCAAGTATTGAATCAGCATGGCTTGGGTGGCGGGGCTCAGAACCTGAGGTTTGTTCAGGCGCTGGCGGTAATATTCACGCAAATCCATGCCAAAGGCCGGAAGAAAAAGTTGATTGCCCGGCACGATGAACTGAACGCCTTTCTCTACCAGTCGCTTGCGGTCATAACTGGGTAGCGTATCGGTGACGAAAATCATTAGATCGCCAGTCTCGGGCAACTTGTTGTGGGACTGGAGGTTGTGGATGGCCTGGATATGCTTGGCTACATCAGCAACGCTGGCTTCACGCTGTGGACGTTCCTTCAGAATAAGACATGGGGCGTCGAAGAAATTTGTGATGAAAAACTCGTATCGATCACGCAATGCATACGGAAGGATCTTCACGTTTTCCCACGGTTTCAGTCGTAGCTTCAGGCCAAGCACGCTTTCAACGTAGGCTTTGAGTTCGATCAGATCACGTCTGTCCTGAAGGTCAAGGTCCTGCCGAATAGCTGTCATGGTAATCCTTCCTATCACGATTTCAGCACGGTATCAGAAGTCATGATAGCGTGCAAAATCCGTGATGCTGATCGCGGATTTTCGTGCATGAAGCTCGTCGAAGAATTTCAGCCAATATTGCAGGTGAGCTGAAAAATATGATCGTCATCGTAAAAACGCTTGCCGGCCAATGCTTCAATAGCTGCGGCTTGGCTGGGGCTCAGGTTATAACCTTCATCGCCGCGTTGGGGGGTGGACCATCCCATGATTTGTTTCAGTTGCGCATCGCAGTTTTCGGGAAGATCAATCTCAAAAACTAAGAAGTCGCTAGATCTGTCAAAAGCTTCAACAATGTACTTCAAGGTTCTACCTCACGTGTATTGTCTGCATCTTTGGTTTGTTCACCGGTTTCGGAGTCAAATTCCCCTAGGTGTTTTCCACGTTTATTGTATTTTTCTACTTTCCCATGCTGGCAGTCCCATTCGTAGATAGTCCCGTCCCTTGTTTTCCATCGCTTCCGTAGACCTCCTCCGCCTTTTACCGGCGTTTTGCGAGTGGCAATTTTTGCATCAGGAAACGCAATAAGCCCTTTAGGAGGCGGATAGTATTTATGGTCTCCTTTAGCAGGCCGCGCAAACACCACATAAAGCGACTTCAGCCCCGTATCCGCCGGAAACACCAAGATACCGTCATCCGCCGTAACATCTTCTCCCGGCAGCCCATCAATCTGGCTGTCGACGTCCTCTGCGATCGGATGGACGAGGATCGTGCCCAGCTGCTTGCCGATATCGTCGGGGTAGGTCAGCGGTGGAAGCGAACCAAGCGGGGTCTGCTGCGGCGTCCAGATGAGGGTGATGCCGTTGAGCGTCGCCTCCATCGCCGTCTGGTCGGTGTTCCAGGTCACCTGCACGGTGCGCACCGAGTCGTCGGCCGAGGGACCGCTGTGGATGCCGTACACCTGGAGCACGCCGTCGGCGTCACGGCGGAATTGGAAGCGGACACGTGTGGTTGCGTGGTTCAGGCGGCGTAGCTGGTCGTCGGTGTACAGGGTGCCGTCGGCCATTTTAGTGGGCAGCATGCCCAGGACGAAAACGCTGGCAGGGCCGCCCGCGCCGCGTACCGCCCAGGTGAGGCGCTGTTGCATGATCCCGCCGCCGGCGATGCGGCCCAGCGCGAGGTCTGCGCCAAGCGCCGAGGCGATTGCGGTACTTGCCGAAGGCATGAGCATGGCGCCCGCCACCATGATCCGGCCGAAATTCGAGGCGGGCTCAGGCGTCGTGCCGGCGCCCGTTTGGCACCAGTTCTCGGCGATGCAGGATTTGGCAAAGACCAAGTCTTGCCGGGGCTTGGGCAACGGCCATTGTTCCGGGGGGACGGGGAGCTGTTCTGGCTCCGGCGCCAGGCGCGGCATGAAACCGCCGCCTGAGCTGGCGAGCCCCGACTTCACCAGCAGCAGGTCTCCGTTCCGGACGGCCTCGACGATATCGTTGTCCCGGTTGATCTTCGCCCGCATTCCAAACTGATCGAGCCCGTCGATGACATGGCCGCGCATCAGGGCGTCATCGACCAAACGTGCGGCAATGTCGGGAGACTCGGTCGGTTCAAGCCCCTTTTCCGCACTCCTTATCAAGCGCATTGCGATCCTTGCGGTTAAATAGGCGGGCTATTCTGGTGAGGCGCGCCATGGCCGGCAATGCGAGGACCTTTGCGGCATATGTCCTGCTTGAAAATTTCAATCTTTAGAAACGATTAATCGATCACCAGGGATTTCACGACATGAAAAAACAAGAACAACAAGCGCTGCTTCAAACCCTGAAAACCCGCTTCGAACAAAACCCGAACCGTCACCCAGACATTCCCTGGTCCGACATCCAGACCCGGCTCGAAAACAACCCCAATGCCCTGAAAACCCTCCAGGCCATGGACGCCACCGGC
Organism: Pseudomonas sp. HB05; assembly: GCF_016756915.1. Taxonomy (NCBI): domain Bacteria; kingdom Pseudomonadati; phylum Pseudomonadota; class Gammaproteobacteria; order Pseudomonadales; family Pseudomonadaceae; genus Pseudomonas; species Pseudomonas sp. HB05. Next base: position 90,126 of record NZ_JAESPG010000019.1, read on the forward strand.
GGCGAGCCCGACGTGATCGGTCTCGACCCGCAGACCGGCGCCGTCACTTTCTGCGATTGCGCAAAGGAAAGCCCCACCGGTCGTCGCAGCCTCTGCTACGACCGTGCGGCCCTGGATGCGCGCAAGGAGAACAAGCCCAAGGGCAGCGCGATCGAGATGGCTGACGACATGGGGATAACCCTGTTGACCGAGGAGCAATACCGAGCCCTGCAGACGCTCGGTGAGTTCGATGCCAAGACGTCCAGTTGGCTGGCGACGCCTCCGGAACTTCGTGCGCTCGATGGGGCGATTTTTGGCGATTACCGTTATGGTCGGGTGTTCATCTACCACAACGGTGTGCAGTCGTATTACGCGGCGCGTGGGTTTCGTGGGGTGCTGAATATTTAGGAAACGCCCCTTCGCCACAAAGGGGCCGGGGATTTAGAAAATGCGGTACGTCAGCGCTGCATCACTTGAAAGTCAGAACCTCACACCCCTTGGCCTCAACGATCTCGCTAAACTCCGGCAACTGCGCCACAAAATCCGCCTCGAACGCCAGGTACCGATCCAGCGACGGCAGATAACGAATCTCCGGTTTGATGCGCGGGATATCCTTGCTGGTCAGCTTCACCACCTCATTGCTGCGCTGATTCCAAAACCAGGCCTGCGTGTGTGTGCCAAAGGTGTTGGCGCGGTAGCTCCACACCCACCAATCGCCATGCCCGCGCGCTACCTGCAGTTGCCCATGGAACGTGCGCAACGTAATCACCTGCTTGGGCTGCGTGACGAGCAGACGTGTGTCCTGGCGCAGCTCACTGCCGAAACCGTCCAGCGTCGCCTTCGATTTGGCGCCGGTGATGAAATTGAAGCGCCACGCCAATAGCACGGTCTCTTGATAACCCGAGTGCTCGACGTTCTGCCGCGCGCCTTCGCTGAACAGCAGAATCTCGTCACCGCCCAAGTACGCGGTCGATGCCCGTAGCTTATAAGCCTCGGTGGGCATCGGCTTGGCGACGATGGCCTGTTGGGTGTCCTGGTTCCAGACCCAGCAGCACTTGCCGTTGTGCTGCATGAACAACAATCGACGCCCGCCGACAGGCAGGATGGTGAGCTCGTCCGAGTCTTCGAAAATCACCTCGCTGCTGTCCGCCGTGATCCGCCAGATCCTTGTCAGGTGCTCGGGTTCGTAGATGCGCTGGCGCTCGAATATCTCATCGTCTACGACGACGCAGGGCTCTTCGAATGCCGGCCACTGCAGCCCGGCAGGGCCGAAGTCCTCGATGGCATCGCCCCGGCGAATCTCGTATTTGAACCGATCATCCGCGCTGTAATCGCCGTGTTTGACCTGGCGTCTCCACAGGCTGCGCCGGGCGTTGGCGTCGATCAGGCGCAGGTCCGCGCCATCCACTTCATCGGTGCGTTGTTCGAGCATGTCCTGTTCGGCGGGCGGCCACTGGTTATAGTCGATCAAAAAGCACAGCCAGCGATCTTCATCCTGTTCGGTGATTGCAGCCCAGCCGTTGCGGTAGTTGTATTCATGCACGTAGGTAGGGCCGGGGTAGTCATGGACTTCCTGCAACCACTTCAGCTTGCCGCGCTTGGGTTTGGCCGGCTTATGCTCGGTGACGGCAGGCTTCTGCGGCTCGATCAAAATCGGCGTGAACCTCGGCTCGCCACGTGGGCTTTGCCAATGCTGGGCAAACGCCTCGCGTTGATCGGAAGGGAAGATCACCGGTCGATAATCATCAGCGCCGGCATCCAGATTCCACAAGTCAAAACCCCGACCCGCCAGCACCGGCGCCAGGGCTTCGAAGCAGACCTCGGGCATCTCGTTGGACAGCTCGTCCAGCAACGCCTCGAACCCCGGGCCTGCGAATACATCGATGTCGGGATAGTAATGCTGCAACAGCCCGAGCAGGTCGCTGCCCGGGGTTTTCCAATCGATGTGGACCAACGGATCGAATTGCGATTGCATTACGGTGGTCTTCCTTGTGATTTCTCTGCGCCGATCTTAGGCAAATCAATAACCCGTGGCGAGGGAGCAAGCTCCCTCGCCACGGGTCAAAGCAAGCCCATCTCAGAGCTCCGGGAACTCATCCAGATAACACACCGGCGAGTTCCCCTCCGCGCGCTTATCCACCTCATCCTCCAACCACTGCGCCAACACCACCGCATTGTTCTCGCGCGTCGACTTGGCCGCATACACCAGGGTAAGCGTCCCGCCCCGCGCGACGTCCACCAACTTCCACCAATGCTCCGGTCGGGCCGCCAGCTCACGCCGATAGGCCGCCCTGAACTCGGCAAACGAAACCGCCCCCGCCTTGAACGCCTTGCGCAGTGCGTGGGAAGGCCCCACCTCCGGCAGCCACTCGGCAATCGCCAGGGCATCCTTGGGGCAACTACGCGGCCACAGCCGGTCGACCAGCACCCGCACGCCATCCTCGGCGCTGGCTGTTTCATAGGCGCGTTTACATTGGATCATCGCAGCCTGCCTGTTGAAGTGGGATCGCCTCAGCATAGCGACCAAGGATAGTTGGGCGCCTTCAAGTCTTCGCCGGACCTGCCGCTATCGGTATAACGATTTTTTACTGATCCATCGAATTGTTTTGAAAAATCCTGTTGCTCCGGCAATTGAATTGGAAAAAGCACGATAAGAGAACGTAGCGAATGGACGACGGACGATACGAAAGGCGGGCGGCGATGGCTGGGGGCGCGGCGGTGTCATCCGAGCCGCCGCATATTCTGCTGATTGACGATGTCCCGGAGGACATCCGCGCAACGCTCGTTCTATTGAAGGCGCAGCCCTGGCGCGTTTCCCTGGCCAGCGATGCCCTCCAGGGTTATCAGCGCGCATTGGCCTTGCGCCCGGACCTGATCGTGCTGGACGTGCACATGCCGCATATGAACGGTTTCAGCCTGTGCAGGCTTCTGCGCGAGGCTCCGGCGACCCGGCAGACGCCCATTCTCTTTCTGTCGTCGGCCAACAGCTCGATTGAACGCCTTGAAGGCTTGACCGTCGGTGGCGTCGATTACATTCCCAAATCCTGCGCCCCGGAAGAAGTGCTCGCACGCATCAAGATCCACCTGCAATTGACCTGGCGCGCGCCACCGGCCATGCCTAAAAGCCCCGCCGATCCGGAACCGCAAGGCGACGAAATCGTCCTGCGCGCGGCGATGCGACTGATTGAAAACCAGTTGGACGACATCCCGTCCCTGGCCAGCCTCGCGCAAAAGGTCGGCACCCATGAAAAACGTCTCACCGCGATTTTTCGCGAGCACCTGGGCATGACCGTGTTTGCCTATATTCGCGACGCGCGTTTGCGACGCGGCCAGGATCTGCTCTGCGAAAGCGCCATGAGCGTGCAGGACGTCGCCGAGCTGGTGGGCTTTCGCAACGCCTGCAATTTCACCACCGCCTTCCGCCAGCGAATCGGCATGACGCCCAGCCAGTTTCGCCAGCAAGCCCTGGGCCTCGTTGAAACCGAGTCGGCCGGGCGCGCCTGATGCGGCTTCTACAATTTTTATTGCTGACGATAACGCTGTTATCCACAGGCCTACTGCGTGCGGCGCCTGTGGATATCTGCCGCGCTGATCATTTGGACCTACTGTCCGTAGCGGAGATTTTCGAGGACACCCAGGCACGCCTGAGCCTGCAAGAAGTCGCGCAACGGCCTGACGCCGATTTCAAGGTGGCGACTCCAGGCTGGCCGACGCAGGGTTACAGTCGCTCGGCCTTCTGGTTGAAATTACAACTGACCAACTCAAGCGCTGCGACGTGTTCGCGTCTGCTGGTGATCGGCGCGCCGCGCCTGGAAGACATCCGCGTCTACCAGCCGGGGCAGGATGCCCATGGCGGAGCCGCCTATCCCCTGGCCGAATGGCCCCGGCCGGCAGCGCGTCAACCGGCGTTCCCCGTCACGTTGGTGGCGGGGGAGAGCACCACGGTGTTCGTCCGGGTGGCGAGCAATTTCCAGATGCTGTTGGAGCCGGAACTGTGGTCCGAGCCCGCGCTGTTGCGCAGTCAGCAACAGACCTACCTGAGTGACGGACTCACCCTCGGCATTGTCCTGCTGGTGGTGCCGTTCGGCTTTATCGTCGGCAGGATCCTCCGCTCCCGACTGCTGACGGTGAATGCCGGCGCGGTACTCAGCTACATCCTGTTGAGCTGCATCCTCAACGGCTACCTGATCTACTGGCCCAGCGCACTGGGCTGGACACGCGAGCTGCTGACCTTCGCCAGTGCAACCTCGATCGTCCTGTTCCTGGCCTACATGCGCGTGCTATTGCAGGTTTCCCAACTGCCCAAGCTCATTGGCTGGAGCTACTGGGTGCCGCTGTTGGGCTGTGTCTTCGGCCGACTCTGGTGGCTCAAGGCCGACCCGGCCCAGGGCGCCCTGATTGTCCAAATCTCGCTGATGAGTTTCTACGGCGCGCTGCTCCCCACCTTGTTTATGGCGTGGCGCAGGCGTCTGGCCTACAACTGGATGGCATGGCTGGTGCCGGGGCTATTGCTGACGCAACTGCTGATGCGGATTCTATTTCCCCAAGAACAATTGCCCTGGCAATCGCCGGAAAGTAAATACAGCCTGTCGTCGACCCTGCCGGGCGTGGTGTTGCTGGTGTGCACATTGATCACGGAAGTCGCCCGCAGCCGCCACCGCGAAAAGCACGCCCTGTCCACCCTCGAACAACAACGCCAGGCCGAGCATGAACGCCTGGAAAGCACCGTGGCGCTGCGCACCTCGCAATTGCGCGAATCCCTCGAGGCGCGCAGTGCGTTGATGGCGCGGATCAGCCACGACCTGCGCTCGCCGCTGGTGCGCATCATCGACTACGCGCGCCTGCTCCACGCTGGGCCGAACCGCGACTATCAAGCGACCATCGAGCGCAACGCCCGCCAGCAACTGGAGCTGATCGACGAGATGCTCGAGTTTTCCCGTGGCGAACTGGAGCAGATGCAACTGGCCCTCGCGCCGGGTTATCTGTACGGCTTCCTCCAAGAGATCGCAGACGAAGCGGGCTTTCTCGCCGCGCGCCAGGGCAACGTTTTCAACGCTGTCATGGCCGATGACCTGCCGCCACTCGTCGAGGCGGATTTCAAGCGGTTGCGCCAGGTGCTCATGAACCTGCTGGCAAACGCGGCGAAATTCACCCGCAACGGTCAGATCCGTTTCGAAGTCAACGCGTGTCCAGGAGCCTCCGCAGATACTGTGGAACTGCGCTTCAGCGTGATCGACACCGGCATCGGCATCGACCCGCATGAATTCGAACAACTGCTGCAACCGTTCCGCCGTGGCCGCAACGCGCAACGCTACGAAGGCAGCGGGCTGGGCCTGTCCATCGTCAGCCAATTGCTGGAGCGCATGGACAGCCGCCTCGAACCCCAGGCCACGGGGCAGGGCAGCCACTTCAGTTTTCGCCTGCAACTCAAATGCGCCCAGGAACACGACCTGGAAAACGGCATCGTCGATAACAACGTCACGCCGCTGGATGGCGAGGGCAAACATGTGCTGCTGGTGGACGACGTCGAGCAGAACAGTGAATGGCTCTACGACCTGCTGGCCGGCTACGGTTTCGACGTCAGCATCGCAACGCACGGCGAAGACGCCTTGGCCTGCCTGGCGGAGCAACCGATCGACCTGCTGATCAGCGACCAGATGATGCCCGGCATGGACGGTTGGGAACTGCTACGACAGGTGCGCGACCGTGAGCACGACCTGCCGGTGATGCTTTATTCAGCGATCCCGCCACGCAGGCCGGAAGATTACCCGCAAGACCTGACCTTCGACGCGGTGCTGCTCAAGCCCGCCGACAGCCGCGAATTGCTGGCGAGGATCAAAACGCTGGTTTGCCAGGACACGGTGCATCGCGCGATGGCTCGGGAGTTCTAGCATGCCGGGTCTGGGTTATCGGCTGCTCTTGCTCGGCAGCCTTTGCGCGTTGCCCTGGGTGTCGACCCAGGCGGAACAGGAGACGCCCAGCGCCCTCACGCTCGACGCAACCACCGTCACCGCTCGCCGTCGCGAAGAAGACCCGCAAGACGTGCCGATCCCGATCAACGTCCTCTACGGCGAGCAACTGGACGAGGCCGGCCTGCACCGGTTGCAAGACATCCAACAACGCGTGCCCGGATTGATCGTGTCCGGCCACGACGCCCGCTACGCCGGCTTCGGCCTGCGCGGCTTCGGTGCGACCGCCTACAACGATGGCCTGGAAGGCAGCGTCGGCACCTACGTCGATGGCGTCTACCAGGCGCGCCAGGGCATGGCCTTCACCGAGTTGATGGACATCGAACGCATCGAAGTTTTGCGCGGCCCCCAAGGCACCTTGTTCGGCAAGAACACCACCGCCGGCGCGCTGAACATCGTCACCAGGCAACCAACGTTCCAGCCCGAAGCCAACCTCGAAGCCAGCTACGGCGAGCGTGGCCTGCGGGAATATCGCGGGACGGTTTCCGGGCCGCTGCAAGACGACGTGCTTGCGGGTCGACTCAACGTGTTCGACAGCTCCAGCGAAGGCTCTGTGGAAAACCTGCAAGACGGCAGCCGCCTCGGCGATGCCGACAGCCAAGGCCTGCGCGGCCAATTGCTGTGGACGCCGAACAGCGACTTCAGCGCCCGCCTGATCGCCGACTACGCCGAGCAGAACGAAGCCGGCAACGTGCTGCTGGTCAATCACTACGGCGAGCAAACCCGCAAGCGCGCCAAATTCCTTGGCTATCCGCTGGCCGAGCCCGACCCCTACAAACGCGAATCCCGCATCGACGCGCCGGGACATCCGCAAACCCTGCAGAACGGTGTCTCGCTGGAATTGAACTGGGACCTCGACGAGGCCATGCGCTTGACCAGCATCACCGCCTACCGCGACTGGGATTACCGCGCCGACCGCGACGCCGACAGCACCGCACGCTCGGTGATGCAATCCGAAGCCGCATTGGACCACCGACAGTTCAGCCAGGAATGGCGCCTGTCCGGCACGGCCGGCTCGTCCGTCGATTACGTCGCCGGCCTGTATTACCTGCGCCAACAGCTCGACCGCCAGATCGACGTCGAATACGGCAAGGACGCCGCGTCCTGGTTCGTCGGCGATCAACTGGAACAACTGAAGAAACTGGGCATCAACATCACCGATCCGAGCCAGGTGCCGGCCCTGTTGCTGGACGGTGCGCGGCAACGCTACGACGGCGAGCAGAACGGCGACAGCCGCGCCGTTTTCGGCCAACTCTCCTGGCGCCCGATTGACCCGCTGGAACTCACCGGCGGCCTGCGCTACAGCCAGGAGCGCAAGGACGGCTGGATCTCCCGCGACGTCAGCAACCTCGCCCCGCTGACGGGCTTGCCCCCGGTGTTCCAAGTGGGCGGGCAACTGCTGCGGGACATCGCCCTCGGCCGTGCTTACTACCGCGAAGACTCCATCAAAGAAGACAACGTCTCCGGCCTGCTCAGCGCCAGCTACCGCTTCAACGACGGGATGATGGGCTACGTCAGTTGGTCGCGAGGCTACAAGGCTGGTGGCATCAACTTCGACGTGATCGGCCCGTTCACCGCGCCGACCTTCGAGCCGGAACGCGCCACGTCCCTGGAAGCGGGCATGAAGACGCGGTTCTGGGACCAGCGCGCGATGCTCGACCTCGCCGTCTACCAGACCGACGTCGACAACTACCAAGCGCTCACCTACAGCCCGCCCACGTCGGTGTTCGCGCCGCCGCTGCGCGACAACCTGATCAACGTCGGCAAAGTCCGCCTGCGCGGCATCGAACTCGATTCCGCCTGGCAACTCACCCCCCGACTCACCGGGCGCCTGGGCCTGGCCTGGAGCGATGCGCGCTACCGCAGCTTCCCCAACGCACCGTGCCCACCGGCCTCGGGCCAATGGACCTGCGACCTCAGCGGCGAGCGCCTCTACAACGCACCGGAATGGAACCTCAGCAGCGGCCTCGACCATACCCACCCGCTGCCCTACGGATTGGAAGCCTTCAGCGGCCTCGACTACAGCTTTCGCACCGGCTACTACGGCACGCTCGAAGGTGGCGACGGCAGCTATCAACCGAGCTACGGCCTCACCAACCTGCGCCTGGGCGTGCGCAGCCAGGACCGTGCCTGGGAAGTCGAAGGCTGGGTGCGCAACGTCTTCGACCGCAACTACATCACCGCCGTCTACTCACTGCTCGGCGCCGGCGACTACGGCGTCATGACCGGCAGCGAACGCACCGTCGGCAGCACCGTCAGACTTCGCTATTGAGCGAAATAAACCGCGTCGGACAAAACGCCAGGCGATTACCGCCAGCCTTCTTCGACAAGTACATGGCCTGATCCGCCTTGCTGATCAACCCATCGATCTCATGCCCGTGCTCAGGATAGAACGCCACCCCGATACTCGCCGCTATCTCTACTTTCTGCGCACCAATCACTATCGGTGCGTTCGCCGCCGCCAACATCCGCTTGAGCAGCGGCTCGCTGTCCTCCTCCGCGTGCAAACCCACCAGCCCGGCGACAAACTCATCACCCCCCAGCCGGGCCAACGTATCGCCTTCACGCAACGTCGCATTGATCCGCGCCGCGACAATCTGCAACACCCGATCGCCCCAGTCATGCCCATAACTGTCGTTCAACGCCTTGAACCCATCCAGGTCAATAAACGCGATCGCCACCTTCTGCTGATAAATCCGCGCCTTGCCCAACGCCTGCCGCATCCGTTCGGCCAACAACAACCGATTGGGCAACTGCGTGAGCGCGTCATACCGCGCGTCCCGCTCCAGCAACTGCAAACGCTGCTTCATCTGCGTCATGTCGCTGAACAACGCCACGTAATGCTGGACATTGCCGTGACGGTCATGCACCGCGCTGATGCTGATCCGCGACGTCATCTCCCGGCCGTCCTTGTGATTGCTTTGGATCTCGCCGGACCAATGGCCATGGAAATCCAGGGCGTTTTTCATGGGCGCGTAAAAGGCGGTGAGGCGACGGACCATGCGGTGGGAATTCAACTCGCGTCCTTGTAGCTCTTCCTGACCGTAACCGGTGAGACGGGTGAAGGCCTCGTTCACGCCAATGACCCGGCCGAACGGATCGACCAGCATGATGCCTTCGCGGGCATGGGTGAACACCGTTGTTGCCAGCTCAGGGCACAGGTTGTTGAGGTGACGGTCCAACTCGGCTTCATCGCGGGTGGCGGGCCAAATGTTGGAATCGAAGCCTTGCTGGGCCAGATAGGCGACCAGGGAGGAGAGCGATTTGTGCAGGCGGGTGAGTGCATTCGTGGCGAGCCTGGAGTTGAGGCAGTAGCTGCGAATGAAGGTGCGTAGGTTCATGGGGGGACGCGGTGCTCGGTTGTAGCGCTTGGGGTGGGTGAAGCGGGGGATTATCGGGGTGCGGGACGGAAGGGGACTTTGCTGGAGCGGATGGGGGCTTTGCGGGAGGGGATGGAGTGGAAAGATTTTGGGTGTAGCCTTGGCAACGAATCACAAGGCCGACCCGCAAAGCGTATGGAATGAACAGAATCGGAGACGTTGCCCCATGACCTGCGAAGCCAGAATCAACAGCGTGAAGCCTGTCCCGGGCCAACGTGCATTGCAGGTGGAGTTTGCCAACGGCAAGCGCTATGACGTTGACCTACAGGCACACATCCGACAGTTCCCGGTGCTGAACCCCTTGGACGATCCGTCATTGTTCGGCACCGCCCAAGTGGGCGAGTGGGGCTTTGGTGTGCGCTGGGGGGATGGCTTGGAACTGGCCGCCGTGACCTTGCATCGGTTGGCGCTGGAGCAAGCCGGTGAGGTTGCCAACCCAATCATTTGAGCGCTGGATGTCGAAGGACAAGCCCTGCTGACGACCGTGGCCTGAGTGATTGGAGCTGCTACGCAGCCCAGCGGGAGCAAGCTCCCTCGCCACGGGATAATCGGTTGTCCAATGAATCCGGGCACAACGCTCCCCCTGTGGGAGCGAGCTTGCTCGCGATAGCGGTGCGTCAGTCAACAAGTATTCAAGCGGACTCAACCTCACAAAACGAAACCCGCCCCGCGTCCGAAAGAGGACAGGTCCATTTATTACCACGCTGCTCAGTTGAGTAAACACTGAACCCCGTGGCGAGGGAGCTTGCTTCCGCTGGGCTGCGCAGCAGCCCCTCCTCATCCATAGGCCAACCGCTCACCCCAGCCAAATGAAGCCCTGTCAGTAAAGCCCGACAGACACCGCCACGAAGCCTCGCCAGCCCACGTCGCCTTGCGCCTTTGCCTACAACTACGCCAGAATCCGCCGGCTTGTGCGCCTTGGGTTACGTCGGTAGTTTGGGTTCGGTCACTGCTCATCAGTGATCGGGTTTAGTCGCCCAGGGTGAAACAGGTTGTGCAAGGCGTCATCCAGTCGGGATTCCCATCCTGTACTCGATGGTGGCTGTGCGCAGGGCGTCCTCGGACGCGCCGGTTTCTTGTTTCCCCGGTCGACTAACCTGCGTACAGCTGCCTCCCATCGTTTAGTCGCGAGCGGGTGATGGCTCCAACTAAAGGAAGCAAGACGATGGCAAAAGTTACTCCGAATCCTCCCGATACGAACGAACACGTCTCCCGTGCTCAGTCTGCCCGCAACAAGAAAATCGACGACGCTGCAACGCGAGCGTTGGATTTTTACCTGAAACCCAAGCCTAAGGGCGAAACTTCTGACAAGACCGATTCCATTCTCCGGATTGATCCGGGTGTGGATTCTGAGTGTTTGCTTGCGAATCTCAGTGAGAACCTGGCTTCGGCGAATGCCATGATCAGTGATTTGGCGTTTGATCTGGATGGATCGCGACGGCGGGTTGCGTTGGGGATTTTGCAGGTGATTGAGGTGAGTGAGCTGTTGGCGAATCGGGCTTTGGATATTGTTGAGGTGAGGTAGGGCGGCAGCGTTACGTGCCGCCTGGATTGGAAAAAAAAGGTCTTGCCTAGCAAGGCCTTTTTTTGTGCCCGAGGGAGGCTGAGCGCTCCAGCAAGCACGAGGCGCCAAAGGTCCGCGTTCTTCATTCATGCGAGCTTTTCTTCTGCTAGCTGAGGTGTGACAAATTTTCGCGGGGCAGCAGTGGCGTTTTGCTGCTATACCTGAGTCGAGCATATACGGCGCTGTGCAAACAGGAGTTCTGGATGAAGATTCTTGCAGGGTTGGTCGCGGGATTGATATTAGCCATTCTTGTTTCGACAGTTGTAGCAATCGCCGGGGCGGCATCTCCGAGAGCCGCTGGAGGGACTGGCGCGATTGTTTTCTTCGTAATATGGATTATTGCATTAGTAATAGCTGTCTCCGCTCCCACTGCTGGCAAGGCATGGCGTCGACTTTTGGTTACCTCAGGAATCGCTGCGTTCATGCTTCCGTTAGCTGGTATTGTTTTTACCGGTAGCCATATCGCAACGAATATTAGCGGTGCTCATTCAGGCGCGGAAACCGCAGGAGCCGCAATTGGCGGCACCTTGGTGAGTGGCTTCCTAGGATTTGTTGGCTTCTTCCTGGGGGTGATTTTTCTCATCGTCGGTTTGTTGGTTGGTCGAGATAAACAAGTGATTTACATTCAGCCGCCATCAAACTCCTAAGACAAAACGGGCGACGGTTTGAAAACTTTTTGGCTATTAAAGCAGGATGCGAGTTTGTTTTTTCGTGGCGGGACCCTTTTAATAAATTCGTTACCTTCGTAGTGAGAAGGCGTCGATGTGCATTGTTGAGGGAAATATCTAATCACTGTTGGGCGGCGCTATAGCGGATAGGAACATCGAACTCATGAAAAAGATTGACTTGCACATTCACACGATATCAACGATCAGTGACGCCGGTTTTACATTCAGTCTTGAGACATTTAAGAGGTATGTCGAGGAAGCTTCGTTAGATGCAGTGGCTGTCACCAATCACGATGTTTTTGATGCCGATCAGTTTAGAGAGATACAGGACGCCCTCAATATAGTGGTTTTCCCAGGTATAGAAATAAACGTGATGAAAGGGCATGTCCTTATCATCGGAAGCGCCTCGCGGTTAGATGACTTTGAGGCGAAATCAAAAAATGTTTCGCAAAAAATAACGAAAATCGGGGACTTCCTGTCCGTAGATGAACTGATCTCCATTTATGGGAATCTTGATCAGTACCTAGTGATACCTCATTACGACAAGTCACCGCCAATTAGAGGGGAGGCTCTGGAGCAATTACGACCCTATATCTGCGCGGGGGAAGTAGATAGTGCAAAAAAATTCGTCCGCTCGATCAAAGACAGCACGAAGCCTACGCCCGTTTTGTTTAGCGATTTCAGAATGAAGGCTGACCTTCCACGACTTCCTACCCGCCAAACTTTCATAGACTGTGGGGAGGTAACACTTGGCGCTCTCAAGGCATGCCTACGGGACAAAGCAAAAGTTTCACTATCAGAGTCTGACGGCAACAACCTGTGGCAAGTCCTTGAAGGAGGACAAAAAATTTCTACAGGCCTCAATGTTCTGATCGGCGCGCGTTCTAGTGGCAAGACCCATACGCTCGATGAAATCAGTGCTACTGTTGAACATACCAAGTACATAAAACAATTCTCACTCGTGCAACAGAGCGAGGCGGATTACGAGCGAGAATTTACAAGCGAGGTGGAGCGTAGGCGCAGTGTGTTTGTAGACGATTACTTGGCTGGCCTGAAACGAGTGCTAGACGATGTTATGAATGTCGACTTAGAGGCTCGTGAGCGTGACCTGGATCAGTATGTCGAGACACTTTTGAAATCAGCCGAAGAGACTGATCGTCAGGATGCCTTTTCAAAGTCTAAGCTATTTGATGAGGTTAAATTTCCGATAGGAAATAACAAAGCATTAACCTCGCTCATAGATTCTGTAAAGCAGATAATTGAAAATACCGAATTTCGTGGGGTTGTTGAAAAACACATTCAGTTGGTCGCATTAAAGAGTCTCATCGTAGAATTGATAGGGTTGTATAGAGATAGGACTTTCAATAATCAAAAAACGAAAGCGGTTAATGATTTGATAGATGAGATAAAACAAGGCTTGCTCCTGAGGACTTCAGCAACTCAAATTAAAGATATCGACATTTATGAGTGCTGTTTAGATAAAAAGAGAGTCGAGCGGTTTGCCGAAATTGTAAATATTCTTAAGCAGGAAGCGGTTATATTTGAAGAGTCTTTGCAAGGATTCAAAATAGAAGCTATCAAAGCACCGTATGCTGGTGCGGGTGAAATGAAATCCGCAAGCGGGATTCGAACCGCTTTTAGTGGAGCGTTTCTCCAGTACTCAGACCCCTACAAGTATCTCCGTTGCTTGCTTAGTAACGAAAATCTAGCTCGCGCAGATTTGTATAAATTATTCACAAAAATATCCTACAGAATTCTAAATGAAGATGGTTTCGAAGTCTCAGGTGGAGAGCGATCAGAATTTCGCCTGCTTCAGGAAATTTCCGATGCCCAGAATTACGACATATTGTTGATAGATGAGCCAGAGTCATCTTTTGATAATCTTTTTCTGAAGAGTGATGTCAATAAGATATTGAAATCGATTTCAGAAACGATGCCGGTAGTTGTTGTTACTCATAACAGCACAGTTGGCGCTTCAGTCGGAGCCGATTATCTTCTTTACACGAGAAAAGAGATTGAAGATGGGCGGGTTTTGTATAGGCTGTACTCTGGATACCCCACGGACAAAATGCTTTCCTCAGTTGACGGAAAAGCCATTAAGAGTCACGAAATTATGATGGATTCACTGGAGGCTGGAACTAAGGCCTATGAATCTCGGAGAAAGGGATATGAAGCTATTAAAGGTTGAAAGCAGTTGTGGGTACTTCCGCTTGCAGGACGGAAGTTACAGTCCTGTCGACAAAATTTCCAAGGATGATTTGCTTTGGCTTGTCAGCGTAACTTTATCCGATGAAGACGTTGAATTCGATATATACGACGAAAGCATGATCCAAAACCATGCTCATCAGGTCATCTACAAAAGTATCGTACGTAAGCTCCACTCGCTGCGAGAAAGAAAACAGGAGTTTGTTGACGAATCTGCGCGACTGTATCTAGAAGATTATGAAAAGTACAAGATGGTCCCTGCTAGCTAGAGGCGCTGAGCGCGGTTAGAAACTGATCGACCACGCCGCCGGGTTCGGAGAGTTCAAAGCGCAGGCCGCCGGGATAGTAATAGAACAGCGGTCTGGCGAATGTGCTGTTGCCAAAGATTCGTTCGGTTTCGATTTGTAGATTCACGTGTGTCCTGGCCGCTCTTCAACCGTTTCCATGGTTTGGGTGGTGCGATGGGATGTTACGACGCCTCGGATAGTGGGTCGATGATCTTGAGTGTCGCACCGCCAGCCGTCACCGCGTTCTTGCGTTCAGTCGAACTCTACGTTTGGCACGAACGATGGATACTCAAGGCTCAGGTCTTCGAGGCACTTTTGCATGAGCTCAGCATCTTTGGGTAAGCGCCTGGATAACGCATCCCACCCGGAAATTTTCAGGTGCACGGGCATTTCCACTAGTCCGGTAATTGCGTCCCAGAAGGCATCCCAGTTACAGCCGTACCAGCCGGGGAAGCCTAGCGCGTCTCTCAGGGTGGAATGGAGTTCGTTGGCACTCATCACTTCGTTTAGATCAATCTGCACAAGCAGTTGGCGGGTCATCGTTCGAACCTCAATAGCGTTTAAGGTCTGCGATCAGGAACTCAACGGAACGAGCGCTGGGGTTTATAGAATATCTTTCACGTAACCGTTAAGCGCGATGAGCGGAGCGTAAAAATCGTCCATTTTCTGCACTGCGTTGAAGTCCGCAACCAAACGATGCAGCTCTCGGCCCAGCACTGTATCTACCCCACCAATCGCGCCCAACGCTAAATCCAGGCATCGGCTGATTTCGCCCTGAATCCCGGCCACATCGCCCCGCCGTATCAGCAACTTAAAAATCTCCCGGTCGCAACTGCCCATCAACGGATCATCCCGCAAAATCGGGCTGTGCCCTTCCGTCTCATAAGCGAGTTTGAGGGAGTAGAGAGCGACCGTTTCCAGCAGCAATTCCATGGGGTGAAATCCTTTGTGACTGGGTGAGGAGGGTGGGGTGGAGTTGGGTTGAGGGTTCATGGCTTGGCGAGTGCTAGTCGGAGTATCGGTGTGGGGAGTGACTATTTTGTGAGCGCTTTGCGCTCAAGCGGGAGCAAGCTCACTCGCCACGGGGTTTTCCCCTATCGCAGGTTCTTCCTCGTGACTGGGCTGGTATTGGGGGGCTGCTTTGCAGCCCAGCGGGGATAAATCCCCTCGCCACAAAAGGGATCGCCGTCAGGTGAGATCTGCGCTGATCACAGCAAAACCACTTTCCTGCAGACGAAAAAAAAGACCTTGAATTTCAAGGTCTTTCTTTAAGATGGTGCCCCGAGGGAGACTCGAACTCCCACTCCTTTCGAAAACGGATTTTGAATCCGCCGCGTCTACCAATTCCGCCATCAGGGCTCAATGGCGGCGAAGTATAGAGAGGTGCCTACCGTTGGTCAATCACGTTTTATGGTGAATTTTTGATATTTCCGCTAGACTTTCCGGCCCTGCTAGACGAACCCCATCATGCGTGTTGCTGACTTTACCTTCGAACTCCCGGATTCGCTGATCGCTCGCCACCCTCTGGCCGAGCGTCGCGCCAGTCGACTGTTGACCCTGGACGGGGTCAGCGGTGCCATGGCTCACCGTCAATTCACTGATTTGCTCGAGCATTTGCACCCGGGCGATTTGATGGTGTTCAACAATACCCGGGTGATTCCGGCGCGGTTGTTTGGCCAGAAGGCCTCCGGCGGCAAGCTGGAGATTCTGGTGGAGCGGGTGCTGGACAGTCATCGCGTGCTGGCCCATGTGCGGTCGAGCAAGTCGCCCAAGCCGGGTTCGTCGATCTTGATCGACGGCGGCGGTGAGGCGCGGATGGTGGCGCGGCATGATGCGTTGTTCGAGCTGGAGTTTGCCGAAGAGGTGTTGCCGCTGCTCGACCGTGTCGGGCACATGCCGTTGCCTCCTTATATAGACCGCCCGGACGAAGGTTCGGACCGCGAGCGTTATCAGACCGTCTACGCCGAGCGCCTGGGGGCGGTGGCGGCGCCGACGGCGGGGCTGCATTTTGATCAGCCGTTGCTGGAGGCGATTGCGGCCAAGGGCGTGGAGACGGCGTTCGTGACGCTGCACGTCGGCGCGGGGACGTTCCAGCCGGTGCGCGTGGATCGCATCGAAGACCACCACATGCACAGCGAATGGCTCGAAGTGAGCCAGGAAGTCGTCGATGCCGTGGCGGCCTGTCGCGCCCGCGGTGGGCGGGTGGTGGCGGTGGGGACCACCAGCGTGCGCTCCCTGGAAAGCGCCGCGCGCGATGGCGTGCTCAAGCCGTTCAGTGGCGACACCGACATCTTTATCTACCCGGGCCGGCCGTTTCATGTGGTCGATGCCCTGGTCACCAACTTTCATTTGCCCGAGTCCACGCTGTTGATGCTGGTTTCGGCGTTCGCCGGTTATCCCGAAGCCATGGCCGCCTACAAGGCCGCTGTCGAGCATGGGTACCGCTTTTTCAGCTACGGTGATGCGATGTTCATCACCCGTAACCCCGCGCCACGCGGGCCCGAGGAAACCGTATGAGTCGCACCTGTCGCATGTCCTTCGAGTTGCTTGCCACCGATGGCAAGGCTCGTCGCGGACGCCTGACCTTCCCCCGCGGAACCGTGGAAACCCCTGCGTTCATGCCGGTGGGCACCTACGGCACGGTCAAGGGCATGCTGCCGCGTGACATCGAGGCGATTGGCGCGGAAATCATCCTCGGCAATACCTTCCACCTGTGGCTGCGCCCGGGCATGGAGGTGATCAAGGCCCACGGCGACCTGCACGATTTCATGCAGTGGAAAGGTCCGATCCTGACCGACTCCGGCGGCTTCCAGGTGTTCAGCCTCGGTGCGATGCGCAAGATCAAGGAGGAGGGCGTGACCTTCGCTTCTCCGGTGGACGGTTCCAAAGTGTTCATGGGCCCGGAAGAGTCGATGCAGGTGCAGCGCGACCTGGGTTCGGACATCGTGATGATCTTCGACGAGTGTACGCCGTACCCGGCCGATGAAGACGTGGCGCGGGTGTCGATGGAACTGTCGTTGCGCTGGGCCCAGCGTTCGAAGAATGCCCATGGCGAAAACACGGCGGCGCTGTTCGGCATTGTCCAGGGCGGCATGCACCGCGACCTGCGCATGCGCTCGCTGGAAGGCCTGGACAAGATTGGTTTTGACGGCCTGGCGATTGGCGGCCTGTCGGTGGGCGAACCGAAGCACGAGATGATCAAGGTGCTCGATTACCTGCCGGGCGAAATGCCCGCTGACAAACCTCGTTACCTTATGGGCGTTGGCAAACCGGAAGATCTGGTTGAGGGTGTGCGCCGCGGGGTGGACATGTTCGATTGCGTGATGCCAACCCGTAATGCCCGCAATGGGCATCTGTTCATCGACACCGGTGTGCTGAAGATCCGTAACGCGTTTCATCGCCATGATGATTCGCCGCTCGATCCGACGTGCGATTGCTACACCTGCCAGAACTTCTCCCGTGCTTATCTGCATCATTTGGACAAGTGCGGCGAAATGCTCGGCAGCATGCTCAATACCATCCACAATTTGCGCCATTATCAGGTGCTTATGGCTGGTTTGCGCGAGGCTATCCAACAGGGTACATTGGCCGCCTTTGTCGAGGCCTTCTATGCCAAGCGCGGGTTGCCTGTTCCGCCTTTGGACTGAGTTTTCCGATCCCTAGATTCAATACTTGCAACTGGAGTGCTAAATGAGCTTTTTTATCTCTAACGCCATGGCCGATGCCGCTGCACCTGCAGCTGCGCCAATGGGTGGCGGTTTCGAGTGGATTTTCCTGGTCGGCTTCCTGGTCATCTTCTACCTGATGATCTGGCGTCCACAGGCCAAGCGCGCCAAAGAGCAGAAGAACCTGCTCAGCAGCTTGCAGAAAGGTGATGAAGTGGTCACCACCGGCGGCATCGCTGGCAAGATCACTAAAGTGGCTGATGACTTCGTGGTACTGGAAGTGTCCGACACTGTTGAAATGAAGTTCCAGAAGGGCGCCATCGCGGCCACGCTGCCAAAAGGCACGCTGAAAGCGATCTAAGTAACAACTTCTCTTCAATCGACGGGGCGCGCAAGGCGCCCCGCGTCATAAGCGGGCGGCGTGATGCTGAACAAATACCCTCTGTGGAAATACCTACTGATCCTGGCGGTGCTGGCGGTCGGTCTGATTTATTCCGCTCCCAATCTTTACCCGGATGACCCGGCCATTCAGGTCAGTGGCGCAAGCACTGCGCTGCAGGTCACCCAGGCCGATCTGGACCGTGCGAGCGCTGCGCTCAAGGCTTCCAATATCGAGGTCAAGGCTGCGTCCATCGCTGAAAACGGCAAGGGCGGCCTGTTGCGCCTGGTCAAGTCTGAAGATCAGCTGCCGGCCAAGGACGTGGTGCGCAAGGCGTTGGGCGACGACTACGTTGTAGCCCTGAACCTGGCCCAGACCACCCCGCAATGGCTGCGCAATCTTGGCGCCCACCCAATGAAGTTGGGCCTGGACTTGTCCGGTGGCGTGCACTTCCTGCTGGAAGTGGACATGGAAAAAGCCCTCGACGCACGCCTGAAAGTCTACGAAGGCGACGTCAAGAGCCTGCTGCGCAAAGAGCGCGTGCGTTATCGCAGCCTGCCGCAGTTCGAAGGTGCCATTCAACTGGGCTTCAGCGATGAAGACGCCCGCGAACAGGCTCGTGCGCTGGTCCGCAAGAATTTCAACGATTTCGACATTGTACCGGCCGACCTCAATGGCCAACCGGTGCTGCGTCTGGCGATGACCCCGGCCAAGCTGGCGGAAATCCGCGAATACTCCATCAAGCAGAACTTGACCACGGTACGTAACCGCGTCAACGAGCTGGGTGTGGCCGAGCCGATCGTGCAGCGCCAGGGCGCCAACCGCATCGTGGTTGAGCTGCCAGGCGTGCAGGACACGGCCGAAGCCAAGCGTATCCTCGGCAAGACCGCCAACCTGGAATTCCGCCTGGCTGCTGAGCCGGGTGCGTCCAAGGCCACTTCCGAGAGCTTCGAGTTCCGTGAAGGCGGTCGTCCGGCGGCGCAGATCGAGCGTGGCCTGATCATCACTGGTGACCAGGTGACCGACGCCCAGGCGGGCTTCGACGAGCAGGGTCGTCCGCAGGTGAACATTCGCCTCGACGGCCACGGCGGCGAACTGATGAGCCGCGCCACGCGCAGCAACGTCGGTCGCAGCATGGCGGTGATCTTCATCGAGCAGAAGCCGACCACTACCTACACCAAGCAAGTGGTCAACGGTGTCGAGAAAGACGTGCCGGTGCAGACCTTCAAGGAAGAGAAGAAGATCATCAGCCTGGCGACCATCCAGTCGCCACTGGGCAGCCAGTTCCGCATCACCGGCCTGAACGGCCAGGGCGAATCCTCGGAACTGGCCTTGTTGCTGCGTGCCGGTGGCCTGGCCGCGCCGATGTACTTCGCTGAAGAACGCACCATCGGCCCGAGCCTGGGTGCCGACAACATCACCAAGGGTGTCGATGCATCCCTGTGGGGCATGTTGTTCGTGTCGCTGTTCATCATCGCCATCTACCGCTTCTTCGGCTTGATCGCCACGGTTGCGCTGGCGGTGAACATGGTGCTGCTGCTGGCCCTGATGTCGTTGTTGGGCGCGACGCTGACCCTGCCGGGTATCGCCGGTATCGTCTTGACCATGGGCATGGCGGTGGACGCCAACGTGCTGATCTTCTCGCGGATACGTGAAGAAATCGCCGCGGGCATGTCGGTCCAGCGGGCAATCAACGAAGGCTTCGGCCGCGCATTCACTGCGATTATCGACTCCAACCTGACCACGTTGCTGGTCGGCGGGATTCTCTTTGCCATGGGCACCGGCCCGGTCAAGGGTTTCGCAGTGACCATGTCCCTCGGGATCTTTACCTCGATGTTCACAGCCATCATGGTGACCCGTGCAATGGTCAACCTGATTTATGGTGGTCGTGACGTCAAGAAGTTGTGGATTTAAGGGGCTGCCATGTTACGTACAATCAACTTCATGGGCGTTCGCAACATTGCGTTCGGCGTCACATTGTTCCTCACGGCCCTGGCGTTGTTCAGCTGGGCCACCAAGGGCCTGAACTACGGCCTGGACTTCACCGGCGGTACGCTCATCGAGCTGACCTACGAGCGTCCGGCTGACGTCAGCAAGGTGCGTGAGCAACTGGCGACCTCGGGCTACAGCGATGCCGTCGTGCAGAGCTTTGGCGCCACCACCGATTTGCTGGTGCGCATGCCAGGCGAAGACCCGCAACTGGGCCACCAGGTAGCCGAAGCCTTGCAGAAGGCCGGCGGCGACAACCCGGCCCAGGTCAAGCGCGTGGAGTTCGTCGGCCCGCAAGTGGGTGAAGAACTGCGCGACCAGGGCGGCCTCGGCATGCTGTTGGCCCTGGGCGGCGTGATGCTCTACCTGGCCTTCCGCTTCCAGTGGAAGTTCGCGGTGGGGGCCATTGTCTCGCTGATCCACGACGTGATCGTGACCGTGGGCATCCTGTCGTTCTTCCAGATCACCTTCGACTTGACGGTGTTGGCGGCGGTGCTGGCGATCATCGGTTACTCGCTCAACGACACCATCGTGGTGTTCGACCGGGTGCGTGAGAACTTCCGTGTGTTGCGCAAGGCGTCCTTGATCGAGAACATCAACATCTCGACCACCCAGACCCTGTTGCGGACCATGGCGACGTCGATCTCCACCTTGCTGGCGATTGCCGCGCTGTTGTTCTTTGGCGGCGACAACCTGTTCGGTTTCTCCATCGCGCTGTTCATTGGTGTGATGGCGGGTACTTACTCGTCGATCTACATCGCCAACGTGGTGTTGATCTGGCTGAACTTGAGCTCCGAGGATCTGATTCCTCCAGCCGCTACGGAGACCGAGGTGGACGACCGCCCGTAAGGTTCGGTTTTCCGTCCGTCACCACTGAAAAGGCGCGAGTTGAACTCGCGCCTTTTTTTGTGCTCCAAGGCTGGGAGAAGCGCGGATTATTCCGCTTGTGATGGTCAGGAGGTTCAAGTGAACAAATCGATGCTGGTTGGTGCGGTATTGGGTGCTGTCGGTGTAACAGCCGGTGGTGCGGTCGCCACCTACAGCTTGGTAAAAAGTGGCCCTGAGTATGCGCAAGTATTGGCCGTGGAACCGGTCAAGACCCAGATCAAGACTCCGCGTGAAGTGTGCAAGGACGTCACCGTGACTCGGCAGAAGCCAGTCCAGGACCAGCACCAGATCGCCGGCACCGTGCTCGGCGCTGTGGCCGGTGGCCTGTTGGGCAACCAGATCGGCGGCGGCACCGGCAAGAAAATCGCCACCGTGGCCGGTGCGGCTGGCGGCGGTTATGCCGGTAACAAGATTCAGGAAGGCATGCAGGAACGCGACACGTACACCACCACCCAAACTCGCTGCAACACGGTCAATGACATCAGCGACAAGGTTGTAGGCTACGACGTTCGCTACATGCTCGACGGCAAGGAAGGCAAAGTCCGTATGGACCGCGACCCGGGCAACCAGATCCCGGTGAGCAAGGAAGGCCAACTGATCCTGGGTCAGAACGAACCAGCGCAGTGATCCAGCCGCTATGAAAAAGCACCCTTCGGGGTGCTTTTTTCATGCCCACAATTCACGCGCCACCCCGAATCCCCTGTGGGAGCGAGCTTGCTCGTGAAGCGGTGGCTCAGCTTGCATCGATATTGAATGTGCCGGCCTCTTCGCGAGCAAGCTCGCTCCCACATTGGATCTGCGGTGGGCACAAATCTTATGCCTACCCCAAATCTCCTTGTGGGAGTGGGCTCGCTCGCGAAAGCGGTGGTTCAGCCTGCATCCATGTTCCAGATGCGATCCGTCGTGGCGAGGGGATTTATCCCCGCTGGGGCGCGTAGCGGCCCTAATTGCGGCCAGCCAAGTGTGTCAGGCAGATTAAATTTGGCTGCTGGGGAGGGGGCTGCTGCGCAGCCCAGCGGGGACAAATCCCTCGCCACGGGTGAGTGAGGTGAGCACGTAGGCATAAAAAAAAGCACCCCGAAAGGTGCTTTTCTCTAGTCGAGCTGCTTAGCGCTTCAGCGAAGCCGGCAAATGCGGCTGGATGGCCGTCAGCACAGCCTTGAAGCATTTGGTGTTGCCGGCAACGATGTGGCCTTTTTCAAGGAAGTCGTGGCCGCCGGTGAAGTCGCTCACCAAGCCGCCAGCTTCCTGGATCAGCAGGGCGCCCGCAGCCATGTCCCACTCGGACAGGCCCGACTCCCAGAACGCATCGAAACGGCCTGCTGCAACATAAGCCAGGTCCAGGCTTGCAGCACCGGCGCGGCGGATGCCAGCGGTCTGGCCGACCAGGGCGCGGAACATGCCCAGGTAGTTGTCCAGGTTATCCATCTGGTCGTCACGGAACGGGAAGCCGGTACCCAGCAAGGCGCCGTCGAGGCTGGTGCGGCCGCTGACGCGCAGGCGACGACCGTTCAGTTGGGCGCCACGGCCTCGGCTGGCGGTGAATTCTTCCTGGCGAACCGGGTCCAGTACGACGGCGTGTTCCAGGCGACCACGGTATTTGCAGGCGATGCTGACAGCGAAGTGTGGAATGCCGCGCAGGAAGTTGGTGGTGCCGTCCAACGGATCGATGATCCACAGGTACTCTTCGCCTTCGATGCCGGTCCCGGCATGCATGCCGGTCTCTTCACCGAGGATGGAGTGGTTCGGGTAAGCCTTGCGCAGGGCGTCGACGATTTTCTGTTCGGCGGCGCGATCCACCTCGGACACGTAGTCCTTGGCGTCTTTTTCATCGACCTTGATGGTATCCAGGCGCTCGATGGAGCGGAAGATCAGTTCACTGGCGCTGCGGGCGGCGCGCAGCGCGATATTCAGCATGGGCTGCATGGATGTGTCACCTAAGGTTGTTAAAGAAAGCCGCGCATTCTATCAGAACTTTTTCTCAGGAGAAGGTTGGTGTTCGCTTTCATAGCTTAACGGTAGGTGCTTAGGTAAGATTTGCTCCCTTTGTCGTGTTCGAGAGCGCCTCCCTTGTTGCAGAACATTCGTGTCGTCCTGGTCAATACCAGCCATCCGGGAAACATCGGCGGAGCTGCGCGGGCCATGAAGAACATGGGCCTGTCGCGGCTGGTACTGGTCGAGCCCCGTTCGTTTCCCCACCACGAAGCCGATGCCCGGGCATCCGGCGCCAATGACATCCTGGCCAATGCCGAGGTCGTCGCCACGCTGGAAGACGCCCTGGTGGGTTGCAACCTGGTGCTCGGCACTAGTGCCCGCGACCGCCGCATTCCCTGGCCGTTGCTCGATCCCCGAGAATGCGGCACCAAAGTGGTCGAGGAGGCCGGGCAGGGCGGGCAGATCGCCTTGGTGTTTGGCCGTGAAGATTCCGGCCTCACCAATGAAGAGCTGCAGCGATGTCATTTCCACGTGCATATCCCTTCCGACCCCGGCTTCAGCTCGCTGAACCTCGGGGCGGCGGTGCAGGTGTTGAGTTATGAAGTGCGCATGGCCTGGCTGCAAGCCGAGGGCCAGCCCAGCAAGCTGGAAAAATACGAGGCGACGTCGCCGCGCAGTGAGACACTGGCGACCATGGACGAACTGGAGCGATTCTATGAACACCTGGAGCAGACCCTGGTGGACATCGAATTCCTCGACCCGGACAAGCCTCGGCACTTGATGGCGCGCCTGCGTCGGTTGTACGGACGAAGCTCGGTAAGCCGGGCGGAAATGAATATATTGCGCGGCATCCTCACGGAAACCCAGAAAGCGGCCCGTGGCGAGCTGATTAAGCGGAAGGAATAAAATGTTCGAACGTTTGCGTGAAGATATCCAGAGCGTCTTTCATCGTGACCCGGCGGCGCGCAATGCCTTTGAAGTGTTGACCTGCTACCCGGGGATGCACGCCATCTGGATCCATCGCCTGTCCGGCGCCCTGTGGAACATGGGCTGGAAATGGCTGGCGCGGCTGGTCTCGAACTTCGGGCGCTGGCTGACCGGGATCGAGATCCACCCGGGCGCCAAGGTCGGTCGCCGGTTCTTCATCGACCACGGCATGGGCATCGTCATTGGCGAGACCGCCGAAATCGGCGACGACGTGACGCTTTATCAAGGCGTGACCCTCGGCGGCACCAGTTGGAACAAAGGCAAGCGTCACCCGACGCTGGAAGACGGCGTTGTCGTGGGGGCTGGCGCCAAGGTGCTCGGGCCGTTCACGGTCGGGGCCGGGGCGAAAGTCGGCTCCAATGCGGTGGTGACCAAGGCCGTGCCGCCCGGCGCCACTGTGGTGGGCATTCCAGGGCGGATCATCGTCAAGTCCGATGACGAGCAGGACGCCCGTCGCAAGGCCATGGCCGAAAAGATCGGCTTCGACGCCTACGGTGTCGGCGAAGACATGCCCGACCCGGTCGCCCGCGCCATCAACCAGTTGCTCGACCACCTGCAAGCAGTGGACGGGCGCCTGGAGGGGATGTGCGGCGCCCTGAAGGAATTGGGGAGTAATTATTGTGCCAAGGACCTGCCTGAACTGCGCGAGGAAGACTTTGCGTGTGTGAAGGACAAGGATGAGACCCAGGCCAGCTGAAACCCTGCTGGCCTCATCGCGAGCAAGCTCGCTCCCACATGGAATTTGCGTCGTACATGAATTATGTGCTCGCCAGAGAGCCCTGTGGGAGCGAGCTTGCTCGCGATGAACGATAACGCGGTATCGCTGGTCGTTAGCCGCCTACCTTTGCTATCATTCGCGCGCTCTTTTGCGGGTAAACCTGAGTAAAGCACTAGGTCTTATACTTGACTTAAATACTCGGGAATTGCATACTCGCCCCCATTCCGAACTCCGTGGTAATTGTCCATGCGACTGACTACAAAAGGCCGATACGCCGTGACCGCAATGCTCGATCTGGCATTGCATGCGCAGCACGGGCCGGTGTCCCTCGCCGATATCTCCGAGCGCCAGGGCATTTCCCTGTCCTACCTCGAACAACTGTTCGCCAAGCTGCGCCGCAGCAACCTGGTCTCCAGTGTTCGCGGCCCCGGCGGCGGCTACCAGCTGTCGCGCGAGATGCAAGGCATCCAGGTCGCCCAGGTGATCGATGCCGTGAACGAATCGGTCGATGCGACCAAATGCCAGGGGCTGGGCGATTGCCATGGCGGCGATACTTGCCTGACCCATCATCTGTGGTGCGACTTGAGCCTGCAGATTCACGAATTTCTGAGTGGTATCAGCTTGGCCGACCTTGTGACTCGCCGTGAGGTGCAAGAAGTAGCCCAGCGTCAGGACCAGCGCCGTTGCAATGGCAAGGCGCCGCACCTGGACAAGATCGAAGCGTCCGCCGTCGAATGACCGCCGCAGAGCACGCGGAACGCCAGCCAGCCTGATTTAGGAGAGAGTCCATGAAATTGCCGATTTACCTTGATTACTCTGCGACCACCCCGGTTGATCCGCGTGTCGCGCAAAAGATGAGTGAATGCCTGCTGGTCGACGGAAACTTCGGTAACCCGGCGTCCCGCTCCCACGTCTTTGGCTGGAAGGCCGAGGAGTCGGTGGAAAACGCCCGTCGCCAAGTCGCCGACCTGGTCAACGCCGACCCGCGTGAAATCGTCTGGACCTCCGGTGCCACCGAGTCCGACAACCTGGCAATCAAGGGTGTCGCGCATTTCTACCACACCAAGGGCAAGCACCTGATCACCTCGAAGATCGAGCACAAGGCTGTCCTGGACACCACGCGCCAACTGGAGCGTGAAGGCTTCGAAGTCACCTACATCGAGCCCGGTGAAGACGGCCTGATCACCCCGGCCATGGTCGAAGCCGCCCTGCGCGACGACACCATCCTGGTTTCGATCATGCACGTGAACAACGAAATCGGCACCGTCAACGACATCGCCGCCATCGGCGAGCTGACCCGCTCCAAGGGCGTCCTGTTCCACGTCGACGCGGCGCAGTCCACTGGCAAGGTCGACATCGACCTGTCCAAGCTGAAAGTCGACCTGATGTCGTTCTCCGCCCACAAGACCTACGGTCCTAAAGGCATCGGCGCCCTGTACGTCAGCCGCAAGCCGCGTGTTCGCCTCGAAGCGACCATGCACGGCGGCGGTCACGAGCGTGGCATGCGTTCCGGTACCCTGGCGACCCACCAGATCGTCGGCATGGGCGAAGCCTTCCGCGTCGCCAAGGAAGACATGGCGGCCGAGAACGTGCGCATCAAGGCCTTGAGCGACCGTTTCTTCAAGCAGGTCGAGCACCTCGAAGAGCTGTACGTCAACGGCAGCATGACCGCCCGCGTCCCGCACAACCTGAACCTGAGCTTCAACTACGTTGAAGGCGAGTCGCTGATCATGGCACTCAAGGATCTGGCCGTGTCGTCCGGTTCGGCGTGCACCTCGGCGTCGCTTGAGCCTTCGTACGTACTGCGCGCCCTGGGCCGCAACGACGAATTGGCCCACAGTTCCATCCGCTTCACCTTCGGCCGCTTCACCACCGAAGAAGAAATCGATTATGCCGCGCAGAAAGTCTGCGAGGCCGTGACCAAGCTGCGCGCTCTGTCGCCGCTGTGGGACATGTACAAAGACGGCGTCGACATTTCGAAAATCGAATGGGCGGCGCACTGAGAAGTCGCCACCAGAGCGGCTCCACTGATGAGGATTGAAGCAAATGGCATATAGCGAAAAGGTCATCGACCACTACGAGAACCCGCGCAACGTCGGCAAGATGGACGCGCAGGATCCTGACGTCGGCACCGGCATGGTCGGCGCCCCGGCGTGCGGCGACGTGATGCGCCTGCAGATCAAGGTCAACGAGCAAGGCATTATCGAAGACGCCAAGTTCAAGACCTACGGCTGCGGTTCCGCCATCGCGTCCAGCTCCCTGGCCACCGAGTGGATGAAGGGCAAGACCCTCGACGAAGCCGAAACCATCAAGAACACCCAGCTGGCCGAAGAACTGGCCTTGCCGCCAGTGAAAATCCACTGCTCGGTACTCGCTGAAGACGCCATCAAGGCCGCCGTTCGCGACTACAAGCAGAAGAAAGGCTTGATCTGATCCGCGTTACGGTAAGGAGTTTCCATGGCTATCCAGATGACAGAAGCGGCAGCTAAGCATGTGCAGCGTTCTCTTGCAGGGCGCGGCAAGGGCGAGGGTATCCGCCTGGGTGTTCGCACCACGGGCTGTTCCGGCCTCGCCTATGTACTGGAATTCGTCGACGAAGTCGGTGAAGACGACCAGGTGTTCGAAAGTCATGGTCAGAAAGTGATCATTGACCCGAAGAGCCTGACGTACCTGGACGGCACCGAGCTGGATTTCGTCAAGGAAGGGTTGAACGAAGGTTTCAAGTTCAACAATCCCAACGTGCGCGGTGAATGTGGCTGCGGCGAAAGCTTCAACATCTGAGGCTGCTCGTGGGTACTCCTTGTCATTTTGCGTTGTTCCAGTTGCAGCCTGCTTTCCAGCTGGACCTCGATCAGTTGTCCGCGCGTTATCTGGAACTGGCCCGTGGTGTCCACCCCGATCGCTTTGCCGATGCCTCCGAGGCGGAGCAGCGGCGGGCGCTCGAGCAGTCGGCGAACCTCAACGAGGCTTACCAGACGCTCAAGAACCCGGCCAAGCGCGCGCGTTACCTGCTCGCCATCAGCGGTCATGAGCTGCCCCTGGAAGTCACGGTCCACGATCCCGAGTTCCTGTTGCAGCAGATGCAATGGCGCGAGGAGCTTGAAGACCTGCAGGACAGCGCCGACCTGGCCGGTGTCGCGGTTTTCAAGCGTCGCCTGAAAGATGCCCAGCACACACTGAACGAAAGCTTCGCAGCCTGCTGGAACGATGCCGCGCAACGCGAACAGGCCGAACGCCTGATGCGGCGCATGCAGTTCCTCGACAAGCTCACCCACGAAGTGCGCCAGCTAGAAGAGCGCCTCGACGATTAACCCAGTGCCGCTCCGGTCGCACGCCTGATTACAGATAAGTCCTGATTACGATGGCCCTACTGCAGATCGCCGAACCCGGCCAAAGTCCACAACCGCACCAGCGTCGCCTGGCTGTCGGGATCGACTTGGGTACCACCAATTCCCTGGTCGCTGCCTTGCGCAGCGGTCTTTCCGAACCGCTGGCCGACGAGCAGGGACGGGTGATCCTGCCGTCCGCCGTGCGTTATCACGCCGACCGCGTTGAAGTGGGCGAGTCGGCCAAGCTGGCCGCCGCCACCGATCCCCTGAATACCATTGTCTCGGTCAAGCGCTTGATGGGTCGTGGTCTGTCCGACGTCAAGCAACTGGGCGATCAATTGCCGTACCGCTTCGTCGGTGGCGAATCCCATATGCCGTTCATCGAAACCGTCCAGGGCCCGAAAAGCCCGGTAGAGGTTTCCGCTGACATCCTGAAAGTCCTGCGCCAACGTGCCGAAGCGGCGTTGGGCGGTGAACTGGTGGGGGCGGTGATCACGGTGCCGGCCTATTTCGACGACGCTCAGCGCCAAGCCACCAAGGACGCCGCCAAGCTCGCCGGCCTGAACGTGCTGCGCCTGCTTAACGAGCCGACAGCAGCGGCCGTTGCCTACGGCCTCGATCAGCACGCCGAAGGCCTCGTCGCGATCTACGACCTGGGCGGCGGTACGTTCGATATTTCGATTCTGCGCCTGACTGGCGGTGTTTTCGAAGTCCTGGCCACCGGCGGCGACAGTGCCCTGGGCGGCGATGACTTCGACCATGCCATCGCGGGCTGGATCATCGAGCAAGCGGGCCTCTCCGCCGACCTCGACCCGGGTGCGCAACGCCACCTGCTGCAAACTGCCTGCGCCGCCAAGGAAGCCTTGACCGACGCCAACACGGTTGAAGTCGTTTATGGCGAGTGGAAAGCGGCGCTGACCCGCGAAGCCTTCGATGCCCTGATCGAACCCATGGTCGCCCGCAGCCTCAAGGCCTGCCGCCGTGCCGTGCGCGATTCCGGCGTAGAGCTCGAAGACGTCAAGGCCGTGGTCATGGTCGGGGGTTCGACCCGCGTGCCTCGGGTTCGCGAAGCCGTTGCCGAAGCCTTTGGCCGCCAGCCACTGACCGAAATCGACCCGGACCAGGTGGTCGCCATCGGCGCCGCGATCCAGGCCGATACCCTGGCCGGCAATAAGCGCGACGGCGGCGAACTGCTGTTGCTCGACGTGATCCCGTTGTCCCTGGGGTTGGAAACCATGGGCGGCCTGATGGAGAAGGTCATCCCGCGCAACACCACCATCCCCGTTGCCCGCGCCCAGGACTTCACCACTTATAAAGACGGCCAGTCGGCCATGATGATCCACGTGCTGCAAGGTGAGCGTGAGCTGATCAGCGACTGCCGTTCCCTGGCCCGCTTCGAATTGCGCGGCATCCCGGCCATGGTCGCCGGTGCGGCGAAGATCCGCGTGACCTTCCAGGTCGATGCCGACGGTCTGCTCAACGTTTCCGCTCGCGAACTGGGTTCGGGCGTGGAAGCGAGCATCCAGGTCAAGCCTTCCTATGGCCTGACCGACGGTGAAATCGCCAAGATGCTCAAGGATTCCTTCCAGCACGCCAGCGACGACAAGGTCGCCCGTGTGCTGCGCGAGCAGCAGGTTGACGGCCAGCGCCTGGTCGAAGCCGTGCAGGCCGCTCTCGAAGCCGATGGCGAGCGCCTGCTTGACGCCGAAGAGCGCATGGTCATCGAAATGCAGATGCAAGAACTCTCCGAATTGATCAAGGGCACCGATGGTTATGCCATCGAGCAGCAGACCAAGCGTCTGTCGCAAGTCACCGATGCCTTTGCTGCCCGCCGCCTGGACTCGACGGTGAAAGCCGCCCTGGCGGGGCGCAACCTGAATGAAATCGAGGAATAACTGATGCCGCAGGTGATTTTTCTGCCCCACGAGAAGTTCTGTCCGGAGGGCATGGTCGTGGAGGCTGAGCCCGGAATTTCGATTCTCGAGCTGGCCCATGAGCACCATATCGAGATGGAAAGTGCCTGTGGCGGCGTCTGCGCTTGCACGACCTGCCATTGCGTCATTCGCGAAGGGTTCGACTCGCTGGAAGAAGCGGACGAACTGGAGGAAGATTTCCTCGATCGGGCCTGGGGCCTGGAAGCGCAATCGCGCCTGGGTTGCCAAGCCATCGTCGGCACCGAAGACCTGACCGTCGAGATTCCGAAATATTCGCTTAACCATGCGGCCGAAGCGCCGCACTGATGGTGATACTGTCATGAGCTATGGTTGGACTGATGTACAACGCATCGCAGAAGAACTGGCCGAAGCCAAGCCGGACGTGAACCCGAAGGCTGTGAATTTTGTCGATTTGCAGCGCTGGATCATGGAATTACCCGATTTCGACAACACCTCTGGCCGTTGTGGCGAGAAGGTCCTGGAGGCTGTCCAACAGCTCTGGATCGACGAAATCGACTGATCGACCCGGCAGGTTAGGCAATACCCCTGAACCCGCGTATAATTCGCGGGTTTAATTTTTCGCAAATTACCGTTTCTGGAGTTACACCATGGCTGTTCAACGTACTTTCTCCATCATCAAGCCTGACGCCGTTGCTAAAAACGTGATCGGCAAGATCGTTACCCGCTTCGAAGACGCTGGCCTGCGCGTTGTAGCTTCGAAAATGAAGCAACTGTCCAAAGCCGAAGCCGAAGGCTTCTACGCTGAGCACAGCGAGCGCGGTTTCTTCGGTGAGCTGGTTGCCTTCATGACTTCCGGTCCGGTTGTCGTTCAGGTGCTGGAAGGCGAAAACGCCATCGCTCGCAACCGTGAGCTGATGGGCGCTACCAACCCTAAAGAAGCTGCTCCTGGCACCATCCGTGCTGACTTCGCTGAATCCATCGACGCCAACGCCGTCCACGGTTCGGACTCCGAAGCCGCCGCTGCTCGCGAAATCGCTTACTTTTTCTCCGCTACTGAAGTAACCACTCGCTAAGCCCAGGCTTTTGAGTGAAGGTGAATCCATGACTACATCGAACGGCAAAACCAACCTGTTGGGCCTGACCCAGCCGGAAATGGAGAAATTCTTCGACTCGATCGGGGAGAAGCGTTTCCGTGCCGGCCAGGTGATGAAATGGATTCACCACTTTGGCGTCGACGACTTCGACGCCATGACGAATGTCGGCAAGGCCCTGCGCGAAAAGCTCAAGGCTGTTGCCGAGATTCGCGGCCCCGAAGTGGTCAGCCAGGACATTTCCAGCGACGGCACCCGTAAATGGGTGGTGCGCGTGGCGTCCGGCAGCTGCGTCGAGACCGTCTACATCCCCCAGGGCAAGCGCGGCACCTTGTGCGTTTCGTCCCAGGCAGGCTGTGCCCTGGATTGCAGTTTCTGCTCCACCGGCAAGCAAGGCTTCAATAGCAACCTCACCGCCGCCGAAGTGATCGGCCAGGTGTGGATTGCCAACAAATCCTTTGGCAGCGTCCCGGCAACCGTCGACCGTGCCATCACCAACGTGGTGATGATGGGCATGGGTGAGCCGCTGCTGAACTTCGACAACGTCGTCTCCGCCATGCATTTGATGATGGATGACCTGGGCTACGGCATTTCCAAGCGCCGCGTGACCCTGTCTACCTCCGGCGTGGTGCCGATGATCGATGAGCTGGCCAAGCACATCGACGTCTCCCTGGCGCTGTCGTTGCACGCACCCAATGACGCATTGCGTAACCAATTGGTGCCGATCAACAAGAAATATCCGCTTAAGATGCTGCTCGAATCCTGCCAGCGCTACATGTCGGCGTTGGGCGAGAAACGCGTGCTGACCATCGAGTACACCCTGCTCAAGGATGTGAACGACAAGGTTGAACATGCGGTCGAGATGATCGAGCTGCTCAAGAACATCCCGTGCAAGATCAACCTGATCCCGTTCAACCCGTTCCCGCATTCCGGTTACGAGCGTCCGAGCAACAACGCGATTCGTCGCTTCCAGGATCAGCTACATCACGCTGGCTTCAACGTCACCGTGCGCACGACTCGCGGCGAAGACATCGACGCCGCGTGTGGCCAATTGGTAGGACAGGTGCTGGATCGCACCCGTCGCAGCGAACGCTACATCGCCGTGCGCGAACTGAACGCCACCGACGATGCAGTGCAGAACGCTGCGAACAGTCACTAAGAGAGGAACTCTATGTCCCTGCGCTTCGCGCTCGTTTTGCTGCTGGCCGGTCTCTGTTCCGGTTGTGTCCTGTCGGGTGACTACAACCCGATGAAGACCAGCAAAGGGCGCGACGAAGCCCGCCAGGCCTATGTGCAACTGGGCATCGGCTATCTGCAGCAGGGCATGACCGAGCGGGCCAAGGTGCCCCTCAAGAAAGCTTTGGAACTGGACAGCTCCGACGCCGATGCCAATGCGGCGCTGGCGCTGGTGTTCCAGGCCGAGCTGGAATCGGAGCTGGCTGACGAGCATTTTCGCAAGGCGTTGTCGGCCCGGCCAAAAGATGCCCGTATCCTGAACAACTACGGCAGTTTTCTTTACGAACAGGCCCGTTACAAGGACGCCTACGAACGTTTCGAGCAAGCGGCCGCCGATACCCTTTATCCCGAGCGTTCGCGGGTTTTCGAGAACCTCGGCATGACGGCCGCGAAACTCGGCCAGCGCGACCTGGCCCGCCAGCAGCTTGAGAAGGCGCTGCGGCTCAACCGCCAACAACCGCGTGCATTGCTGGAAATGGCTGAGTTGTCTTACGAAGACAGGCATTATGTGCCCGCGCGTGACTATTACGAGCGTTTTAGCCTGCTGAGCGAACAAAATGCACGTAGTCTATTGCTCGGCGTTCGGCTGGCACATGTGTTTGAAGATCGCGACAAGGCTGCCAGTTACGGCCTGCAACTCAAAAGACTCTATCCCGGTACGCCGGAATATCAGCAATACCTGTCGGAGCAATGATGAAAGCGGCGCATCCCGAAGTTGTAGCAGCGACTCGCGTAAATCCCGGTGAGACCCTGCGTCAAGCCCGCGAAAGCAATGGTTGGTCGCTGGCCGAAGTGGCCCACAAGCTCAATCTTACCGTGACTTCCCTGAGCAATCTGGAAGCCGGCGCGTTCGACAAATTGCCAGGGCATACCTTCGCCCGGGGCTACATCCGCGCCTATGCCAAATTGCTCGGCATGGACCAGACCGTGCTGGTCCAGCAGTTCGACCAATACACCGGTTCCGACGCCCAGGGCAGCAACGTGCACAGCCTGGGCCGTATCGAAGAGCCCGTGCGTGTTTCCCACACCATTCTGCGCATCGTCAGCCTGTTGCTGCTGATCGCGGTGATCGGTGGCGGTTTTGTCTGGTGGCAGGACCAGGCGTCCTTGCGTACCAAGGAACCGGTTGCGATGAACACCGAGCACGTCGAAGTCGAAGGCGCCGACGGCACCACCCAGATCCATCCGCTGGACGAGCCGGAAGACCAGGCCGTTGCCGAAGGCCAGGCTGAAGGCGAAACCGCACTGGCGTTGCCCCAGGGCCAGGATGGCGCCGAGGCCGATACCGCTGCCGGCACCGAGCCAGCCGCCCCAGCCGCGCAGGCGCCTGTTCCCACGCCTGCAGCGCCAACGGCTCCGGCCCATGCCGGCAGCACTCCGGCGGCGCCTGCTCCTCCGGCCCATGCTGGCAGCACTCCGACAGCGCCTGCTACTCCTGCGCCTGCCACGCCAGCACCTGCCGTGGCGACTCCGGCGGTACCCGCTGCTCCAGCGGCCCCGGCGGCGGGTGACGGCCAGGTCCAGATCCAGTTCACCGCCGATTGCTGGACGCAGATCACCGATGGCAACGGCAAAGTCCTGTTCAGTGGCCTCAAGCGCAAGGGCGACAGCGCGTCTGTCAACGGCAAGCCACCGTTTGCCGTACGCCTGGGTTATGCCCGTGGCGCGCAGGTCAGCTACAACGGCCAGCCGGTCGACATCGCTCCGTTCACCAGTGGCGAGACCGCTCGCCTGAAGTTGGGTCAATAAGTCATGCACGGCGAATCTCCAATCAAGCGTCGCGAATCCCGGAAAATCTGGGTCGGTAACGTGCCCGTGGGCGGCGATGCGCCAATCGCTGTGCAGAGCATGACCAACAGCGACACCAATGACGTGGCCGCCACGGTCGCGCAGATCAACCGCCTGGAAGCCGCCGGCGTCGACATCGTGCGTGTCTCCGTGCCGGACATGGACGCCGCCGAGGCGTTCGGCAAGATCAAGCAACTGGTCAAGGTCCCGTTGGTGGCCGACATTCATTTCGACTACCGCATTGCCTTGCGCGTGGCCGAGCTGGGTGTCGATTGCCTGCGCATCAACCCGGGCAATATCGGTCGCGAAGACCGTGTTCGTGCCGTGGTCGATGCCGCCCGCGACCGCGGCATCCCGATCCGCATCGGCGTGAACGCCGGTTCCCTGGAAAAAGACCTGCAGAAGAAATACGGCGAACCGACCCCAGCCGCGCTGGTGGAGTCGGCCCTGCGCCATGTGGAACACCTCGAACGCCTGAATTTCCAGGACTTCAAGGTCAGCGTGAAGGCGTCCGACGTGTTCATGGCCGTCGAAGCCTACCGCCTGCTGGCCAAGGAAATTGTCCAGCCATTGCACCTGGGCATCACCGAAGCCGGTGGGTTGCGTTCGGGTACGGTGAAATCCGCCGTCGGCCTCGGTATGCTGCTCGCCGAGGGGATTGGCGATACCATCCGCATCTCGTTGGCGGCTGACCCGGTCGAGGAAGTGAAAGTCGGCTACGACATTCTCAAGTCCCTGCACCTGCGTTCCCGTGGCATCAACTTCATCGCCTGCCCGAGTTGCTCGCGGCAGAACTTCGATGTGGTCAAGACCATGAACGAACTGGAAGGGCGCCTCGAAGACCTGCTGGTGCCGCTGGATGTCGCGGTGATCGGCTGCGTGGTCAACGGGCCTGGCGAAGCCAAGGAGGCCCATATCGGCCTGACTGGCGGTACACCGAACCTGATTTACATCGACGGCAAGCCGTCGCAGAAACTGACGAATGACAATCTGGTGGATGAGCTGGAACGGCTGATTCGCCAGAAGGCGGCCGAAAAGGTCGAAGCCGACGCAGCGGTCATCGCGCGCGGTTAAGTCGCAAGATTAAGGAATACATGTGAGCAAGTCTCTGCAAGCCATTCGTGGCATGAACGACATCCTGCCCGAGCAGACGCCCCTGTGGCGTTATTTCGAGGGCACCGTGGCGCGTTTGCTGGATAACTACGGTTATCGGCAGATCCGCATGCCGATCGTCGAGTTCACCGAGCTGTTCAAACGCTCCATTGGTGAAGTCACCGACATCGT
The DNA here is from genome assembly GCF_016756915.1 of Pseudomonas sp. HB05. Lineage (NCBI taxonomy): Bacteria > Pseudomonadati > Pseudomonadota > Gammaproteobacteria > Pseudomonadales > Pseudomonadaceae > Pseudomonas > Pseudomonas sp. HB05. The sequence goes on from NZ_JAESPG010000019.1 coordinate 125,362, forward strand.
CGAAAAAGAGATGTACACCTTCGACGACCGCAACGGCGATTCCCTGACCCTGCGCCCCGAAGGCACGGCGGCCTGTGTGCGTGCAGTGCTCGAGCACGGCATCACCGGCGGCGGCCAGGTGCAGAAGCTCTGGTACGTTGGCCCGATGTTCCGCCACGAGCGCCCGCAGAAAGGCCGTTATCGCCAGTTCCACCAGATCGGTCTCGAGGTGTTCAACCTCGAGGGGCCGGACATCGACGCCGAGCTGATCGTCATGACCTGGCGCCTGTGGGGCGAGCTGGGGCTGCGTGATGCGGTCAAGCTCGAGCTCAACAGCCTGGGCACCAGTGAATCCCGCGGTCGCTACCGCGAAGCGTTGGTGGATTTTCTCTCCGCGCACGTGGACAAGCTGGATGAAGACAGCCAGCGCCGCATGAAGACCAACCCGCTGCGCGTGCTCGACACCAAGAATCCGGAAACCCAGGCGATCCTGGTGGACGCGCCGAAAATGGCCGACTACCTCGACGACGAGTCCCGTGCGCACTTCGAAGGGCTGAAGGCTCGCCTCGACGCCGTGGGAATCCCCTACGTGATCAACCCGAAGTTGGTTCGCGGCCTGGACTACTACAGCAAGACCGTCTTCGAATGGGTCACCGACAAGCTCGGCGCCCAGGGCACCGTGTGTGCCGGCGGCCGCTACGACGGGCTGGTGGAGCAGATGGGCGGCAAGCCGACCCCCGGCGTGGGCTTTGCCATGGGCATCGAGCGCCTCGTATTGATGCTTGAGGCGCTGGACAAGGTGCCTGAAGAGCTGTCCCGTCAGGTCGACGTCTACCTGTGCGCCTTTGGCGAGGCTGCCGAGCTGGCCGCCCTGTCGTTGAGCGAGCGGGTTCGCGACCAGTTGCCCAACCTGCGCCTGCAGGTCAACGCCGGTGCCGGCAGCTTCAAGAGCCAATTCAAGAAGGCCGACAAGAGCGGTGCGCTGTACGCATTGATCCTCGGTGACGACGAACTGGCCCAACAAGTGGTAGGTTTCAAACCCCTGCGTGGCCAGGGCGAACAACAAAGCATTGCCTGGGATGCGCTTGCTGCACACCTGGCCACCTGCGTCGTGCAGGGTTGAAGCTGTCAAACAGCCGATTTAGCGATTAAGGAGTATTGGGGTGTCGAGTACCGAAGATGAACAGCTGGCGGATTTGAAGGACTGGTGGACGCGCAACGGCAAGCCGCTGGTCACTGGCGGCCTGTTGGCGCTGGTCATCGTGTTCGGCTGGCAGGCCTACCAGAAATACCAGAGCAACCAGTCGCAAGGCGCCTCGATGCTCTACCAGCAATTGCTGGAAACCACCCTGACCCCGGACGGCAAGCCTGACGCGGCACGCGTGGCGGACCTGGCCGGCAAGCTGAACAAAGAGTTCGGCGGTACCGCCTACGCCCAGTACGGCAGCCTGTTCGTGGCCAAGGTCGCGGTAGACAGCGGCAAGCTGGACGATGCGGCCACCGAGCTGAAAGCGATCGTCGACAAGCCGGCCAACCCGACCTTGGGCGAAGTCGCACGTCAGCGCCTGGCACAGGTGCTGGCGGCACAGAACAAGACCGAAGACGCCTTGAAGCTGCTCGACGGCGACGCCGACAAGGCGTTCCTGGCGACTCGCGAAGAACTCAAGGGCGACCTGCTGGTACAGCTGGGCCGTGCCGATGAGGCCCATGCGGCCTACCAAAAAGCCAAGGCTGCGCTGTCGGATGAAGCCGCGGTCGGTGGCCTGCAAATCAAGCTGGACGACCTGGCCAAAGGGGATGCGTGACGTGATCCGTTGGAAACATGCAGCATTGCTGGCCCTGGCCATTCTGGCCGCGGGTTGCAGCAGCAACAGCAAGAAAGAACTGCCTCCGGCCGAACTGACCGACTTCAAAGAAGAAGTCGTTCTGCAGAAGCAATGGAGCCGTTCCATCGGTGATGGCCAGGGTGAAACCTACAACATGCTGGTGCCGGCCATCGACGGCGACACCATTTATGCCGGCGACGTCACCGGCGTCGTCATGGCCATGGATCGCATGAACGGCGACGTGAAGTGGGAGAAAGATCTCGAACTGCCTGTGTCCGGCGCCGTTGGCGTGGGTTACGGGCTGGTCATGATCGGCACGCTCAAGGGTGAGATCGTCGCCCTGGACGCGAGCAGCGGTGAAGAGAAATGGCGCGCCCGCGTGACCAGTGAAGTCCTCGCACCGCCCGCCACCAACGGCGACGTGGTCGTGGTCCAGACCCAGGATGACCGCCTGATCGGCCTGGATGCCGCCACCGGCAACCAGCGCTGGTTGTATGACAGCACCCCGGCGGTACTGACCTTGCGCGGCACCAGTGCGCCGATCGTCACCAACCGCCTCGCGGTGGCTGGCTTGTCGACCGGTAAAGTCGTTGCCCTGGACATTTCCAATGGCGTGCCAGTCTGGGAGCAGCGTGTAGCGATCCCTCAAGGTCGTTCGGAGTTGGAACGTGTAGTCGACATCGACGGCGGCTTGTTGCTGTCCGGCGGTACGCTGTATGTCGCCAGCTACCAGGGTCGCGTCGCGGCGCTGGACCTGGAAAGCGGTCGCGTGCTGTGGCAGCGCGATGCTTCCAGCTACGCCGGTGTCGCCCAGGGTTTTGGCAGCGTCTATGTGAGCCTGTCCTCGGGCACGGTCGAAGGCGTCGATGAACGTTCCACCACCGCGTTGTGGAGCAACGATTCCCTGGCCCGTCGTCAACTGTCGGCCCCGGAAGTGTTCTCCAGCTACGTTGCAGTGGGTGACCTGGAAGGTTACCTGCACCTGCTCAGCCAGGTGGACGGTCGTTTCGTCGGCCGTGAGCGCATCGACAGCGACGGCCTGCGTGCCCGTCCGCTGGTGGTGGGCAGCATGATTTATGTGTATGGCAACAGCGGCAAACTGGAAGCCCTGACCATCAAGTAAGACTATGCTTGGGTTAATTCCCAAGCGGCTTCATTCATGTGGGAGCGGGCTTGCTCGCGAAAGCGGTGGATCAGTTGACATCCATCTCATTGGGCCAGCGCATTCGCGAGCAAGCCCGCTCCTACAGGTTGGCCCCGAGCACCAGCCGCTGCCTCGCAGCGGCTTTTGTATTTTCTGAAATAACGAAGTGGAGAGCCGCATGGTTCCCGTAATCGCCCTGGTGGGCCGACCGAACGTCGGCAAGTCCACCTTGTTCAACCGCCTGACCAGGACTCGCGACGCCATCGTCGGCGACTTGTCCGGTCTGACCCGTGATCGCCAATACGGTGAGGCCAAGTGGCAAGGGCGTACCTATATTCTGGTCGACACCGGCGGCATCTCCGGTGATGAACACGGCATGGACGAAAAAATGGCCGAGCAGTCTCTGCTCGCCATCGAAGAAGCCGATGTGGTGCTGTTCCTGGTAGACGCCAAGGCCGGTTTTACCGCCGCCGACCAGATGATCGCCGAGCATTTGCGCAAGCGTAACAAGCGTTCCTACGTGGTCGCCAACAAGGTCGACAACATCGACCCGGACATGGCCCGCGCCGAGTTCGCGCCGTTGGGCATGGGCCAGGCGATCCCGATCGCCGGTGCCCACGGACGCGGCATCACCCAGATGCTGGAAATCGCCCTGGCGGATTTCCCCAAGGATGACGAAGACGAGCCGGAAGAAGGCGAGGAAGAAATCGTTGCCGAGGGTGAGGAAGCCAAGCGCATTCCGGGCCCGAGCGAAAAAGACGGGATCAAGATCGCGATCATCGGTCGCCCGAACGTCGGCAAGTCGACCTTGGTCAACCGCATGCTCGGCGAAGACCGGGTCATCGTCTACGACCAGCCCGGCACCACCCGCGACAGCATCTACATCCCCTTCGAGCGTAACGAAGAGAAGTACACGCTGATCGACACCGCCGGTGTGCGCAAGCGCGGCAAGATCCACGAAGAAGTCGAAAAGTTCTCCGTGGTGAAAACGCTGCAGGCGATCAAGGACGCCAACGTGGTGATCTTCGTGATGGACGCCCGCGAAGGCGTGGTGGATCACGACCTGAACCTGCTGGGCTTTGCCCTGGAAGCCGGGCGTGCGCTGGTCATCGCGATCAACAAGTGGGACGGCATGACGCCGAGCGAACGGGATTACGTGAAGGTCGAATTGCAGCGCCGGCTGTTCTTCGTCGACTTCGCCGACATCCACTTCATCTCGGCCCTGCACGGCACGGGCGTGGGCAACCTCTACGCTTCGGTGCAGAACTCGTTCAAGTCGGCGGTCACCCGCTGGCCGACCAACCGCCTCACCCAGATCCTCGAAGACGCCGTTGGCGAGCACGCGCCACCGATGGTCAACAATCGTCGGATCAAGCTGCGCTACGCCCACTTGGGTGGCGCCAACCCGCCGATCATTGTGATCCACGGCAACCAGATCGAGAAAGTGCCCAAGTCGTACGTTCGCTATCTGGAGAACACTTATCGTCGCGTCCTGAAGTTGGTCGGCACCCCGATCCGCATCGAGTTCAAGGGCGGCGAGAACCCGTACGAAGGCAACAAGAACACGCTCACCGACCGCCAGGTCAACAAGAAGCGCCGCTTGATGTCGCACCACAAGAAGGCCGACAAGAAGCGCCGCGACAAGCGCTGATTGTCGATGCAGCGCGCCGAACCCTGTGGCGAGGGGATTTATCCCCGCTGGGCTGCGAAGCAGCCCCAAGACAGGCAACTCAATACGCCTGATATACCGAGTTGTTGGGTTCTAGGGCTGCTGCGCAACCCAGCGGGGATAAATCCCCTCGCCACAGGTTCTGCGACGAGATGCATTGAAGAGGGTGCCCACGGGCACCCTTTTTCATGCCCGGCGATTGGGCTATCCTCGACCTCTCCCGCGCCGCACCAGAGCCGGGTGCAGACCCAGGGAACCCTCGATGATCACCAGCAAGTTGCCGAACGTCGGCATCACGATTTTCACCCAGATGTCACAGCTCGCCGCACAGACCGGCGCGCTGAACCTGTCCCAGGGGTTTCCCGATTTCGATGGCCCGCAGGCCCTGCGCGATGCGGTCGGCCGGCACATTGCCCAAGGCCACAACCAATATTCGCCCATGACCGGCCTGCCGGTGCTGCGCCAGCAGATCGCGGCGAAGATCGCCCGCAGCTATGGCGCCAGCGTCGATGCCGATCAGGAAGTCACCGTGACCCCAGGCGCGACCCAGGCGATTTTCTGCGCTATTGCGGCGGTGGTTAACAGTGGCGACGAAGTCATCGTCTTCGACCCAGCCTACGACAGCTACGAGCCTTCCGTGCAACTGGCCGGCGGGCGTTGCGTGCATGTGCCACTGGGCCTGGACGATTTCGCCATCGATTTCCAGAAGCTCGGCGAAGCCCTGAGCCCGCGCACGCGCATGATCATCCTCAACACGCCGCACAACCCCAGCGGAGCGTTGATCAGCCGCGCCGAGCTGGACCAATTGGCGGCCTTGATCCGTGATCGCGACATCTACCTGATCAGCGACGAAGTCTACGAGCACCTGGTATTCGACGGCGTGCCTCATGTCAGCGTACTTGCCCATGAGGAACTGTATCGCCGCGCCTTCGTGGTCAGTTCGTTCGGCAAGACCTACCACGTCACGGGCTGGAAAACCGGCTACGTCGTCGCGCCTGCGGCCCTGACGGCGGAGCTGCGCAAGGTGCATCAGTACGTCAGCTTCTGCGGCGTGACGCCATTGCAGTATGCGTTGGCCGACTACATGGTCGAGCACCCCGAACATGTCGATGAATTGCCAGGCTTCTATCAGGCCAAGCGCGACCTGTTCTGCGATCTGCTGGCGCCGTCGCGGTTCAGCTTCAAGCGCGTCGCCGGCACTTACTTCCAACTGGTCGATTACTCGCAGATCCGCCCGGACCTCAATGACGTCGACATGGCGCTGTGGATGACCCGTGAACACGGCGTGGCGACCATTCCGATTTCGGTCTTCTACCAGAACCCGCCGCAGGGCCAGCGCCTGGTGCGCTTGTGCTTTGCCAAGCGCGAGGAGACGCTGCGCGAAGCGGCGGAAAAACTATGCGTGATCTGAGCGCCTTGCCCAACCTGAACGTCGCCTTGATCCAGACCACCTTGGCTTGGCACGACCGCCGGGCCAACCTGGAGCATTTCGACGCGTTGCTTGAGCAGGCGCGCGGGGCGGACTTGATCATCCTGCCGGAAATGTTCACCACCGGTTTTTCCATGGAATCCGAGACCCTGGCGGAGCCTGAAAACGGACCCGCCAGCAAGTGGCTCAAGGACCAGGCGGCGAAACTGGATGCGGTAATCACCGGCAGCGTGATCGTCCAGGCCGCCGATGGCAGCCATCGCAATCGCTTGCTGTGGGCGCGGCCGGACGGCGAAGTGCTGCATTACGACAAGCGCCATCTGTTCCGCATGGCGGGCGAGCATAACCACTACACACCGGGCGACCAGCAGGTGCTGTTCGAGCTCAAGGGCTGGCGGATTCGCCCGTTGATCTGCTACGACCTGCGCTTCCCTGCATGGAGTCGCGACGCCGAGGACACTGACCTGTTGCTGTATACCGCCAACTGGCCGGGCGCCCGGCGCCATCACTGGAACCGGCTTCTGCCGGCGCGGGCCATCGAAAACCTGTGCTACGTAGCGGCGGTTAACCGGATCGGCACTGACGGCAAGGGCTTCGCCTATACCGGCGACAGCCAGGTGCTGGACTTCCAGGGCGAAACCCTGCTCAGCGCTGGCGAAGCCGACGGAGTGTTCACCGTGTGCCTGAGCGCGGCGGACCTGGCAGCTTATCGCACGCGGTTTCCGGCCAACCTGGACGCCGACCGTTTCGAGTTTATTTATTGAAACGATTCAGCCTCAAGAAGCGCTGTTGCGTGCCGATAACCGGTCAGCCAAGGAGGAGTCTCTATGACCAGTATCAGCGCAACGACCGTAAACCCTTATCCGCTGTCAGCTCCAAAAGTCTCCATTCGCGGGGCTGAGGAAGAGAAGGCGGTCAGTCCGGTGACACCGACTGACAGCAACGAAGACAAAGACAAGGCACTGAAAGTCGACACCAGCGGTGCGAACATCGCCGGTGCAGGCGGCAGCAGCGGCGCCAGCGACGTCATCGAGCAGTTGAAGAAGCAGATCGAGCGGACCGAGAAGCTGCTGGCCGAACAGCAAGCCCAGTTGGCCCGCGTGCAGAAAAGCCAGGCCGATCAGGAGCAGAAATCCCAGGAAGCCATGGCGATCCAGACCCAGATCATGGCAACCCAGGCGACCTTGCAGACCCTGCAGGCTGCGCTGTTGCAGGCGATGACTGTTTCGATCGATACCCATGCCTGACATTTTGGTCGTCTGAAAGGGCCCCTTCGCGAGCAAGCCCGCTCCCACAGGAGATTTCTGCCAGGCACAGAGTTTGTTCTCGCAGCAGATCCATTGTGGGAGCGGGCTTGCTCGCGAAGGGGCCGGAACAGGCCACACAAAACCATCAGCCAAACAAAAAGGCCCCAGGGTTCACACCCCAGGGCCTTTTTGCATTTCAGCCTTGGATCAAGCCGCCTTGGCTTCCGGCTGGCTCAGCGAGCGGTTCAGTGCGCTGAACAGTGCCTTGAAGCTCGCCGTGGTGATGTTTTCATCGATGCCCACGCCGTGCACCGCACGCTCGCCGTTGACCCGCAGTTCGATGTACGCCGCGGCCTTGGCATTGGTGCCGGCGCCGATGGCGTGCTCGTTGTAGTCCATGATTTCCACCGGAATCGGCAGGCCGGCCACCAGCGCTTCCAGGGCGCCGTTGCCTCGGCCGCGCCAGTGCAGGTTGGTTTCGCCCTGGCCCTTGCTTGCCACTTCCACTTCCACGGCGCTGTTGCCGTTTTCTTCCTGCAGGCGATGGCTGACCAGCGCGTACGGGGTGTTGGCTTGCAGGTATTCACGCTGCAGCAAGGCATGGATCTGCTGGGCGGTCATCTCCAGGCCCAGGCGATCGGTCTCGCGCTGCACCACCTGGCTGAACTCGATCTGCATGCGACGCGGCAGGCTGATGCCGTATTCCTGTTCCAGCAGGTAGGCGATGCCGCCCTTGCCCGACTGGCTGTTCACACGAATCACTGCCTCGTAGCTGCGGCCAATGTCGGCCGGGTCGATCGGCAGGTACGGCACTTCCCACAGGGTGTCCGGTTTCTGCTGGGCAAAGCCCTTGCGGATGGCGTCCTGGTGCGAACCGGAGAAGGCGGTGTGAACCAGGTCGCCGACGTACGGGTGACGTGGGTGCACCGGAATCTGGTTGCACTCTTCGACCACTTTGCGCACGCCGTCAATGTCGGAGAAATCCAGTTCAGGGTTGATGCCCTGGGTGTAGAGGTTCAGCGCCACGGTCACCAAGTCGACGTTACCGGTGCGTTCGCCGTTGCCGAACAGGCAGCCTTCGACACGGTCGGCGCCGGCCATCAGGCCCAGTTCGGTAGCGGCCACGCCGGTGCCACGGTCGTTGTGGGTGTGCAGGCTGATCAGCACGCTGTCACGACGAGTGATGTTGCGGTGGAACCACTCGATCTGGTCGGCGTAGATGTTCGGGGTGGCGACTTCCACGGTGGCCGGCAGGTTGAGGATCACCTTGCGCTCAGGCGTCGGGTTCCACACTTCGATCACGGCGTCGCAGACTTCCTTGGCGAACTCCAGCTCGGTGGCGCTGAAGGTTTCTGGCGAGTATTCGAACTGCCACTGGGTTTCCGGCTGCTGGGCGGCGTATTTGACGAACAGCTTGGCCGCGTTCACCGCGATTTCCTTCACGCCTTCCTTGTCCTGGTTGAACACGATGCGGCGGAACGACGGGCAGGTGGCGTTGTACAGGTGGACGATGGCCTTCTTCGCGCCACGCAAGGATTCGAAGGTGCGGGCGATGAGGTCTTCACGGGCCTGGGTCAGCACCTGGATGGTGGTGTCGTCCGGGATGTGGCCTTCTTCGATGAGGGTGCGCACGAAATCGAAGTCGGTCTGCGACGCCGCTGGGAACGATGCTTCGATTTCCTTCACGCCTACTGCAACGAGGGTCTTCCAGAAGCGCAGCTTCTTGACTGCGTCCATCGGCTCGATCAGCGACTGGTTGCCATCGCGCAGGTCGGAACTGCACCAGATCGGCGCGGCGGTGATGGTCTTCGACGGCCAGGTGCGATCCGGCAGGTTGATGGTCGGGAACGCGCGGTATTTCGAAGACGGGTCTTTGAGCATGCTCATGGGCGGAATCCTTATTGTCGTGGCCGGAAAAAGGCGGCCTGCCGGTGTTTCGAATGGGGTGGCTGTTCAGCCGGGACGAGGTGCCGCGATTCAGCCCGGCAGTCGTGCGCTGACGAGGCACAGGCTGCGGTGCTGGCGAAGCTGAATGAGGGTGTGAGAGGTTTTCATGCTTTCAACCCTAACCGCGTGGGCGGGGGGTTGCAAGCAGTCGGGGAAAATTGGGAGAAGTTCTGTTTTTTAACTGATTTGCGGGATTTAATCGCGCATGTTCGGGAATGGGTTCCTGGAAATTGCGTCGATGTTTTTAGCTTGGCAATCCGCAGGAGGCGGTGATGCGACAGCCGTCATCGCGAGCAAGCTCGCTCCCACAGGGGATCTGTGCTGATTGCAAATGTTGTTCACTGAGATCCCCATGTGGGAGCGAGCTTGCTCGCGATGAGGCCAGTAGCCTCACCACAAACACTCAGGGTTGAAACGCACCGATAAAAATCGCCGGATCCACCCGCGCATCATTCAGGCTGACGTTCCAGTGCATGTGCGGCCCGGTCGCGCGACCGGTGGCGCCGACCTTGCCGACCACCGCGCCGCGGGCCAGTTGCTGGCCGACCTTCACGTCGATCTTCGACATGTGGCAGAACATGCTGATGAAGCCTTGGCCATGGTCGACAAACACCGTGTTGCCATTGAAGAAGTAATTGCCGGTGAGGATCACCCTGCCGGCGGCCGGGGTCTTGATCGGCGTGCCAGCGGGCACGGCGAAGTCCAGGCCGGCGTGGGGGTTGCGTTCTTCACCGTTGAAGAAGCGACGCACGCCGAACTTGCTCGACAGCGGACCGTTGACCGGTTTGTCCAGCAACAGGTTACTGGGAATGTTCGGGCTGAAGCTGCGGTAGGCCTTCAACTGCACCGCGAGCTCGGCGTTGATGCGCTTGAGGTCCGCCGGGTTCGGGTTGACCTGGCGCGTGTTTTTCAGCGTGATGTGCTGCTCTGGGTACTTCTTGTAGCCGACCACGAAGGGCTGGGTACTGCCGCCGCTGCTGATCTGCTGCGTGCCGGGTTGGACCGTCAGCGGAATGCCGACAATTGCCAGCCAATTCTGCTGTTCCTTGACCACCAGCACCGGTTTGCCCTGGTAGGTGGCTTTCGGCGCCTGGGCCGCGCTGCCCAGGTCCACCACGGCCACGCCGCCGGGCACCGGTTTGTTCAGCAGGCGGCTGATGTAGCTGTCGGCGTAGGCGTTGAAGGTCAGGCACAGCAAGAGCAATGAGGCGAGATATCGCGGCATGAATCAGTCCAGTAGAGAAAGGGTGACCGGCGTCAGGTGATTGTCTTCGACCCGCACCAGCAGTTCGCCTTCGCCGAGCTTGGCGGTCAATCGCTGGCCGGTCTGGGTTTGCCCGGCGCTACGGATCGCATGGCCACGCTCGTCGAGCAGGATGCTGTAGCCCCGGCCAAGGGTCGCCAGGGGACTGACGATGTGCAGCGTTTGCATCTGGTTGTGCAATTGCACGCGTCGCGTTTTGAGGCCTTCGCGCATGGCCCGGGGCAAGCGTTCGGCCAGGCTGTCCAGGCGTTGGCGCAGCATGGCCAACTGTCGGCCCGGGTGTTGCCCGGCCAGGCGGGTTTCCAGACGGATCAGCCGTTCGCGGCGGGTATTGAGGTTGCGTTCGAAAGCCCGGCGCATGCGCATGTCCAGATCATCGAGGCGCTGGGCTTGCTGGCGCAGGCGTTCGCCGGGATGACGCAGGCGGCGAGTAAGGCCTTCGAGGCGCAGTTGATCGCGCATCAGCCGATCGCGCATGCGCATCACCAGCCGGCGATGCAGGCTCTCGACCCGGCGCACCAGGTCGCCGGCATCAGGCGCCAGCAGTTCGGCGGCGGCGGACGGAGTCGGCGCGCGCACATCCGCGACGAAATCGCTGATGGACACGTCGGTCTCATGGCCGACGGCGCTGACGATCGGCGTGACGCAGGCATCCACGGCCCGGGCCACGGCTTCTTCGTTGAAACACCACAAGTCTTCCAGCGAACCGCCGCCCCGGGCCAGGATCAGCGCGTCGAAGCCACGGGCATCGGCCAGTTTCAGGGCGCGGACGATTTGCGCGGTGGCCTCGCGGCCCTGTACGGCGGTGGGAATCAAGGTCAGGGAAATCTGCGGAGCGCGGCGGCGGAATACGCTGATGATGTCGCGGATCACCGCGCCCGTCGGTGAGCTGATGATGCCGATGCGTTGCGGATGGGCCGGCAACGGTACCTTGCGCTCGGCACTGAACAGGCCTTCGGCGCTGAGCTTTTCCTTCAGGGCATCGAAGGCCAGGCGCAGGGCGCCATCGCCGGCCGGTTCCACGGTGTCGAGGATCAGTTGATAGTCGCCACGGCCTTCGAACAGCGAGACCTTGCCGCGCACCTTCACCGCCAGCCCGTCCTTCAAGGCCTGGCGCACCCGCGCGGCGTTCTGCCGGAACAGCGCGCAACGCACCTGGGCGCCGCTGTCCTTGAGGGTGAAATACACGTGGCCGGAGGCGGGGCGGGCGAGGTTGGAGATTTCGCCCTCGACCCAGATGTTGCTGAACACGTCTTCGAGCAACACCCGCGCACGGCCGTTGAGCTGGCTGACAGTCAGGACCTCGCGGTCCAGGCCCAGTCGGGCAAAGGGATCTTTAATCATGGGCGGCATGATAAGGGGATTCGCGGACAGTGTGCAGAGAATTAGACCGGGTTGCCTGCATCGCGAGCAAGCTCGCTCCCACACTGGATTTATGTCGCGCTGAACTCCCTATGTGGGAGCGAGCTTGCTCGCGATAGCGTCGGATCGGTTGATATAAATGCTGGATGTCCCCCTCGGCATCTGGCTAAAGTCCCCGCTCTCCTCATCAAGGAAGTGCCGGATGAATTTTCTACCGTGGCTAGGTGAATGGGCATTCGCCCCCACGCAATGGCTGGTGATCGGCTCGGCCATCGTCCTGGCCTACATCGTCTTCGGCATCGCCGGGTTCGGCACGGCGCTGGTGGCGGCGCCGATCCTGCTGTTGTTCATGCCCCTGTCGAAGATCGTCCCGTTGCTGGTGTTGCTGGATTTCGTCGCGGCCTTCGGCAACCTGTTGCCTTCGCGCCGGGAGGTGTCCCGGCCGGAGCTGCTGCGGTTGCTGCCCTGCATGGCAGTGGGTTGCACCTTGGGCGTGATCTTCCTGCTCAATCTCAAGTCCGATCTCTTACTGCTGTTGATGGGGCTGTTTATCAGTGCCTATGCGATCTACAGCTTGTTGATAAAGACCCGGCCGGCGCAGCTATCGGCGCTGTGGTCGATCCCCATGGGCACGGTGGGCGGATTGTTTGGCGCGCTGTTTGGCAGTGGCGGCTTTTTGTATGCGATCTACCTGAACAGCCGTTTGTCCAAGGAGGCGGCGCAGGCGACCCAGAGTGCGCTGATCAGCTGCAGCACGGTGGTACGCTTGAGTCTGTTCGTCATCGCGGGCGTGTATGCCGAGCTACCCTTATTGGTACTGGCGCTGTGTTTGATGCCGGCCATGGCGCTGGGGTTGTGGGTGGGGCGTCGCCTGACCATGAAAATGTCCCGAGAGGCCTTCGTGCGCCTGGTCACGTGGCTGGTGCTCGCCAGTGGCCTCGCGTTGATCGGGCGCTACCTGAGTGCTTGACCTGATCCCGCCAGGGATTAAGCTGCCGGCCTTTTATAAGATCCGCCAGGAAAACCGCCAGGCCTCGCCATGAATTCGCAAAGCATCATCGTCCCGAAAATTTCCACCTTGCCGGTCCACGAGCCTCGGGCCCGGGCGATCGTGCGTTGGCTGGTGCGCAAGAACATCGTCGAAGAACAACTGACCACCTGCGGACGCACCGGCAATCGCATGGCCCATGCCATCGCCCCGGGTGCCCGCGACGTGGTCCTGCATCCCGACGCGTTGCCTTTCGGCGAACCGGTCAACGGCCTGGAGATCATCACCAAGCGCTGTATCTATACACCGGCCAAGGGCTTTCTCGAGGAAGCTGGTTGTGCCGAGTGTCGCAAGGAGATTGGCGAAGCGTTGTTCGAAAGCCTGGAAGACTGGATGCCGGGGCGCACCGATAACTTCACCTGCCCTGAATGCGGGCATGAAGATGACATCAATGGCTTCCTGTTCCTGCAACCCTGCGCTTTCTCCAACCTGGGTTTCATCTTCAACAACTGGCTGGAGGCGGGATTCAAGCAGGACTTCATCGATGAATTCGCCGATTGGCTGGATCAGCCGGTGAGTTGGGTGAAGGTGGAGTTGTAGATAGGTACACAACTGGATGCTTTTGTGGGGGGGGG